>CAYTFW010000012.1:0-62655 GCA_964437145.1 uncultured Rhizobiaceae bacterium
ACTTGCCTCAGCCCCTCACCCCAACCCTCTCCCCGCAAGCGGGGAGAGGGAGGAAGACGCCATATGCGACAGCCTTTGGCGTTCATCAATGGCCACCCAGATAGGCCGAGCGCACGTCGTCGTTGGCGAGCAATTCCTTGCCGCCGCCGCTCAAGGTGATGCGGCCGTTGACCATGACGTAGCCGCGATCGGCGAGGTTGAGCGCGCGATGGGCGTTCTGCTCGACCAGAAAAACGGTGACGCCCTCCTCGCGGGCGATGGCGCCGATGATGTCGAAGATCTGCTTGACGATCAGCGGTGCCAGGCCGAGCGATGGCTCGTCGAGCAGCAGCAGACGGGGACGGCTCATGAGAGCGCGGCCGATCGCCAGCATCTGCTGCTCGCCGCCCGACAGCGTGCCGCCGCGCTGGTCGCGCCGTTCCTTCAGGCGCGGGAACAGCGTGAAGACGCGCTCGACGTCATGGGTGAAATGGCTCGGATCGGCGAAGGTCGCGCCCATCTGCAGATTCTCGTACACGCTCATGCGCGCGAAGATGCGGCGGCCCTCGGGCACCTGCGCCACGCCCGAGCGCACGATCTCGAAGGTCGGCAGCCCGGTGATGTCGCGGCCCTCGAACAGCACCCTGCCCGACCGCGCCCTGGGCGAGCCGCAGATGGTCATCAGCAGGGTCGACTTGCCGGCGCCATTGGCGCCGATCAGGGTGACGATCTCGCCGCGATTGACCTCGATGTCGACGCCGCGCAACGCCTGGATGGCGCCGTAGAAGGTCTCGACGCCTTCGACGCGCAGCATGGGCTCAGCCATGCGCCGCCTCCCGCGTCTCTTCCTCGCCGAGATAGGCGCGGATCACGGCCGGATCGCCGCGCACCTGGGCCGGCGCGCCCTCGGCGATCTTGCGGCCATAGTCGAGCACGACGATGTGGTCGGAGATCGCCATCACCACGCTCATGTCGTGCTCGATCAGCAGCACGCCGACCTTGTCGAGTTCGCGGATCGACAGCAGCAGCTCGTTGAGCTCGGCCGATTCGCGGTTGTTCAGGCCGGCGGCCGGCTCGTCCAGGCACAGCAGGACCGGATCGGTGCACATCGCGCGCGCGATCTCGAGGCGGCGCTGGCTGCCATAGGGCAGCTCGCCGGCATGGCGATCGGCATGCTCGAGCAGGCCGATGCGCTCGAGCCAGCCACGCGCCTTGTCGATCGCGCGGCGCTCAGCCGCGCCGTAACCGCCGACGCCGAGGATGCCCAGCACGCTGTAGCCCGAGGCCAGCATCAGCTTGTTGTGCTGCGCCACCAGCAGGTTCTCCAGCACGCTCATGCCCGGGAACAGGCGGATGTTCTGGAAGGTGCGCGCCACTTTCGCGCGCCGAGCGATCTCGTGGCCGGGCATGCGCTCGAGCAGGAACTCGCCGCCCGCGTGATTGAGCGCCAGGCGGCCGACCGTCGGCCGGTAGAAACCGGTGATGCAGTTGAACACCGTCGTCTTGCCGGCACCGTTGGGGCCGATGATGGCGGTGATCGCCCCGGGCGCGCCCTCGAACGAAACGTCGTCGATCGCCACCAGGCCACCGAAGCGCATGGTGAGGTGCTGGACGCGGATCAGCGGCGCCGTCATCGGCCGCCGTTGCGGCCGTTGGCGGGATGCAGGCGAATGGTGGGATCGCGATGGGCGATCAGGCCGCCGGGCTTGAACACCATGATCAGCACCATGGCCAGGCCGAAGGACACCATGCGGAACTGGCCGAGGTCGCGGAACCATTCGGGCAGGCCGATCAGGATCACCGCGGCCAGCACGACGCCGAGCTGGCTGCCCATGCCACCCAGCACGACGATGGCGAGGATGATCGCCGATTCGATGAAGACGAAGCTCTCGGGGCTGATGAAGCGCTGCTTGGCGGCGAAGAAGGAGCCGGCGAAGCCCGCGAACATCGCGCCGATGGCGAAGGCAGTGAGCTTGGTGTTGGTCGGGTTGATGCCCAGCGCCTGGCAGGCGATCTCGTCCTCGCGCAACGCCTCCCAGGCGCGGCCGACCGGCAGGCGGCGCAGACGCAGGGTGACGAAATTGGTGATCATCGCGAGCGCCAGGATGACGAAGTACAGGAAGATCAGGCGGTGGTTGGCGTTGAAGTCGATGCCCATCCATTGGTGGAAGGTCGTCGTGCCTTCCGGCGCGGTCTCGGCGAAGGGATGGCCCAGCAAGGTGGCGCCGGGAATACCGCCGATGCCGTCGGGCCCCTTGGTGAAGTCGATCCAGTTCAACAGCACGATGCGGATAATCTCGCCGAAGCCCAGGGTGACGATGGCGAGATAGTCGCCGCGCAGGCGCAGCACCGGGAAGCCCAGCAGGATGCCGAAGAACGCCGCCATCATGCCGGCGATCGGCAGGCAGACCCAGAAGCTCAGGCCGTGCTGGGTCGAGATCAGGGCGTAGGTGTAGGCGCCCACGGCGTAGAAGGCGACGTAGCCGAGGTCGAGCAGACCGGCGAGGCCGACGACGATGTTCAGGCCCCAGCCCAGCATCACATAGGTCAGGATCAGGATCGCCAGATCCATCACCCGCTGGTCGGCGAAGGGCAGGAAGGGCATCACCACGGCGAAGGTGAACACCCCGGCGCCCAGCCACGGAAAGGCCAGCCGCACCACCTCCGACAGCGCCAAGCCGCCTTGCAGGATGGCCTGCGCGCCGCCGCTGGAACGACCCGCCAGCGCCCAGCCGCCCCGTAGCGCCAGCAACAGCCCGGCGCCGCCGCACACCACCGACAGGAAGACCGATGGCATGAACGAGGCCTTCCCGGCGGCGAAGGACGCCGCCGCGACAAGCAGCGCGGCCACGCCGAGCCCCAGCGCGGCGACCGGCGCCGAGGACGACAGGGTGAGGCCCAGCCGGCCGACGAAGATGATGACACAGGCCACCAGCACGTCGACGATCAGATAGTCGAATTTCAGCCCGCCCTGGTCGAAGGTGCGGAAGCCCGAGATGAAAATCCCCAGGGCCAGTGCGATGGCCGAGGTGATCGCCGCGTCCTTGAGCGCCGCCGGCCAGTCGGGCGCGGCGGCGGACGGCACGGCCGTGGAGAGCGCCATCTCAGACCTTCTCGATCTCGGGCCGGCCGAGCAGGCCGCTGGGCCGGAAGATCAGCACCAGGATCAGCACGCCGAAGGCGGCGACGTCCTTGTACTCGCTGGAGAAGTATCCGGCCCAGAAAACCTCGATCAGGCCGATCAGCAGCCCGCCCAGCATGGCGCCGGGCAGCGAGCCGATACCGCCCAGCACGGCGGCGGTGAACGCCTTGATGCCGGCGAGGAAGCCGACGAAGAAATCGATCACGCCGTAGTACATCAGGAACATCATGCCGGCGACGGCGGCCAACGCGGCGCCCATGACGAAAGTCAGCGAGATGGTGCGATCGACGTTGACGCCCAAGAGCGCCGCCATCTTCATGTCCTGCTCGCAGGCACGTTGCTGGCGGCCCAGCGCGGTGCGGTTGATCAGCAGCGTGAAGCCGACCATCAGCGCCACGGTCACCACGACGATGACGATCTGCAGCCAGCCGACGCGCACGTCGAAACCGTTGGCGCTGTAGAGATTGAAGCCGCCCTGCACCAGCGAGACATGCGGCTTCGACCGCGCGCCCTGCGCCATCTGCACGTAGTTCTGCAGCGCGATCGACACGCCGATGGCCGAGATCAGCGGCGCCAGCCGGAACGAGCCGCGCAGCGGCCGATAGGCCAGCCGCTCGATCGCCCAGCCATAGACGGCGGTGAACGCCATGGTCAGCAGCAGCACCAGCAGGATCGCCAGCGGCGCCCAACCCAGCCCCAGCACGACGCAGATCATGAAGCCGATCAGGGCGATGAAGCCACCGATCATGAAGACATCGCCGTGGGCGAAGTTGATCATGCCGATGATGCCGTAGACCATCGTGTAGCCGATGGCGATCAGGCCGTAGATCGCGCCCAAGGTCAGCGCGTTCACCAGCTGCTGAAGGAAATACTCCATGCGTCCCCGTGACTTAATTGTATCGATATAAACCCGATCATCAGGCGGGGGGCAAGCGGCGAGGACTCACAACTCGCGTGGATCGCCGTGCCGGTGTCTGTTAAGAGGGCCGGCGAACGCCACCCCGACCGAAGAAAACAGCGAGAACAGCCATGTCGTCCGCCATCGCCAGCGCCGTGAAGGCCGCCAACGCCAAGGGCATCAAGGACGGCGCCGCGCCGTTCGACTGGCAGGACCCCTTTTTCCTCGATGACCAGTTGACCGAGGAGGAGCGCGCGATTCGCGACGCCGCGCGCGACTATTGCCAGGACAAACTGATGAGCCGGGTGATCGAGGCCAACCGGCACGAGAAGTTCCACCGCGAGATCATGACCGAGATGGGCGCGCTCGGCCTGCTCGGCAGCACGCTGCCCGAGAAGTATGGCTGCGCCGGCTCGAGCTACACCGTCTACGGCCTCGTGGCGCGCGAGGTCGAGCGCGTCGATTCCGGCTACCGCTCGGCGATGAGCGTTCAGTCTTCCTTGGTGATGCACCCCATTTACGCCTACGGCACCGAGGAGCAGCGCATGAAGTACCTGCCCAAGCTCGCCACCGGCGAGTGGGTGGGCTGCTTCGGCCTGACCGAGCCCGACCACGGCTCCGATCCGGGCAGCATGATCACCAAGGCGGCCAAGGTGCCGGGCGGCTACAAGCTCAACGGCGCCAAGATGTGGATCACCAACAGCCCGATCGCCGACGTCGCCGTCGTCTGGGCCAAGACCGAGGACGGCGCGATCCGCGGCTTCATCCTCGAGCGCGGCATGAAGGGCTTCGAGACGCCCAAGATCGAGGGCAAGTTCAGCCTGCGCGCCTCGGTCACCGGCGGCATCATGCTGAGCGACGTGATGGTGCCGGACGAGAACCTGCTGCCCAACGTCTCGGGGCTGGGCGGCCCGTTCGGCTGCCTCAACAACGCGCGCTACGGCATCGCCTGGGGCGCCATGGGCGCCGCCGAGTTCTGCTGGATGCGCGCGCGCGACTACACGGTGGAGCGCAAGCAGTTCGGCCGGCCGCTCGCGGCCAACCAGCTGATCCAGAAGAAGCTCGCCGACATGCAGACCGAGATCGCGCTGGGGCTTCAGGCCTGCCTGCGCGTCGGCCGCCTGAAGGACGAAGGCAAGGCGCAGCCGGAGATGATCTCCCTGATCAAGCGCAACAATTGCGGCAAGGCGCTCGACATCGCCCGCCAGGCCCGTGACATGCACGGCGGCAACGGCGTGTCCGACGAGTATCACGTCATCCGCCACGTCATGAACCTCGAAGCGGTCAACACCTACGAGGGCACGCACGACGTGCACGCCCTGATCCTCGGCCGCGCCATCACCGGGATGCAGTCCTTCACGGCGCGATAAGGCCCGGCGCGGCCGCGATGCCCCTGCTCGACGCGGCGGTTCGCGGCGGCGCGGTCGCGCTCTTCCTGCTGCTCGCCGCCATGCTGTGGCGCGACGGCAGGCGCTCCCCGTCCGGCTGGGCCGGCTGCCTGCTGGCGCTTGGCGCGGCCGCCTACGTCGTCGACTCGGCGCAACCGATCGCGGCGCTCTCGATCGCCGAGGCGCCATGGGTCACGCCGTTGCGCCTGGTGTCGATGTCGACGCCGGCGCTGTTCTGGCTGTTCTCCGCCGCCTGCTTCGACGACGAGTTCCAGCCATCGTGGTGGCTGGCCGTGCCGTGGCTGGGCGCGATCATCGTCGCGGCGCTGTGCCTATTCATCGGCCACAGGATCCTGTGGTGGATCTTCAGCGCGCTGTCGCTGGTCTATGTCGGCATGGCCGTCTGGCAAGCCGCGATCGGCCGCAGCAGCGACCTGATCGAACCGCGC
The DNA here is from genome assembly GCA_964437145.1 of uncultured Rhizobiaceae bacterium. Lineage (GTDB taxonomy): Bacteria > Pseudomonadota > Alphaproteobacteria > Reyranellales > Reyranellaceae > JAFAZJ01. The sequence continues at coordinate 5,857 of CAYTFW010000012.1, forward strand.
CGGCGCTTCCGCCTGGTGCTGATCGGGCTGATCGCGCTCTATGTGGTCGTGCTGGTCGTCGCCAATTTGCGCGAGGTCAGGATCGACAGCGCGCCCAGCCGCGCCGTCGAGTCGTACGGACTGCTCCTGCTGGCCGCGATCGTGACCCTGGCCCGCCTCACGCTGCGCAGCACCGCGCAGATGCTGGCGCTGGGCGTGTCGACCGGCACGGAGCTCCCCCCTGCTGCGCCGGCGCCATCGACGCCCGCTGAACCGACCGTTGTCGAGCCAGCCGACACCGCGCTGCTCGCGCAGCTCACCCGCCTGATGGAGCAGGAGCGGTGCTATCGGGAGGATGGGTTCAGCATCGCGACCCTGGCGGCTCGGATGGCGATTCCCGAATACCGGTTACGACGCCTGATCAACCAACAGCTGGGTCACCGCAACTTCACGGCCTTCATCAACGGCTATCGGCTGGCCGAGGCGGAGGCCGCCCTGGCCGACCCGGCGCAGGACGCTGTGCCCATCCTGACCATCGCCCTCGATGCCGGCTTCCAGTCGATCGGCCCGTTCAACCGTGCCTTCAAGGCCAGGACCGGGCTGACGCCGAGCGAGTTCCGCCGCGCCCGTGGCCGGCCAGCCGCCTGAATTCGCTGGCCGATTTCAGAATCGGCCAGCTATGAACGAAAATCGGCGAGAGCGCCGGCGACAAACAGCCTACGAGCGGCGGGCCATCAACGGCTGCGAGACAACACATGCCTCCCGAGTTCAAGGATTTCGCCCGCCTCCTGATCTACGCCATCCCCATCCTGATCGCGCTCGCCGCGCTCGAGGGCGTGGTGCTCGCCCTGGTGCGCAAGGAAGCCTACGACTGGCGCGCGGCGCTGGCGTCACTGGCCGACTTTCTGCTGCGCGAGTTGCTGGTCCGCCGCCTCCTGCCGCTTGGCCTGGCGGCGCCAGTCATCGCCTGGGCTTGGCAGAATCGCCTGACCACCGTGCAGCTCGACACGGTGAGCGCCTTCGTCCTGCTCTTTCTCGGTCAGGAGTTCTGTTACTACTGGTTCCATCGCGCCAGCCACCGGGTGCGCTGGTTCTGGGCGACGCACTCGGTGCATCACTCGCCGGAACAGCTCAACCTGTCGGCCTCCTACCGCTTCGGCCTGACCGGACGGCTGGCCGGCTCGGCGCTCTTTTACGTGCCGCTGATCTGGCTGGGCTTCCCGCCGGCCGCGGTGTTCCTCACCCTGTCGGTGAATCTCCTCTATCAATACTGGCTGCACACGACCTGGATCCCGAAGCTGGGCTGGTTCGAGTACATCTTCAACACGCCCTCGCATCACCGCGTGCACCACGCGTCGAACCCCGAGTATCTCGACGCCAACTACGGCGGCGTGCTGATCGTCTTCGACCGGCTGTTCGGCACCTTCATCGCGGAGCGCGCCGACCTGCCCTGCCGCTACGGTCTGGTGAAGCCGCTGCGGTCCTACAATCCGATCAAGATCGCCTTCCACGACTGGGTGCAGATGGCGCGCGACCTGCGGCAGGCGACGTCGTGGCGCGCCCGCTTCATGCACATGTTCGGCCGGCCAGGTTGGAGCGCCGACGGCTCGGGCGCGACGACGGAGAACCTGCGCCGCCGCCTCGCCAACGCCGCCGCCGGTGATTGACGACCGCTCATTGCTCCCTCTCCCCGCGAGCGGGGAGAGGGTTGGGGTGAGGGGCTGGATCAAGTGGCGCACGACCGTCGCGCGCAACCTGAGACTCCCCCTCACCCCGACCCTCTCCCCGCAAGCGGGAGGGAGGAAAACGCTCCCTACTAATCCTCCAGCCAGCGCAAACAGCCCGTTTCGTTGAGGATCGCGTCGAGGCCCGGCGCGCTCTTCGCCGCCTGGTACTTGCGCTTGATCTCCGCCAGCGAGCGTGCGTGGTACTTCTGCGTCTGCTGGGTGAACGGCTTGCCTTCGAGCATCACGGTGAATTGTTCCTGCCCGCCTCGCAGCGCCACCGCGTTCGCCGTCGACCAGGGCAGGAACATCCCGGCCACTTCGCTGTCGAGCAGGCGGGCGATACCCCAGCGCATCGACGACCAGGTGTCCCAGCCGCCTTCGATCTTCGGGTTCAGCATGCGTTCGATCCAGCGCCAGCTGTTGGGGTAGAGCTCGTCGATCAGCGCCTTGGGCGTCGGATCGGTCCAGCACTCGTAGAGCTGGCCCCACAGGCCGAAATCGGCCAGCGCCGGCCGATCGCCGAAGAGGTACTTGCGGCCGACGAAGTGCATTTCCAGGGTGTCGAGGATACGGCGCAGCGAGCTCTCGATGGTGTCCTTGGTGCCTTCGCTTGAGCCGACGAAGCTCAGCCGCGGGATCATGCGCCCGCGCACGCCCTCGGCCGTCTTGGCCACCGCCGCGTCGTCGGAGCCGTCGGGCGCGATCTGGCGGGCGATGCTCTGGGATGCCGACTCGGCGTCCGCCGCGTAGCTCCAGCGGTAGTGGAACATCGACTTGTTACCCCACTCGTCGGCGTATTCCTCGATCAGCTCGGACAGGAAACGCAGCGCCGGATCCTCGGGGTGGATCGACGGTTCGGGAATCTTGGCTTCGAGCGTCTCGATGATCGGCGTCGAGTCCTGCAGGCCCGCGCCCTCGGGCGTCACCAGCAGCGGGATCAGCGGCAGCTTGGCGTATTTCTGGAACTCCGCCGCGCTGTTGGGCCCGCGCGGCACCCACTCGTGCTCGACGCCCTTGAACCGCAGGTAGGAGCGCACCTTCACGGAGTAAGGCGACAGCTCGGAGCCAAACAGGCGATAGCCGCTCACAGCCATTTGCGATGCCTCATCCACCAGAACAGGCCGCCGACGATCAGCACGACCATGGCCCAGAAATACGCGTAACCATACTTCCAGCCCAGCTCCGGCATATTGCCGATATTGGTCTCGAAGTTCATGCCGTAGATGCCGGCGAGGAAGCTCAGCGGCATGAAGAACACGGTGACGATGGCCAGCGCCTTCATCACCTCGTTCATGCGATTCGACGTCTCCATCAGGTGGAGCTCCATCAGGCCGCCGGCCATGTCGCGGTAGCTCTCGACCAGCTCCTGCACCGTCACGGTGTGGTCGAGGCAGTCGCGCAGGTAGGTGCGCGTCTCGGGCTTGATGAAGGGCGTGTCCGGCCGCATCAGCGCCAGCACGGTCTCGCGCTCGGCCCATTGCACGCGATGGAATCCCACCAGCGCGCGCCGCGCGGCGTGGATGTCCTGCGCCGTCTCGCGCGTCGGCCGCGACTCCATGGATTCGTCCTCGAGCTCCTCGAGCCGCTCGCTCAGCCGCGCCAGCAACGGGAACTTGCGGTCGACGACGAGGTCGACCAGCGCGTAGACGAGGTAGTCGGTGCCGAACTGGCGCAGCCGCGAGCCGTCCTGCTGGATGCGCTCGCGCACCGGCTTGAAGATGTCTTCCTTGTGGTCGTGGAAGCTGATCACATAGTTGTCGCCGAAGAAGATGCTGACCTGCCGGCTCTTGAAGACGTCGTCGATGATCACCGGATCGTTGAGCACGATGAAGCCCTGCTTGTCGTAGACCTCCAGCTTCGGCCGCTGGTTGCCGTGGAAGACGTCCTCCAGCGCCAGGCTGTGCAGGTGGAAAGCCTGGCCCAGCGAACGCAGCATCTCGGCGCTGGCGTGGCCCGCGACGTCGATCCAGGTGCGGCCCGGTGTCGTGAGGTGGAAGCTGCACTCCGCCACCTCGACCTCGTTGTAGACCTCCCAGCCCTCCAGCGTGTACTCGGTCAGCGTGAAGGTCAGCGCCTCGTCCGGCATCGGCTCGCGGCCGACCAGCATGCCGGGCGCGGTACCCGGCTTGGAGCGGCGGATGAGGCCGTCGAACATGGCTGCTCCTGCGTTCACCCGTCATCCCGAGCGCAGCGAGGGATCTAGGCTTGTCTAGATTTCTCGCCGCGCTCGGAATGACAGAGAGGCTAGAAATCGATCTCCGGCATGCGCTTCACTTCCGGCGGCTTGGCCAGATAGTCGCCGAGCTTGCGGCCCAGCTCCTTGAAGTGCGGCGCCGCGCGATGCGCCGCCAACGCCGCCTCGTCGTCGTAGCGCTCGAGAAAGACGTAGACGTTGGCATCCTCGGTGCGATGCAGCGCGTAGAGCTTGTTGCCCGGCTCGTTGGCGCGCACGGCCTTGGCCAGCTGGCCGACGACCGCCTCGAAATCGGCGTTGGTGCCGGGCTTGATAGTGAGTGTCGCGATCACGCCGATCATGGGTCTCTCCTCTTGATACGCTTCTGCTTCAGCACGATGACGCCTGCCTGATCAAGTCCTGGCCGCCGGCGTCGTGGTCTCCAGGCCGCCCACATAAAAGCGGTTCCATGTCGGCGACACGACCATCTCGTTGATGCACACCCGGGGCGGCAGGCTAGCGAGGAACAGGATGGTCTTGCCGAGATCCTCCTCCTGCAGCATGCGGTCGAGCTCGACCTGCGGCGGCTTCACCGGCCGGCGGTCCATGATCGGCGTGGCCGCCTCGCCCGGGCACAGGCTGCAGGCGCGGATGCCGTACTTGCCCTGCTCGGCGTTGATCGATTCGCTGAGGAACCGCGCGCCGGCCTTGCTCGCGGTGTAGCTCGGCCCACCCAGCGGCGAGACGTGGCGACCCAGCCAGCTCGCGACGTTGACGATCAGCCCGCCGCCCTGCGCGCGCATAGTGGGGATCACCGCGTGGCAGCAGTAGAACGTGCCGTCGAGGTTGATCGAGCGCACCTGCTCCCAGCCCTCGGTGTCGACATTGCCCCAGGCGCGCGTCGGGATATTGATGCCGGCGCTGTTGACCAGGATGTCGATGCGCCCGCGCGCCTTGATGATGCGCGCGGCGACCTCAGCCACCGCCTTCTTGTCGGCGACATCGAGCGGCTCGATCACGCAGGCGCCGCCCGCCCGCTTCACCAGGTCGGCCGTTTCCTCCAGCGTCTTGGCGGTGCGGCCCGAGAGCGTGACATGCGCGCCCGCGCGCGCCAGCTCGATCGCGCCCGACCGACCGATGCCGGTGCCCGCGCCGGTGACCCACGCCACCTTGCCGTCGAGAATGCCCATGATCCGCTCCTACGAGGCCGGCCGCTTGCGCACGAGGTATTTGTGCTCGCCGTCCATCACGAGATCGCCCTTCTCATTGTGCACGGTGATCCTGCACACCACGACGCCGGTCGAGCGATTGGGCTTCAGCTCGGTGATTTCCATCATCGGAAACAGCGTGTCGCCGACATAGACGGGCTTGAGGAAACGCGACGACTGCTCGATGAAGCCGATCAGCGAGTCGCCCAGGATATGCGGGAAGATGCCGCCGCCGGCCGCCGCCTGGATCGCCACCTGCAGGCCATGGGCCAGCATGTCGCGATGGCCGCGCGCCTGACAATAGACGCGATCGTAGTGGATGGGATGGTTGTCGCCGCTGGCGAGCTGAAAGGCCGAGAACAGCGCCTCGGTCTGGGTGCGCGAGTTGATGTAGAAACGCTGCCCGAGCTTGAGGTCCTCGAAGTAATGCGCCGGCCCGAAGCTGTGCTTCGCCGGGTCGAACCGCTCAGCGATCCCGTCCGCTTGCGCCACGTGCTCCCCCGTCTAGGATGCGCCGCCAAAATCGCCGCGGATGCTACGGGAGGGACCCCATGCGCGCCATGCAAATCGTCGAATTCGGCAAGCCGCTGAAGCTCAACACCTACGACGATCCCAAGCCCACGGGCTCCGAGGTCCTGGTGAAGATCGTCTCCAGCGGCGTGTGCCATTCCGACCTGCACATCTGGGAGGGCTTCTTCGATCTCGGCGGCGGCCAGAAGCTGGAGATGACCACACGCGGCATGAAGCTGCCCTTCACGCTCGGCCACGAGATCGCCGGTGAGGTCGTTTCCGTCGGCCCCGACGTGAAGAACGTCAAGCCCGGCAGCCGCTATGTCGTCTTCCCGTGGATCGGCTGCGGCACCTGCGCCGCCTGCCAGGCCGGCGAGGAGTTGCTCTGCCCGACGCCGCGCACCTTGGGCACGCGGCGCGACGGCGGCTATGCCACGCATGTGATCGTGCCGCACAGCAAGTACCTGGTCGATCCCGGCAACTCGCCGATCGATCTCGCCTGCACCTATGCCTGCTCGGGCCTGACCGCCTACAGCGCGATCCGCAAGACCGAGACGGTCAAGAACCGCAAGCGTCTGCTGCTGGTCGGCGCCGGCGGCGTGGGCCTGGCCGGGCTCGAGGTCGCCAAGGCGATCTTCGATGGCGAGATCGTCGTCGCCGACATCGACGACAGCAAGCTCGCGGTGGCCAAGAAGCACGGCGCCCAACACACGATCAATCCCAAGGCCGAGGGCGCGGTGCAGAAGCTGGTGCAGCAGACCGGCGGCGGTGTCGACGCGGCGATCGACTTCGTCGGCGCCGCGGCCTCGTTCCGTTTCGCCTTCGATTCGATCCGGCGCGGCGGCAAGGTGGTGATCGTCGGCCTGTTCGGCGGCGACGCGCCCTTCGCGCCCATCGCCATGCCGTTCAAGATGGCGGCGATCGAAGGCTCCTATGTCGGCAACCTGCAGGAGCTGCAGGAGCTGATGAAGCTGGTGCGCGAGGGCCGCGTGCAGGCCCTGCCCTACTCCACGCGCCCGCTCGAAGCCGCCTACGACGTGCTCGAGGAACTGAAGGCCGGCAAGGTCGTCGGCCGCGTGGTGCTGACGCCCTAGCGGATCAGCGGCGGGGCGACGGGGGCGACGCCGCAGATCAGCAGGACCACCAGCACGATTCTGCGGAACGACGCCTCGTCGAGCCGTCCGTAGAGGCTGAGCCCGAGCCAGGTGCCAAGCGCCAGCGCCGGCAGGCTGATGACGAAAAGCCGGATTGTCGGCATGTCGATCGTGCCCGTGCCGCCGAACCACGCCGCCGTTGCAAGGAAGATCAGCACACTGACCGGCTGGAAGACGGCGCGCTGCTCATCGCGCGGCCAGCCGCGCATCGTCGACCAGATCGCCGGCAATATGCCGGCGAGCCCGGCCGCGCCGCCGAGGATTCCACTCAGCACGCCGACGCCGCCATCGGTGATGGGACGCTCGCCTGGCCATCGCGGCATCTCAGGCTTGAGCAGGTTGTAGAGGCTGAAGGCGATCAGAAAGACACCGATGCCGATGCGCATCGAAGCGGCCGGCAGCAGGCGCAGCACCTCGATACCCAGGGGTATGCCGATCAGACCGCCGATCAGCAGCGGCAACACGCGCCGCCAGCGGATCGCGTGCCGCAGCTTCCAGGTCGCGTAACCCTGCACGATGATGGCGTAGGCGGTGACCAGCACGGCGCTCTGCGCCGGCGTCAGCACATGCAGCCAGATCGCGGCGGCGACCAGGCCGAAGGCGAAGCCCGCCACGCCCGTGACGAACGCCGCGGTGAACACCGCGACGCTGAAGATGACGACGTCGAGAAGCGGCAAGCCCGCAACGGCCGACCTCCTCAGATCGCCAGGCGCGTGCCGACACCACGGGCGAGGGCGCGGCGATAGACGCCCGCGGCCGCGGCGACGTCCTGCAGGCCGAGGCCGGTGCTGTCGAACAGCGTGATCTGCCGATTGTCGACACGGCCCGGTTTCTGGCCCGCGACGATCTCGGCCAGCGTCGCGTGCACGTGCTCGCGGCCGACGGTGCCCGCCGCAAGCGCGTGATGCAGATCGCCAATCTCCGCGCATTGCTCCAGCGAATCCACGACAGCGCGCGCAGCGGCGTAGAGCCGCGGGTCGATCTCGCTCTTGTCGTGGTTGTCGGCACCGGTGGCGGCAATGAAAGTACCGGGTCGCACCAGCTCGCTCGTCAGGAACGGCGCGCGCGCGGAGGTACAGGTGACGATGACGTCGCTCGCACGAGCGACAGCGAGATCGGCGCTCGGCCGCACATCGAGCCGCAGCGCACCGGCTAGTTCGCGCGCCAGGCGATCCGCGGCCTCCGCCCGCATGTCCCAGACATGGATCGTCTCCAGCCGCAGCGCGGCGGCGATGGCGATCGCCTGGATGCGGCCCTGCACCCCGGCGCCGCAGACCGTCGCGACTTTCGACTCCGGTCGTGCCAGGTACCGGGCGGCGAGCGTCGTGGCCGCGCCGGTGCGATTGATGGTGATCTCGATCGAATCCATCAGCGCCAACGGCCGGCCGTTGGTCGCGTCGGTGAGATAGATCACGCCCTGCACGGTGGGCAGTCCGTTGGCGGCGGGATTGCCGGGGTAGTTGCCATTCAGTTTGATGGCGACGACGGGTGGCTCACCCGTCAGCAGCACCGCGCCCTTCGCGTGGTAGGAGCCGCCCGGCACCTGGAAGCCCCCAGCGGGCGGCGCCAGCGCCCCGCCGGCCGCGGCGGCGCGGAAACCGGCCTCGACCGCTTCGACATAGTCGGGGTAGTCCATCAGCCCCGCTACATCCGCGCGCGACAGGACGAGCAGCGTGGACATGGTTCCCTCCTATGCGCCGCCGATGCGATAGACCGCCGCGCGATGCGTGCGCGGCAGGAAGGCGCAGAGCCAATCACCTGATGGTGACAGCGCGGTGGTATGCGCGCCGGCTTCCGTCTCGACCGTCGCCAACTTCCTCACCGGCGACGTCGCGAAGATATCGATGACGCCGGGATCGCCGACGGCGACATAGAGGTGCTGGCGCTGACGGTTGAACCAGACGACGTCGGGCACGCCGCTCAGCGGCTTCTCGTCCAGCACCGCGCCGGAGCGCGCGTCCAGAGTCACCAGCACGCCGGCGTCGCACGCGCAGAACAGTCGCTGTGTCGCGATGTCGAGATCGAGCCCGTGCGCGCCAGCATGCGCGATCACGAAGGTCCGCGCGACACGATCGGGCTGAAGCGCGTCGATGACGATGATCTGCGAAGGCTTGGCGATGTTGACGTAGAACAGATCGGTAGTCGGATCGAACACCGTCCAGCGCGTTCGTCCGGGGACGGCGATCTCGCGCCGCACCGACTCACCGCCGAGCCACACCATCGACACCGTATGTGTGCCGGGCGTGTTCTCGTCGCCGACATTGGCCGCCAGCACGAGCTGGCGACGATGGTCGTAGGCAAGACCGTTGGGCCGCACGCCGACGCCCAGCCGCCTCACCACCGGATCCCGGCCCGGCGCGAACACGCCGATCGTGTCGGCACCGCGATTCGACGACAGGATGACCTGACCTTCATCACTCACCAGCGCACCCGCGACGCCGGGCAGGTCCGGGATCGAGTACAGGTATTCGCCGCGCGACGGATCGAACACGTCGATTGCGTCGTTCGCGGTGTGCGCGACATAGACGTGGCCGGTCGCGGCATGCACCGCGGCGTGGTCGAAGCCTCCCTTGCCCTTGTGCGGCGGCAGCTCGACATGGGCGACAAGGCTGAGCGGCGCCTGGCTCATGGCGATACCTCCCGTAGACGCGGCGTTCGCAGCCAGAAGGCGATGGCGACGACGGCGCCGGCCACCGCGAGACCGAGCGCGGTGATCGCGGCCAGGCCCACCACGCCGCCGCCGCTGGCGTTGATCACGATCCAGCCGCCGATCGCGAGCAGCGCCGCTCGACTCACCACGCCGACGAGCGGCCAGAAGGTCTGGCCCATGGCCTGGAACGCCTGGGTCAGCGTGTTCATGCCGATGAAGGCGTAGCCCAGCGCCGCGATCGCGAGATACGTCGTGGCCGGCGCGTCGATCTCGGGCGCCACCGTGAAGAGCGCGATCCAAAGTCGCGGCCACAGGATCGCCAGCACGCCCACGGCAGCCGTCGCCGCGACGGCAAGGCCAGCCGCGATCCAAGCGATGCGAAAGGCGCGCGCCGTCTGACCCGCGCCGATGTTGGTGCCGACCATCGCCACGACGGTGGCACCGAGCCCGAAGACCACCGGATACATCAGGTACTCCAGGCGTACCGCCGCCCCGACACCGGCGAGCGTCGCCGCGCCCAGCGCGCCGGCGTAGCTGGTGAGCAGCGCCAGCGAGATGTTGTTGAGGATCGGCTGCAAGGACAGCGGCGCGCCGGTGCGCAGGATGTCGCGGAACAAGCGGCCGCTGAGCGTTACGCCCCGTAGCGTCAGGCGTACGGGCGCGCGTCCTGACGCCAGGTAGGCCGCGAGATAGAGCGACGAAGCTGTGAACGAGATCACCGTCGCCACGCCGGCGCCGGCGATGCCCAGCGCCGGAACCGGCCCCCAGCCGAAGACCAGCAGCGGCACCAGCCCGATATGCAGGATCTCGGCCGCGACGTAGACCCAGGCCAGCATGCCGACCTGCCCGGTACCGCGCACCACGCTGGTGAGCGCACTCAACAGCCAATAGGCGAAGGCACCGGCGAAGATCACGTTAGAGTATTCCAGCGCCACCGCGAGGATCGCACCACTGCCGCCCAACGCCCGGTAGATCGCCGGACCCGCGCTGAGGAACACCACGCTGAACAGCGCGGCGACCGCCAGCGCGATGATCAGGCCGTGCACGGCCAGCGCCGCGGCATCCTCGCGTCGGCCTGCGCCGATCGCGCGCGCCACCGCCCCAGCCATCGCGCCGCCCATGCTGAAATTCGCCATCTGCTGCATCAGCATCAGCAGCGGGAACACCAGCGCGAGCCCGGCCAGCGCATCGCTGCCGAGGCGGCCGATGAAATGCGCGTCGACCGTCGTGGTGACGGTGATCAACACGACGTTGACGACCAAGTTCGGCACCGACAGCCGCAACAGCGTCGGCACGATCGGTCCCTCGAGCAGCAGGCGCGTGCGCGCTGCCGCCGCCGGTGCGGGCGCCGGCTGCGTCGCCACCATGCTCATGACGGCCTCACATCTTCGGTGGCCAGTTATGCGTCTCGCCGGTCAGGCTGCGGCACCACGCGTAGAGCGCGTCGTACATCACCATGCCGTGCTTCAGCATCTCGTGGTCGTTCTGGTAGACGTGACTCAGCCCCAACGAGATCGCGAACAGCCCGGCCGATTGCGGCGTCAGGTCGAGGCGCGAGGTGTCGGCACCGCGCACGATGTCCGCGAGACGATCGAGTCCCGGCGCGTCGAGCTTGTACTCGGCGATGAAGGCGTCGAAGCTGCACTTCTCGCCGACATGGCTGAACTTCACATTAGGGATGTCGTAGGGCTCGGCGCCGGTCTCCTTGGCCACGGCGAGCACGCGCTCGGGCGGCACGTAGAGAAACTCCGGCTGCTTGTCGATGAACCGCGTGATCAGCCAAGGACAGGCGATGCGGTCGATCTTGGGCCGTTCGCGGGTGACCCACTTCATGGCGTGTCTCCTTCCTTGTGCGGTTCGGTGGGCATGCCGTCGGCGCGCCAGGAGCCGATGCCGCCGGCGATGGTGACGGCGTCGAGGCCGCGCTCGCGCAGCTTGGCCGCGCAATCGCCGCCGATGTCGAAGCCCCAGGCGCAATAGACCAGCGCCTTGGCGCCCTTGGGCAACGTGGCCGCGACCTCCTCGACACGGCCGGGCGGCGCGCGGCGCGCGCCGCGCAGGCGCACCGGTACGCTGATCGCGTCGTCAGGCTGACGCGCGTCGATCACCAGCAGGTCGGGATTGGCCTCGAGCAGCGCGCGCGCCGCCGTCGTGTCGATGGCGTGCGGATTTCTTTCGGCCGGCGTGACGGCGAAGCGCGCCGCGACGCGCGACCAGGAGATGTTCGCCATGAACGCGTCGACATAGGCCGCGACGTTGGCGCCGAAATCGATGTGGTAGGAATGCTCGTACATGTCGAGCGCCAGGATCGGCGTGCCGCCGGCAAGGCTGTGCGTATGATCCGCCGCCCAGACATTGACCAGGCTGCCGTCGCGCGCCGAGCGCGTCAGTAGCACCCAACCCGAACCGCCGCCCAGCGCCTTGCCCATGGCGACGAACTCGGCGCGCCAGCGCGCCACCGACCCGAAATCACGCTCGATCGCCTGCGCGAGGTCTCCCTCAGGATCACCGCCCGGTCCACCCAGCGCCTCGAAGTAGAGCTCGTGCAGGAGCATCGAGTTGGTGGCGATGAGCTCCTCGCGCTTCAGCCCGTTGAGCCGAAAGCCGGGCGCGGTCGCCGGGTCGAGCGTGCACAGCTCGCCACGAATCGCGTTCAGGCGCCGCACCGCCCCGCCATAGTTGTTCTCGTAGTGGCTGATGATCAGCCGCCCGCTCAGCCCGTTGAGGCGGGAGGGCTTGAAGGAGATCGGCCGGGTGTAGAACGACATGGGTCAGCACCTCTGATACACTCGTTTCATCACCACGATACTCTCATCACCAAGGAGCGCAAGTAAAAGATATAAGTGTTGCATATAATCTTATCCACATGATACGGATGCACCGTGAGTACGTCGCAGACCGCTGACTCCCCGCCCTGGCTGTTGCTGATCCATCAGCTACCCGCCAAGCCGGCCTATGCCCGGGTGAAAATCTGGCGTCGCCTCAAGGGCTTGGGTGCCGTTACGGTGAAAAACGCGGTCTACGCCCTGCCCTTCAATGCCGAGACCCGCGAGGATTTCGCCTGGTTGGTGCGCGAGATCGTCGAGCTGGGTGGCGAAGCCTTCACGTGCGAGGCGAGTTTGATCGACGGCCTCGATGATACAGAGGTACAGGCGCTGTTCGACGCGGCGCGCGACGAGGACTATGCCGAGATCTCGGTGGCCGCGCGCGATCTGGCCACTCGCCGCACCGGCCTCGATACGGCCGAGGCGCATGCCGACTTCGCCGCGCAGGTCGCGCGCCTGCGCCGCCGGCTCGATGAGGTGGTGGCGATCGACTTCTTCGGCGCCGACGGCCGCGAACCGGCCAAGGGGCTGGTATCCGGCCTCGAATCCGAACCCCAGCAGGAGGACCCGGCCATGCGCGACGCACCATCAGATGCCGGCACGACCGGCAAGCTGAAGGGACGCGTGTGGGTCACGCGCAAGGGCGTGCAGATCGATCGCATCGCCTCCGCCTGGCTGATCCGCCGCTTCATCGACAGCGACGCGCGCTTCAAGTTCGTGGCCGGCACCGGCTACACGCCGCGGCCAGGCGAGCTGCGCTTCGACATGTTCGAAGGCGAGTTCACCCATCGCGGCGATCGCTGCACCTTCGAGGTGCTGGTCGGCGAGCTGAAGGCGCTAAGCGGCGCGGAGGATCCGGCGCTGACCGCGATCGCCCAGATCGTCCACGACATCGACCTGAAGGACGGCAAGTACGACCGCGAGGAAGCCGCCGGCATCCGAACGTTGATCGCCGGCATCGCCGACTCGCAAAAGAATGACGAGCACCGACTGGCGCGCGGCGGCGCCGTGCTCGACGATCTCTATGAGTCCTTCCGAGGAAAGCGGGGCAGCAAGTGACCGACCAGACACTGCCCGGGCGTCCGGTGGATTCCGCCGACCACGGCGTCCCGTACGGCGAGGCCGTGAAGGTGTGGCTGCGCGTCGCGGCGCTGAGCTTCGGCGGGCCGGCGGGACAGATCGCCGTCATGCACCGCATCATCGTCGAGGAGAAGCGCTGGATCGGCGAGGCGCGGTTCCTGCAGGCGCTGAACTACTGCACCCTGCTGCCCGGCCCCGAGGCGCAGCAGCTCGCCACCTATATCGGCTGGTTGATGCACAAAACCAAAGGCGGGCTGACCGCCGGCCTGCTCTTCGTGCTGCCCGGTCTGCTGGCGATCATGGCGCTGAGTTGGATCTACGTGATCTTCGGCAAGGTCGGCATCGTGCAAGGCCTGTTCTTCGGCCTGAAAGCGGCGGTGCTGGCGATCGTCATCGAGGCCGTGGTGCGCGTCGGCAAGCGCGCGCTGAAGAACCAGGTGATGGTGGGCATCGCCGCCGCGGCCTTCATCGCGATCTTTTTCTACGATGTGCCCTTCCCGCTGATCATCATCGTCGCCGGCGTGATCGGCTATGTCGGCGGCCGCATGGCGATGCCGGCGTTCCTCGCCGGCGGCGGGCACGGCAAGGTCGGCGACAAGCAGGTCGCCGACCGCGACTCGCTGCTGGGCGAGGAAACGCCCGCGCATGCGCGCCCCAATCTGCGCTGGTCGCTGACCATCAGCGCCGTGTTCCTCGTGCTGTGGCTGGCGCCCGTGGCGGCACTGCTGCTGACCCTGGGGCCCGACAACGTCTTCAGCAACATCGCGGTCTTCTTCAGCAAGATGGCGGTGGTGACCTTCGGCGGCGCCTACGCCGTGCTGGCCTATGTCGCGCAGCAGGCGGTCGAGCACTACAACTGGGTGACGGCGGGCGAGATGCTCGACGGCCTGGGCATGGCCGAGACCACGCCCGGTCCGCTGATCATGGTGACGCAGTTCGTCGGCTTCCTCGCCGCGCACCGCGCCCCCGGCGGCCTCAATCCCCTGCTCGCCGCGACCCTGGGCGGCCTGCTGACCACCTGGGTGACCTTCGCGCCCTGCTTCCTGTGGATCTTCTTCGGCGCGCCCTTCGTCGAGGCGCTGCGCGGCAACAAGGCGCTGTCGGCGGCGCTGGGCGCGATCACAGCGGCGGTGGTCGGCATCATCCTGAACCTGGCGATCTGGTTCGCGTTGCAGGTGCTGTTCACCAAGCACGTGCCGTTCGCCTGGCTCGGCATGTCGCTGCAGGTGCCGGTGCTGTCGTCGGTCGACTGGCCGTCGCTGGTACTGGCGGCGGCTGCGGCGATCGCGGTATTCCGCTTCAAGATCGGCATGATCACGGTGCTGCTGGCGAGCAGCGCCGCCGGCATCGCCTGGTACTTCCTGCGCGGCGCGCTCTGATCGCCGCCGTGGCTGACGTTTCAGGCCTGCGCCGCGGCGCGCAGCGCGAGGATGTCCTCCGGCGATTCGGCGACACGAAGATAGTCGTCCGCCGCGCCCGGGAACACGATGCGGGTTTCCGACTCGACAACGCGAATATAAGCCACGTTTGCCATGTTGACGAAGATCGCCGCTCCGTTCGGCGACGTGCACTTTATCCATTCGGACGACATGATAGGGCTCCTGCCCTTGCGGTTCCGGCTTCCGAGAGGATGTCCGGTCGTTTGTGCGCGGCACCCATGCGCCATTATCTCGTCGCCCGCAACCCCTGAGGGCGACATCCCATCATCGCCAGCGTCGGAGATCCGGATCGCCGGCGACAAATGCTTGTCGGTGGATCAGCCGGCCGGCTTATGCGCGCGGGCCATGCCGTCGAAAAGATCGAGCATGCGGCCCATCCAATCGTGCAGCGGATCGTCGTGGGCCAGCAGCGGCAGCGCGCAGACCGTGCGCGCCCACATGAAGGCGCCCATCACCGTGTAGTCGGGATAGGCCGGCGCGGCGCCGGAGATGAAGGGCTGTCCGCGCAACTGCTGGCGCAGCGGCTCCAGGGTCGCGCGCAGCGCCGGGATTCGCTGTTCGCGCGCGGCCGATTGTGCGGCCTCGAGCGTCGTGCCCAGCCGCTTCTCGCGGCTCTCGCGGAAATACGCCTGGTCGGCGGGATGCGCCGCGGCGTGGATGTCGGCGACGAGCAGCGGGAACAGCGCGCCGTGCAGGGTGACGTTGGTCCAGGCGGCGACGAAGCGCGCGAAGGCCTTGCCGCGCTCGCCGCCGAGCAAAGCGGGTCCATCGGTGTAGGTCTCGTCGAGATGCTCGGCGATGTCCCAGCTATCCTTCACCACCTTGCCGCCATGGCCGTGGTCGACCAGGACCGGCACGGTGCGCGAGCCGGCGAAGGCGATCTTGTCCTTCTGGGTGAAGCCGACCGGCACCTCGTCCCAGGCCAGCCGCTTGTGCGCCAACGCGAACTTGGCGCGCCAGCAGAACGGGCTGGGCCGCCGGCCACCGGTGACATCGAGGTCGTAAAGCGTGATCGCGGCCATGACGGCTCCATCTGCTTGTCGGGTTCATCTTAGCTGGCGGCCTGTTCCCGACGGAACAGCCGACATCACGGCACGTATCTACGCTGTGTTCCGTCAGGCTTGGGAGACGGACATGAACCTTCCCTTTGTGAATCCCCAGACCATACCCGAAAGCTGGCGCCGCACCCCGCTGCAGATCACCGCCGACTTCGAGATCACGATCTACCGCGGCTTTCCGCGCAACGCGCAGCGCCGTATCCGGGATCGAATGGTCATGAAGCCCGATGAAGATACCGGCGGCATCTTCTCGCGCCGTCTCGACGCGGCGCACGACGCGATCTTCAACCACGTGGGTCGCAATCCGACGCTGTCCGGTCCGGACGCCGGTGGGGTCGTGGCGGTGCATCTCAGCCGCGAGGCATGGAACCTGCTGGTGCGCCAGAACGGCATCAGCGAGCGCAGCTATCCCGGCTTCTCGCGATGCCTCATGTCGACCGAGATCCGCGTCAACTCACCGGAAGCCGGCGAGCTGATCAACAACGGCCGAATGATCCTGCTGCCGCCGGACAACCGCTACGATTTCCGCGGCCGGATCTAGCCGCTCTTGCCGTCGATCATGCGGATGATGCCGGAAAAGTCGGCGGCGCCCGAACCGGCGTTGACGAACAGGCTGAAGAGCTGCGCCGCCTCGGCGCCCATCGGCGTCGAGGCGCCGGCCGAGCGCGCCGCGTCCTGCGCCAGCATCAGGTCCTTGAGCATCATCGCCGCGGTGAAGCCGGCGGCGTAGTCGCGATTGGCTGGTGAGGTCGGCACCGGGCCCGGCACCGGGCAATAGCTGGTGAGCGCCCAGCTCTGGCCGGACGCGGTCGAGGCGATGTCGAACAGCTTCTGCGCGTCGAGCCCCAGGCGCTTTGCCATCATGAAGGCCTCGCAGGTGCCGATCATGGTGATGCCCAGCATCATGTTGTTGCAGATCTTGGCCGCCTGGCCGTTGCCGCTGGCGCCGGCGTGCACGATGTTGCGGCCCATCTTCTCCAGGATCGGCTTGGCGCGCGCGAAAGCCGCGTCGGGGCCGCCCACCATGAAAGTCAGCGTGCCGGACGCCGCGCCGCCGACGCCGCCGGAAACCGGCGCGTCGACCATGTCGAGCCCGGCCTTGGCCGCCGCCGCCGCGACGTGGCGGGCGCTCTCGACATCGATGGTCGAGCAGTCGATCAGCAGCGCGCCCTTGGCCGCCGCGCCCAGCACGGCGCCTTCGTAGACCTCCCGCACATGCCTGCCGGCCGGCAGCATGGTGATCACCACCTCGGCACCCTTCACCGCCTCGGCGATATTGGCCGCGCGCGACGCGCCCGAGGCGACCGCGGCGTCGAGCGCCTTGGCCGAGAGATCGAAGGCGGCGACCTGGTGCTGCGCCTTGAGCAGGTTGGCGGCCATCGGCCCGCCCATATTGCCCAGGCCGATGAAGGCGATCTTCGCCATGGTCGTTGTCTCCCTCAGTCGAATTTCAGGTCGTTGGCGACCGGCTTGAAATGCGCCTCGACCATGGCGCGCGACACGCCTTCGAGCGTCGGCGGGTTCCAGGTCGGCTTCTGGTCCTTGTCGATCAGCACCGCGCGCACACCCTCGAAGAAATCGTGGTCGGGCTTCATGCAGGCCTGCGACATCCGATACTCCAGCGTCATCACGTCCTCGAACGAGCGGTTGGCGCAGCGCGCCAGCTGCTCGAGCGTGATCTTCAGCGAAAGCGGCGACATCTTCTGCAGCACCGCGAGCTGCTTGCCCGCCCATTCGCCGCCCAGCGCCTTGAGCTTGGCGAAGATCTCCTCGACGCTGTCGGCCGAGAAGCAGCGATCGATGTCGACCATCATCGCCGGCAGGGTCGGTGCGCCCGGCTCCTCGGCGAAGGGCGCGACGATCGCATCGATGCGCCGCGGCAGCGGCAGCCCCGATAAGTTGGCATTGGCCAGCGCCTCGACCACCTGCGGCAGCTTCGCGCTCGGCACATAGGCCTGCACTATGCCCGCCCACAGCGCGTCGGCGGCGCGCAGGCGATAGCCGGTCAGCGCCAGGAAGACGCCCAGCGCGCCGGGTAGCCGATTGAGGAAGTAACCGCCGCCGACATCGGGAAACAGCGCGATCGCCGTCTCCGGCATGGCGAACAGGAACTTCTCGGTCGCGATCGAGTAGGTGCCATGCACCGACAGCCCGACGCCGCCGCCCATGTCGATGCCGTCGATCAGCGAAATCCACGGTTTGGCGAAACGATAGATGCGGCGGTTGACGATGTACTCCTCGCGGAAGAAGTCGCGCCGGCCGGTTCCCGACGGATTCTCCTTCGCCTCGCGCGCCAGGAAAGCCACGTCGCCACCGGCGCAGAACGCCTTGTCGCCGGCGCCGCGCACGATCACCGCCTTCACCGCCGGGTCCTTTTCCCATCGCGGGAGCATGCGCTCCATCTCGCGGATCATGCCCACCGACAGCGCATTGAGCGCCCGCGGCCTGTTGAGCGTCATGACGCCCAGACCGTCCTTCACCTCGAACAGGATTTCCGCTTCATCCGCCACTTGCACTCACTCCTTGTTCTTCCTCCCTCTCCCCGCAAGCGGGGAGAGGGTTGGGGTGAGGGGCTGCATCAAGTGGCGCACCGCCGTCCTGCGCAACTTCCGACTCCCCCTCACCCCGACCCTCTCCCCGCGCGCGGGGAGAGGGAGCTTCACCCGGTCATCAGCCTTCGCGCGATCACCACGCGCATGATCTCGTTGGTGCCCTCGAGGATCTGATGCACCCGCAGGTCGCGCAGGTAGCGCTCCAACGGGAAGTCCTTGAGATAGCCGTAGCCGCCATGCAGCTGCAGCGCTTCGTTGACGATGCGGAAGCCGGCGTCGGTGGCGAAACGCTTGGCTATGGCGCTGGCCTGCGTCGCCTCCGGCGACTTCGCGTCGAGCAGCGACGCGGCTTTGTGGATCAGCAGTCGCGCGGCCTCGAGCTCGGTCGCCATGTCGGCGAGCTTGAACTGCGTGGCCTGGAAATCGGCGATCGGCTTGCCGAACTGCTTGCGCTCGACGACGTAGCGCGAGGCCGTCTCCAGGCAGGCGCGTGCGCCACCCAGCGAGCAGGCGCCGATGTTGATGCGTCCACCATCGAGGCCGGCCATGGCGATGCGAAAGCCGTGACCCTCGGGCCCGATGCGGTTGGCGACCGGCACGCGACAATTCTCGAAGATCACGGCGGCGGTGGGCTGGCTGTTCCAGCCCAGCTTGTCCTCCTGCTTGCCGAAGCCCAGGCCGGGCGTGCCGTTCTCGATCGCCAGGCACGACACGCCGCCCGCGCCTTCGCCGCCGGTGCGCACCATGGTGACGTAGATGTCGCTGCGGCCGCCGCCCGAGATGAACGCCTTGCTGCCGTTGAGCACGTAGTGATCGCCGTCGAGCACCGCCTTCGTGCGCAAGCTCGCGGCGTCCGACCCTGCGCCGGGCTCGGTCAGGCAGTAGCTGGCGAAATGCTCCATCGCACACAACTTCGGCAGGAAGCGCCGGCGCTGCGCGTCGTCGCTGAAGGCGTCGATCATCCACGCCGCCATGTTGTGGATGGAGATATAGGCCGCGGTCGACGGGCAAGCCGCCGACAGCTCCTCCATGATCAGCGCCGCGTCGAAGCGGCTGAGCGCGCTGCCGCCGACATCGTCGCGCACATAGATGCCGCCGAAACCCAGCGCGGCGGCCTCGCGCAGCGTGTCGACGGGAAAGACCTTGTCGCGATCCCAGGCGGCGGCGTGCGGCAACATGCGATCGCGCGCGAAATCGCGGGCGACCTTCTGGAACGCGGCCTGGTCTTCGGAAAGCGTGAAATCCATCGGCGGCCACCATAGCCAGCGACCCCGGCCTGTCAACGAAGCGCCAGCGGGCTATTCTGCGAGAGAGCAACCATGGGAGGGCCCAATGGCCTGGCGTGCGATGTCAGCGGAGGAAATGGCGAGTCGGACCGAGGCGCGCCTCGAAGGCTCGCTGCTTCTGGTCGTGGCCTGCGCCGGGGCGCTGGCCGTCGCCTTCGTGGTCTTGATGCTGCTGGCGATGTTGATGATACCGTTAGGGCTATTGGGTCGACAGCTGGGGGGCCTCTTCACCGGGCCGGTCGCGGGGCTAGGCGCGCTCCACGCCGTCCCGATGCTGTATCTATTGCTCTGGGCGCTGGCGTTCTCGCTGATGACGCTCACGCGCTCGCCGTCGGCGCCCGGCTTCGCCGCTGGCGGCTTGATCGGCTGGGTCGCCGTCCGCCTCGTGGTCAGTATCGTCGCCCAGTTCTGGATCGCCAGTCACTACGGCGGCGGCTTCAGCGTCGGCATCATCCTGCAGTCGGTGCTGCCGATGCTGCTGGGCTTTCTCGGCGAGCTGATGCTCGTCGCCGGCTTCTGGATCTACATGCGCGACGGCGCGCGACCCAACGGCTACTACCGCCGCCTCATCCAGGCCTGACTTGCGGGCAGGCCGACACTGGGCAATTCGAGGAAGCACTCCTTCGGTGCCGGCGGCGCCTCCTCGACGCGGCGCATGATGAAGGTCGAGCAGCCCGGCCCCTCGACCTGACCGATGATGCGGTTGCGCCCGCCGGAGAAGCGCCCGCGGAAGTTCACCGTGACATAGCCTGACGGCCGCAGGATCCAGTGGCTCTCGTCGCTCTCCAGGCTGATCGCGCCCGAGGCGGTATCGACGTGACCGAGCATGGTGTAGCAGCCGACGGGCACGCCGGGATTCTGCGGCACTGGGTAGAAGTGGAACAGCGCCTCGGCGTTCTGATCATCGCCGCGGATAGTCAACGTCACGCCTGTGAGGCCCTGCGCGCAGTAGTACGTGCCCTGCCAGCGACCGGCCAGCCGATTCTGCGCCGACACGGATGGGACCGCCAGCAGCGCGATCAGCAACACCACAACCAGCCGGATCATTCCGCACGCTCCCTGCGGCACTCGGCGTCTTACCGCGCGCCGACACCTGTCCTATAAGCTCGGCCAAGGGAGAGATAATCCATGGCGCAACGCTACACCACCCTCGGCTCGTTCCCGACCACACGCATGCGCCGCAACCGCCGCGCCGACTGGTCGCGCCGGCTCGTGGCCGAAACCAAGCTCAGCGTCGACGACCTGATCTGGCCGGTCTTCGTGCAGGAAGGCAGCAATTCGCGTACCCCGGTCTCCTCGATGCCCGGCGTCGATCGCCTCAGCGTCGACCTGTTCGTCGAAGCGGTGCGCCAAGCGCGCGACCTCGGCATCCCGGCGATCGCCATCTTCCCTGAAGTCGATCCGGCGGCGAAGACGCCCGACGCGCGCGAGGCCTACAACCCCAAGGGCCTGGTGTGTCGCGCCATCCGCGCGGCCAAAAAGGCCGTGCCGGATATCGGCATCGTCTGCGACGTGGCGCTCGATCCCTTCAACAGCGACGGCCATGACGGCATCGTCAGGGACGGCGTGATCCTCAACGACGAATCCGTCGAGGTGATGATCAAGCAGGCGCTGGCGCAGAGCGAGGCCGGCTGCGACGTGCAGGCGCCGTCGGACATGATGGACGGCCGCATCGGCGCCTTCCGCAAGGCGATGGACGCGGCCGGCTATCAACACGTGCAGATCATGTCCTACGCGGCGAAGTACGCCTCGGCCTTCTACAACCCGTTCCGCGACGCCATCGGCAGCTCGGGCGTGCTGAAGGGCGACAAGAAGACCTACCAGATGGATCCGGCGAATTCCGACGAGGCGCTGCGCGAGGTCGGCCTGGACATCGCCGAGGGCGCCGACATGGTGATGGTCAAGCCCGGCCTGCCCTATCTCGACATCGTGCGCCGCGTGAAGGACGCCTTCGGCGTGCCGACCTACGCCTACCAGGTGAGCGGCGAGTACGCGATGCTGCGCGGCGCGGCCGATCGCGGCTGGCTGGTGTGGGAGAAGGTGCTGATGGAGACGCTCTCCTCCTTCAAGCGCGCCGGCTGCGACGGCATCCTGACCTACGGCGCGGTCGACGCGGCGAAGCTGCTGGCGAAGAAGTAGACGCCGGGCCGCGCGCCGTGCGCCTGATCCCGTCCGCCCGTGCGCTGCTGATCGATCCCGAGGATCGCGTGCTGATGATGAAGCTGGCGGGCCGACGCATCGTCGATCCCGCCGCGCACCTGCGGCCGACGTTCTGGGTGACACCGGGCGGCTCGCTCGAAGCGGGCGAATCGTTCGAGGATGGGCTGCGCCGCGAGTTGCGCGAGGAGACCGGGCTGGAGGTCGCCGATGTTGGCCGCCACGTCTGGATCAGCGACAAGGAACTCGATATCGCTGGCGAGCGCGTGCTGACGCGCGCCCATGTCTATGCGCTGCGCGTGCCCGCGTTCGAGCCCGTTGTGCGCAAGATGACGCCGGAGGAAGCGGATTCGTTTCGTGGCTTCCGATGGTGGTCGCTCGACGACATCGTCGCCTCGCGCGAGAGCTTCATTCCGCGCGATCTCGCCGGCCTGCTGCGTCCCCTGCTCGCCGGCGAATGGCCCGAGGCGCCTGTCCAGATAGTCCCCTAGGTCAGGGCAAACCCGGGAAGCTGTTGACGTACATGATCTTGAGGTCGGGGAACGACGTCACGAACTGCACTTTCAGGTCCGGCCACGATGTCACCACCTGCCACTTGCCGCAGGAATCGGGGAACGAGTTGACATGCATGACCTTGAGGTCGGGAAACGAGTTCACGATCTGAATCTTGATGTCGGGCGACGACGTCACGACCTCGACCTTGCCCCACAGCTTGCAGCCCTTGAACGTGCAGTCCTTGCCGACGACCTGAGCGGCCGCGCCGCCGGCGCCGATACTCAACACCAGCGCCACGGCCAGCGCACACGTCATGGTCCTCATGTCGCGATCTCCCCGATGAAGCGCTCGATGGCGCGGTCATGCCATGGCACGGAATGGCCGGCGGCATGAAAGCCGACATGGCCGCCGCCCTCGGCCAGCAGCGGCGTCAGGTCGGCATGCGCCTGCCAATCGAAGCCGCGATAGATCGCGATCGGCACCCAAGGATCGTCACCGGCGGCGATCACTAAGGTGGGCTTGCGGATCGCCGGCATGAAGCGCGACGCGCGGTTCTTGTCGTAATAGTCCTCGGCGCCGGCGAAACCGTGGCGTGGCGCGATGAAGACATCGTCGTACTCCCACACCGACGCCGAACCGAGGATCGCCGCGCGCTCTGCGGCCGTAAGGCGCGCGCCCTCGCCTGTCGCCTCGGCCTTCATCTGGCCCAGAATGTAGCGGTGATAGAAACGATTGCGCGGCCGCAGCATGTGCTGGCAGGTCACCGACAGGTCGATCGGCGTGCAGACGGTGGCCGCGCCGATCAGCGGCGCCGACGCGCCCTCCTCGCCGAGAAACTTCAGCAGCATGTTGCCGCCCAGCGAGTAGCCGATGGCGAAGACACCGTCAGCGGTCAGCACCGGATCCAGCATCCCCAGCGCGGCGCGGAAATCCTGCGAACGGCCGGCGTAGTAGATGTCACCGCAGGTCGTACGCGACGGACCGGCAGCGCGCAGGTTGAGCCGCAGGACACGACGCCCCAACGACAGCATGTGGCGCGCGCTCGTCAGAATGTAGGCGCTGTTCTCGCTGCCCGTGAGCCCATGGATCAGGATCACCAGCGGCCCGCCGCGCTCGACCCGTGGCCGATCGAGTGTGGCCAGCAGCGTGTCGCCGCTGCCATCGGTCATCGGCAGGCGGATGCGCTCGCTCGACGCCGCGCCGAGATCCGCCGGCGGCGGCACGATGCGGTTGGCGATGGTCTGAAGATCGGCGGTCAGCCAGGGAAAGCGCGGGCGGAACGGCTCGGGGTCTAGGGCAACGGGCATTGTCGCGAACAATAGCACTGTTGCGTCGGCGACAGACGCCGGACATAACCCGACCATGACCCGTCCGTCTTTCGCCCTCGGCGTCGCGCTGGTCGCCGGTGGCGCGTTGTGCTGGAGCTTCGCCGGCGTCGTCACGCGCTCTTTGCAGGCCAATCCCTGGGAGATCGTGTTCTGGCGCTCGGTGGTGATGGCGCTGACGATCGGCGGCTATCTCCTGGTGTTCGATCGTGCCGCGACGCTCGACGCGATCCGCCGGGCCTGGCGCGCGATGCTGCTGAGCGCCTTCTGCCTGTCCGGCGCCTTTGTCGGCTTCTTCGTCGCGCTGGACCACACCACCGTCGCCAACACGCTGGTGGTCACGGCCTCGGCGCCGCTGATCGCCGCCCTGCTGGCGCGGATCTTCCTCGGCGAGGCGGTGCGGCCGGCGACCTGGCTTGCCATGCTGGCGGCGATCGGTGGCGTGGCGCTGACCGTCGTCGATTCGCTGTCGAGCACCGGGATCATCGGACCGCTCTTGGCGCTGTTTTGCGCCATCAGTTTCGCCGCCAACATGGTGGTGATCCGCACGCGGCCGGACGTGAACATGATGTTCTCGGTCGTGATGGGTGGCATCGTCTCTGCCCTGATCACCCTGCCGCTGGCCTGGCCCTTCCCGGCGCCATCGCATGAGATCCCGTGGTTAGCCTTCCTCGGTGTCGTGCAGCTCGGGCTGGGCCTGGTGCTATTCACCCTGGGCCTACGCCACCTGCCAGCGGCCACCGCGAGCCTAGTTGGCCTGCTTGAGACGGTGCTCGGCCCACTCTGGGTCTGGCTGGCCTTCGGCGAGTCGCCCGGGCTCTACGGCTTCATCGGCGGCGGCGTGATCCTGGGCGCGCTGGCGCTCAACACGCTGTGGGAGGCGCGCGCCGCACGACCGCGGCTGGCGCCGGCCTGAGCCGCCTTTTCGCCACGCTCGGGCGGCAGGCTCGCGACCCATGAAGCGCGCCGCGGTCATCCTCAGCCTTGCCCTCGCCGCCCTGCTCGCGTTCGGCCAACCCGTGCGCTGGACCACGGCGGCGCTGCTGATGGCCGACATCGCCGCCGCCGGCGAGCCGACGCTCCACAAGCGGCTGACCGGCGCGCCGATCAAGACCACGAGCGTGCTACGCACCGTCGAGGTCGATCTCTACACCCCGGCCGACGGCGCGCGCGCCAGCCTGGTGCTGGTGCCCGGCGCCGCCGTGCTCGGCCGCGAGGAGCCGCGCCTGCGCGAGCTCGCACGCTCGCTGGCGCGCGCCGGCTTCCGGGTGATCGTGCCGGAGCTGCCCGGCCCGCGCCGCCTCTCGCTGTCACGCGCCGACGCCGAGAGCCTCGCCGAGGTGCTGCGCGGCGCCGACGCCGACCGCCCTCGGCTGCCGCTGGGTATCGCGGCGGTTTCCTATGGCGTCGGGCCGGCGATCATCGCCGCGCTCGAGCCCGATCTCGCGGGCAAGGTCGACTTCATTGTCGGCATCGGCGGCTACCACAACGCCGACAGCGCCATTCAGTTCATGGTCACCGGCACCTTTCGACGGGCCAACGACCCGTTGCTGCATCGCATGCCGCCCAACACCTACAGCCGCTGGGTCTTCCTGCACGCCAACGCCGGACGCCTCGACGACGAGCGCGACCGCGACCTTCTGCGGACGCTGGCCGATCGCCGGCTCGACGACCCCAATGCCTCTTCCGCCGATATCCGCGCGCTGCTGTCGCCGCAGGGGCTGACGGTTCTCGACCTTCTCGAAGCCACCGACCCGGCGCGGGTGCCGGCCCTGGTCGCGGCGCTACCAGACGCGGTGCGGCGCGACATCGATTCCCTGAACCTGGCGCTGCACGATCTGAAGCCACTCAAGGCGCGGCTGATCCTCGTGCATGGCCGCGACGATCCCATCATTCCCTACAGCGAAAGCGAGGCGCTGGCGGCGGCGGTGCGACCAGGCGCCGCCCGGCTGTTCCTGGTCGAGCGCATCGGCCATGTCGGCTTCACATCGGTCACCCTGGCCAACGCCTGGACGGTGTGGCGCGCCGTCGACGCGCTGCTGGCGGAGCGGCGCTGAACTGCTGTCTGGAAGGTCCATCTGGTCTGAGCTATGAAACTCCCCATTCGAGGGAGTCGCATGACCGTATCCAGTGCCAAGGGTCCGCTTTCGGGCGTCACCGTCATCGATTTGTCGCGCATCCTCGCCGGCCCGTACTGCACCATGATGATGGCCGAGCTGGGCGCGCGGGTGATCAAGGTCGAGCCGCCTAAGGGCGGCGACGACGCGCGCGCCTACGGCCCGTTCATCGAAGGCCGCTCGATGTATTTCGCCTCGGTCAATCGCGGCAAGGAATCGATCGCGCTCGACCTGAAGCTCGACGCCGACCGGGCGATCTTCGAGAAGCTGCTAAGCAAGGCCGATGTCATCGTCGAGAACTTCCGCCCCGGCACCATGGAGAAGCTGGGCTACGGCTGGGAGCAGCTGCATCCCAAGTACCCGCGACTGATCTACGCCTCGGCCTCGGGCTTCGGCCATACCGGCCCGAACTCGAAGGATCCCGCCTACGACATGGTCGTGCAGGGCATGGGCGGCATCATGAGCGTCACCGGCTACCCCGAGGTGCCGCCGGCGCGCGTCGGCATGTCGATCGGCGACATCGGCGCCGGCCTCTACACCGCCGTGGCCGTCAACGCCGCGCTGCTGCACCGCTTTCGCACTGGTGAATCCACCAAGGTCGACATCGCCATGTTCGACTGCCAGATCGCACTGCTCGAGAACGCGGTCATGCGCTACCAGGTCGAGCGCGAGATCCCCGGCCCGCTGGGCGCGCGTCACCCGACGATCACGCCGTTCCAGGCGTTCCGCACCGGCGACGGCTTCCTGATCATCGCCGCCGGCAATGACGGGCTGTGGCTCAAGACCTGCGACGCGCTGGGCCGCACCGACATGGCGGCCAACCCCGCCTACAAGACCAATGCGCTGCGCCTGAAGAGCTACGAGAAGATCCAGGACGAGATCGAGTCGGTGCTCAAAACCAATACCACCGAGCATTGGATCGGCGTGCTGGGCAAGGCCGGCGTGCCGTGCGGGCCGATCAACAACATCGAGCAGGCCCTGGCCCATCCGCAGATCGCCGCGCGCAACATGCTGGTCTCGGTGCCCGACGGCAATGGCGGCACGCTGAAGCTGGCCGGCAACCCGCTGAAGATGTCGGCGTTCGCGGACGCCACGACACGCCCGCCGGCGCCCGACCTCGACAGCGACCGCGCCCGCATCGTGAAGTGGTTGGACGGGGCGTGAGAACGAGCCGCTCTTCCCTTCTCCCCGCGAAGGCGGGGAGAAGGTGGCGCGCAGCGCCGGATGAGGGACTTCGGAGCCTATCAACAACGACGTCGCTGGTCATGCTTCTGGGAAGCCCCTCATCCGCCCTTCGGGCACCTTCTCCCCGCCTTCGCGGGGAGAAGGAAGTCCGATGAAGCGCCTGCGTCGCATCCTCGGCCACATCGGTCGCGCGCTGGGCGCGCTGGTCATCGTGCTGGCGGTGATGGGTGCGGGCCTCTACTTCCACCTGCGCGGCTCGCTGCCGTCACTCTCGGGCAATCGCACCATCGCCGGCCTGCAGGATCGCGTGCAGATCGTGCGCGACGCCAACGCCGTGCCGCACATCTTCGCCAACTCCCACGAGGATGCGGCGCTGGCGCTGGGTTACGCCCACGCCCAGGACCGGCTGTGGCAGATGGAGTTCAGCCGCCGCATTGGTGCCGGCCGTGTGGCCGAGATGCTGCCGCCGCTGGGCCCGTTGAAGCCGCTGCTCGACCTCGACCGCACCATGCGCGGCCTGGGCGTCTATCGCCGCGCGCAGGACAGCGTCAACGCCTTGCAGCCGCGCACGCGGCGCATCCTCGAGGCCTACGCCACGGGCGTGAACACCTATATCCGCGAGCGCCAGGGATCCTACGGCCCGGAGTTCACGCTCTTGCAGGTGACGCCGGATCCGTGGACGCCGGCCGACACGCTGGTGATAGCCAAGCTGTTCGCGCTCAGCCTCGATGGCAACTGGCGCGCCGAGCTGATGCGCGCCCGCGCGCTGCTGGCGCTGGGCGAGGACAAGACACGCCAGCTCTTCCCGCAGCTCGACGACGCGCGCGACGCCACGCTTTCGGTGGTCAACGAGGCGCTGCGCTCGCTGCCGCTCGACAGGCTCTACGACGTCACCGACCATGACGCGACGCGCAAGCGCGAGGCGTCGAACGAATGGGTGGTGGCCGGCGCGCGCACGCGCTCGGGCAAGCCGCTGCTCGCCAACGATCCGCATCTCGGCCTCGCCGCACCGGGCACCTGGTACCTCGCGCGGCTGGTCGGTCAGGACTTCGACATGCGCGGGGCCACCATGCCAGGCACGCCGGCGATCCTGCTGGGCCACAACAACCGCATTGCCTGGGGCTTCACCACCACCAACCTCGACAGCCAGGATCTCTTCATCGAGAAGATCGATCCGACCAATCCGAACAACTACGTCACCCCCGAGGGCTCGCGCGCCTTCGCCGTGCGCGAGGAGGCGATCACCGTCCGCTTCCAGGATCCGGTCCGCCTGCGCGTGCGCGAGACGCGCCACGGGCCGGTGATCTCCGACGTGCTCGACCCGAAAGCCACCGCCGCGGCGACGCCGGCGGGCCATGTGCTGGCGCTCTCGGCCACGGCGCTCGATCCCGCCGACACCTCGGCCGAGGGCTTCCTCGAGATCGGCCTGGCGACCACCTGGGAGCAATTCCTCGCGGCGACTCGCAAGATCGTCAGCCCGATGCAGAACATGGTGTTCGCCGATATCGAGGGCAACATCGGCTTCATCTCGCCGGCGCGCGTGCCAATCCGCCGCCGCGGCGACGGCAGCCTGCCGATGCCGGGCTGGACCGGCGAGTACGACTGGGCGGGCTTCGTGCCCTTCGAGGAGCTGCCGCGCGCCTTCAATCCGCCCAGCGGCGTGATCGTCAACGCCAACGCGCGCGTCACGCCCGCCACGTACCGCCACTTCATCACCAAGGACTGGGTCGAGCCCTACCGCCAGCGCCGTGCCGCGGCGATGCTCGCGGCGACGCAGCGCCACGGCGTCGGCAGCATGATCGCGATGCAGGAGGACAACGTCTCGCCCGACACCGCCGACACCTTGCCGCTGATGCTGGCGATTGAGCCGCGCGGCTTCCGTCAGGCCGCGGCCATCGACATGCTGCGCACCTGGAACCGGCGCATGCTGGCAGACCGGCCCGAGCCGCTGATCTACAGCGCCTGGCTGCGCGAGCTGCAACGCGCGCTTTACGCCGACGAACTCGGCGAAGATCTCTATCGCGAGGTTTCCGGCCAGAGCGTCGCCTTCCTGGTCAAGGCGCTGCGCGAAAACAGCGCCTGGTGCGACGACACGCGCACGCCCCAGACCGAGACCTGCGCCGACATCATCGCGCGCTCGCTGGACACGGCGCTGGAGCAACTCGTGACGCGCTTCGGCGCCAACATGGAGCGCTGGCGCTGGGGCGACGCGCATCCGGCGGTGCACCGCCACGCCCTGCTCGACGCACTGCCGCTGGTGCGCAACGCCGCCTCGGTGCGCTTTCCCGCCGATGGTGGGCCGCACACGCTGAACCGCGCCGCCTACAGCGCGCGCGATCCTTTCAGCGCGGTCCACGGCGCGACCCTGCGCGCGATCTACGATTTCGAGGACCTCGACAATAGCCGCTTCGCCATCCCGCTGGGCCAGTCCGGCAACCTGCTGTCACCGTGGTATCGCAACTTCGTCGACGGCTGGCGCCGCTTCGACTACGTGCGCATCGCCGGATTCCGCTTCGCCGTGATCAACCAGGGCATCGGCACGATCAATCTGGCGCCGCCGGCGAAGTAGGCGTCAGCCATCCCTTGTAGGCGACAAGCCGGCCGAGCAGCGGCACGGCGATGGCGACGTCGAAGGTGAACCGCCCCTGTCCGTCGACCCGTTCGCGCGCGCGTATGCGTGGCCAGAGCAGGCGCGGCAGGCGGATTCCCAGCACATAGGCCGCCGCGATCTCTTGCGACAGGCCCTCGCCGTTCAGCGTGTTGCGCAAGGCGAAGGACAGCGCGCCGAAGCGTTCGATCACCGCGCCGGCGTCCGGCCCTTCCCCCACGTATTGCAGCGAGACGAACGGCCTGCCCGCGAATGATCGCCGCCAGCGCTCGACGCCGTCGCGCACCTCGAATGCGACGGTGACGTCGACATCCGGCGCCGCGCGCGGCATGCCGACGATGCGGGCGGCGATGAACGCCAGCGGATTCGACGCGCCGGTGATGCTGGCGCGGCCCGACCACCGCGCACGCGACACGTTGTCGTGCAGGGCGCGGATCGGCGCGGGCAAGGCGACGATGGCATCCGCCCCGCACACGGTCTCGTAGACCGGACCGATCTCGTCCGCCGACGTGCGGATCGCCAGCCCCTCGGCGACCGCGAGCATCTCCTCGAGCGTCAGCAGCCCGACGCAAGGTCGGGCGCCGCGCTCCACGATGGCACCGCGCGCCAGACCTCTGGCCAGCGCGACCGCCGCCAGGGTCGGTACCCACGGTCCGTCCCCCGCCTCCGCGATCAGACGCCAGCGCCGTGTCACGGCGCGGCCATCGGCCAAGCGGCCGGCGACATCGACCGCCATGCCGCCGCGATCGGTGCCCAGCGCGCGCACGCGGTCGGCCGACCAGGCGATCACGCCGGAAACCGGCGCCAGCGAGCGCAGCCAGCGCCAGCGCACCGGCCACGACAGCAGCCACAGGCCGAGATGCAGCAACGGCAGCTCCAGCCCGGCATGGAACAGCACCCGCTCGCGGACCTGGTACCGCCCGGGGAAGAGCTCGAGGTCGGGCACATCGCAGGCCGAGAACCAGCGACGGCCCAGGGTCGGCAAGCGCCGGCGATGCAGATCGTGCCAACCCACGACCTCCTGCCATCGA
Organism: uncultured Rhizobiaceae bacterium; assembly: GCA_964437145.1. Taxonomy (GTDB): domain Bacteria; phylum Pseudomonadota; class Alphaproteobacteria; order Reyranellales; family Reyranellaceae; genus JAFAZJ01. Next base: position 36,416 of record CAYTFW010000012.1, read on the forward strand.
CCGCCGCGCCACCAACGCAGCGTGTGGCCGACATAGCTCAGGATCGCGGCGACAGTGGCGCGGCCGCGCGGCGCGCGATTGCCCGGGGTGATGGCGATGTCGATGACTTCGATCTCGGCGAAGCCGTCACGCAAGCGGTCGACGACGGCCGCGGACAAAGCGGGCACCGAGCTGGCGCCGCTGGCGACCAGCACATTGGCGGCGCGCGCCTTGTCGTCGAGCGCGCCGATACCGGCGACGAAGCCGCGCGCATCGGCCAGGTCGACGTAATGCGCACCCATCGCGATGCAGGCTTCGGCGACGGCGTAACTGTGGCCCTGGAACGGCCCGGCGGTATGGATGACCAGGTCCGGCCTGGTCGCGGCGAGCGCTTCACGCCAGTCGCCAGCGAGATCGAAGGCGGCGATCGCGACGCCGAGTTCCCGGCGCAGCTTCTCCAGCTTCGCGTGGTCGCGAGCGACGGCAGTGATCGCCATCGCGGGATCGCGCGCCAGCAGCCGGCAGATGCGCGCGCCGAACAGGCCGGTCGCGCCCAGCACCGTGACCTTCATTCGACGAACCGGCGACGGATGTCGGGTGTCGGCACCAGGCAGGACTCACGCTTGCCGAACAGGCGATAACGGTTGTCGGCGATGAGGTTGTAGACGCGGTCGGTCAACGCCAAGGGCAGGAAGCGCAAAACCCTGAGCCATGGCCACGGCCGGGGCAGATGGCGCAGGATCGCGAAGAACGCCCCTGATTTGAACCAGGCGCGGCCATCCTCGATGAGGATGCTGCTCTCGAAGTCGACGGTCGAGAGGCCCAACCGCGACAGCAACGACTGGCCCAACGGCGTCTGCGCGGCGACGAAGCGGAAACGAGCCTGGGGGTCGCGCTTGATGACAAAGGCGACGAAGCCCGAGCACATCACGCAGACGCCATCGAACAGGATCAGCGGTCCATCGACCGCCGGCGGCGGCAGGATGGTCCCATTCGGCGGCACGCGCCGTCGCGACGACATGGGATGCCCCTTGTTCTTGCGGCGATCCTGCGCGCGAATACCTGTCATTGCCATTGACAGGACGCCGCATGTCGGAGTCGTGCCGCGGATGAAGCGCTAGCCGTAACGTGATCGATATGCCTACACTTCATCGTCGCCCACCACGTTTCGGCGTATCAGATGTTCATTCGGCAAGCACAGGCCCCGCTGCGGTTCTTCCGGACCACGCCGGCGTTGCGCTGCCCGTATCTAACGCACAAGTTCGAGACCAAGCTGGTCACCGAGCTGGCCGGTCCGGACGTGCTCGATCTGCACGACCGCCTCACCGATTCCGGTTTCCGCCGCTCGCACCACTTCGTCTACAAGCCGCTATGCGACGGCTGCCGCGCTTGCGTGCCGGTACGCGTGCCGGCCGCCGAGTTCACACCCAGCCGCTCGCAGAAACGCGTCTGGCGCGCCAACGAGGGCGTGCACGCCGCCGTGGTACCGGCGATGGCGACCAGCGAGCAATTCGCGCTGTTCTCGCGCTACGTCGCGGCCCGCCACGGCGACGGCGACATGGCCGACATGGATTTCGACGACTACCGCGCGATGACCGAGGAGAGCCCGGTCGACACGCATCTGGTCGAGTTCCGCGATGGCGGCCCGGCGGGCAAGCTGGTCGGCACCTGCCTGATCGACGCGCTGGGCTCGGGTCTGTCGGCGGTCTACAGCTTCTTCGACACGCGCCAGCCGCGCCGCGCGCTGGGCGTCTACATGGTGATGTGGCTGATCGCCGAAGCGGCGCGGCGGCGCCTGCCCTATGTCTATCTCGGCTATTGGATCAGTGATTCGCAGAAGATGGCCTACAAGGCACGCTACCGCCCGATCGAGGCGCTGAACGCGACCGGATGGGAGCGGCTGCTCTAGAGATACCGCGACGCCGCCAGCAGCGCCAAAGCCACGCTGCCCAGAATGATTCGATACCAGGCGAAGACACCGAAGCCGTAACGGCTGACGAAACCGATCAGCGCCCGCACGACCAGCATCGCTGTGATGAAGGCGAGCACAAAGCCGATGGCGATCAGCACGATGCCGCCGATATCGGCGCTCAGTGAGGCGCGGTTCTTGAACGTGTCGTAGACGGCGGCGCCCAGCATGGTAGGCATCGCCAGGAAGAACGAGAACTCCGCCGCCGTCGCGCGATCGGCGCCGAAGACCCGCGCGCTCATGATCGTCGCGGCGGCGCGCGAGGTGCCGGGGATCATCGACAGGCATTGGCAGATGCCGATCTTCAGCGCCAGCTTCCAGTCCATGTCGTCGAGGCGCTTCACCGACGGTCGCGGCGCGAGGCGTTCGATCAACAGGATGATGACGCCGCCGACGATCAGCGCCACCGACACGACCCAGGCGTTGAGCAGGACTTCCTTGATCTGCTTGTGGAACAGCACGCCGACCACGACGGCGGGCACGAAGGCGATGACGATGTTGGCGGCGAAGCGCCGCGCCACCGGATCGTGGCGGATGCCGATCGTCGTCCGCCAGATCTTCACGCGATAGAGCCAGCACACCGCGAGGATGGCGCCGAACTGGATGACGATCTCGAAGACCTTGCCCTTGGGGCCCTCGAAGCCGATCAGCTCCTCCATCAGGATGATGTGGCCGGTCGAGGAGACCGGCAGGAACTCGGTCAAGCCCTCGAGGATGCCGAGCAGCGCGGCCTTGAGGAGGGTCAGGATATCCATGCCGCCTCCGTCCCCTAGAACTTCCGGAGCTGCGGCGACTTCGGCGGCGGCAGGCGGCCGGCCTGGGCGCGTTCGCCGATCCATTCCTTGAGCTCGGCCGCCGTGATCGTGCGGTGCTGCCAGGCCAGGCCATCGGCGAGCTTGAAGGCCTTGGCGTCGGACAGCCCACCATCCTTGTGCTTCTGCAGCATGACGCCGCGACCGCGCGTCATCTCCGGCACCTGCTCGATCGGAAACAGCAGCAGCTTGCGATTGTCGCCGATGACCGCGACATGGTCGGCGTCCTCGGGCACCACCGCGCAGACCGCCGCTTCCTCTCCCTCGGAGAGGTTCAACACCTGCTTGCCGTTCTTGGTCTGCGCCACGACCTCATCCTCGGGCACGATGAAGCCGCGCGCCTCGTGCGAGGCGACCAGGAAGCGCCGGCCGCCCTTGAGCACCAGCATCGCGACGACGTCCTGGTCGTTGGCGAGGTCGATCATCAGGCGCAGCGGCTCGCCGTGACCGCGCGCGCTGGGCAGCTTGTCGATGCCCACGGTGTAGAAACGGCCGTTGGTGCCGAACACCAGCAGCTTGTCGGTCGACATCGCGTGCAGGGTGAACTTCTCGCGATCGCCTTCCTTGTATTTCAGCTCGGCGGCGGCGGTCGGCTCGAGATGGCCCTTGGCGGCGCGGATCCAGCCCTTCTCCGAGCAGACGACGGTGACCGGCTCCTTCTCGACGAAGGCTTCGATCGGCACATCGATCGGCTCGGGCGCGTCGGCGACCTCGGTGCGGCGGCGCCCATGCTCGGTCTTGGCGCCATACTTCTTGCGCAGCTCCTGGATCTCGCTGGCGATCGACTGCCACTGTTCCTTCTCGTCGGCGAGCAGCGCCTTCAGCCCCTTGCGCTCCTCGGTCAGCGCCTTGTTCTCCTTCTTGATCTCGATTTCCTCGAGGCGGCGCAGGCTGCGCAGGCGCATGTTGAGGATCGCCTCGGCCTGCGCGTCGCTGAGCTTGAAGCGGCGCATCAGCTCAACTTTGGGCTCGTCCTCGCGACGGATGATCTCGATCACGGCGTCGATGTTGAGATAGGCGATCAGGTAGCCGCCGAGCACCTCCAGCCGCCGCTCGATCGCCGCCAGCCGGTGCTCGGAGCGCCGCCTCAGGACGACGCGGCGATGGTCGAGGAACGCCTGCAGCGCCTCCCGTAGATCCATGACCTTGGGCGTCTGATCGGCGTCGAGCACGTTGAGGTTGAGCGGGAAGCGGCTCTCCAGATCGGTGATCTTGAAGAGCTGCTCCATCAGCAGGTCGGCCGGCACGTTGCCGGTTTTGGGCTCGATCACCAGCCGGATGTCATCAGCCGATTCGTCCCGGACATCCTCGACCATCGGCAGTTTCTTGCCGTTGACCAGCTCGGCCAGCTTCTCGATCAGCCTGGCCTTCTGCACCTGGTACGGTATCTCGGTGATGACGATGCGGTACTGGCCGCGCGGCAGCTGCTCCTTGGTCCAGCGCGCGCGGATGCGGAAGGAGCCGCGGCCGGTCCTGTAGGCCTCGATCACCGAGTCGCGCGGCTCGACCAGGATGCCACCGGTCGGGAAGTCCGGGCCCGGTACGTGCTGCACCAAGGTCTCGATGCGCGCGTTGGGTGTCTTGATCAGATGCAGCAGCGCGTCGCAGAGCTCGCCGACATTGTGTGGCGGAATCGACGTCGCCATGCCCACGGCGATGCCCGCCGCGCCATTGGCCAGCAGGTTGGGGAACGCCGCCGGCAGCACGACAGGCTCGGTCTCGGAGCCGTCGAAATTGGCGCGGAAATCGACGGCGTCCTCGTCGATGCCTGAGAGCAGCGCTTCCGAGACCTCGGTCAGCCGCGCCTCGGTGTAGCGCATGGCCGCGGCGTTATCGCCGTCGATGTTGCCGAAATTGCCCTGGCCGTCGACCAGCGGGTAGCGGATGGCGAAATCCTGCGCCAGTCGCACCAGCGCGTCGTAGATCGATTGGTCACCGTGCGGATGCAGCTTGCCGATGACGTCGCCGACGACGCGCGCGCTCTTCTTGTAGGGCCCGTTGGCGTCGAGCCTGAGCTGCTGCATGGCGTAGAGCAGCCGGCGATGTACCGGCTTGAGCCCGTCGCGCACGTCGGGCAGCGAACGTGCCATGATGGTGCTGAGCGCATAGGAGAGGTAGCGCTCGGAGAGCGCCTCGCCCAACGCCACGGGCCGGACCGGGGGTGGTGGCGGCGCGGCCGTTACCGTCTTTTTCGCCATGCTCTAGAGGGGTCGGAGACCGCTGAAAACGGCCGCCGTTTCGTTGTTGTAATGGATATTGCCCGCCTCAATAGGTCCACGCGCCAGCCGAGGCAAGGGGCATATTTTAGCCCGGCGCCTGCCGCCGCAGCAGATCGAGGAAGCGCTCCCGGGCCGGCGGCAGGGGACGATTGTGCGGCCAGAAGACGTGGCGCTCGATGAAATAGCCGGTGAGCTCCAGGCCGAGCAGCACGTCCTCGAGACCGGCCGCGCCGCCCACGACCAGGAAGGACGGCAGCTTCAGCAGCCGGTCGACGTAAGGCGCCCCGGCCGCCGCGCTCACCGCACGCCCGGTCTTGGGCGAGACGTAGATCAGTTCCTCGGTCACGCCCGAGGCGGCGCATTTCTCCAGGTCGAGGCCGAAGCCCAGCTCCTGCAGCAGCCCCAGCTCCAGCCGCACCAGGATACTGGGCCAGCCCTCGTGGCCGATCGCGGTCATGAGCGCGACGAAGCCGTCATAGATCGCCGGGTGCGGTTCGCGTTCGGGCAGCGCGCCGTCGATCAGCGCGCAGGCGGCGCTCAGCCCGCCGAGTTCCAGCGGATCGTCGAGCGCACGCGCGGCGTGCGCCGCCAGCATTTCGCCCTTGTAGGTGCCGAGGTGCTCGGCCAGCCGCGCTCGCCACTCCACGCGCACGAGGTTGCCCGGCTGCCAGATCGGGCGATGGCGCGACGACATTCCGCCATGGACGAGTCCGGCGTGCCGGCCGCGCTCGCGCGTCAGCAAGGTCGCGACGATGGCGTTCTCGCCATGTTCGCGCGTGTGCAGGACGAAGCCGTCGTCGATCCAGTCCATGCGATCTCGACCTCAACGCATGCCGTAGTCCCGAGCGCAGCGGGATCCAGAGAGTCTTCCTGGGACCGCCGGCGTCCCGCCGGCTCATGAAGATGCCGGCGGGACGCCGGCGGTCCCAAAGACATCCTTCGCCGCGCTCAGGATGACGGAAGGGTTAGGCATCGTACTCCAACCCCCACGCCGCGTAGCGGGAGCGGTCGTCGGCCCAGTTGGCGCTGACCTTGACGTGCAGGAACAGGTGCACGGGGTGGCCGACCACCTCGGACAATTCGCGCCGCGCGCGCGCACCGATCGACTTGATCTTGACGCCGCCCTTGCCCAGCACGATCGAGCGCTGGTTCTCGCGCGCGACATGGATGGTGCACTCGACACGGGCGCTGCCGTCCTTCTTCTGCTGCCAGCCTTCGGTCTCGACCGCGATCTCGTAGGGCAGCTCCTCGTGCAGCTGCTCGAAGACCTGCTCGCGCACGATCTCCGCGGCGAGCTGGCGCATCGGCATGTCGGTGGTCTGGTCCTCGGGGAACAGGAACGGGCCGGGCATGGCCTGCGCCGCGACGTGGTCAAGCAGGTCATCGACGCCGTCGCCCTTGATCGCCGAGACCAGGAAGGTGCGCTCGAAGGCCAGCGCCTGGTTGGCCTCGGCGACCAGCGCCAGGAGCTTCTCGCGCGCCAGCAGGTCGATCTTGTTGACGACCAGGATCTTGGGATCGGGCCGCGCCGCCAGACGCTCGAGGATGGCGCGCACGTCGTCGCTCAATCCCTTGGCGGCGTCGATCACCAGCAGGATGCGATCGCCCTCCTCCGCGCCCTTCCACGCCGCGGCGACCATGGCGCGCTCGAGCCGGCGCTTCTGGGTGCGGAAGATGCCGGGCGTGTCGAGGAAGAGGATCTGCGCGCGCTCGCCATCGGGCAGGTCGCGCATGGCGATGCCCATGATGCGCGTGCGCGTGGTCTGCACCTTGCGCGAGACGATCGAGACCTTGGCGCCGACCAGCGCATTCACCAATGTCGACTTGCCGGCGTTGGGCGCGCCGACCACCGCGACGACACCGGCGCGGGTTCCACTCACCGCAACGTCTCCAACAGGCTTTGCGCGGCGATGCGCTCGGCCTCGCGCTTGTTGCCGCCGGCGCCGCGTACGGCCGCGTGGCCCCTGACCTCGACCTCGATGACGAATTTCGGCGCGTGCGCCGGCCCCTCTCGGCCGACCTCGCGATAGGCCGGCAGCGGCAGGCCACGGCCCTGCGCCCATTCCTGCAACTCGGTCTTGGGATCGCGCGGCGGCTTGGGAGTAACGGCGATCAGCGGCTGCCACAGCCGCTCGATGAAGCCGCGCGCCGCCTCGAGACCGCCGTCGAGATAGAGCGCGCCGATCACCGCCTCGCAGGCGTCGGCGAGGATCGCCGATTTGTCGCGCCCACCGGTGGCGTCCTCGGATTCGCCCAGGATCAGATCGTCGCCCAGCTCGATCTCGCGCGCCACCGTGGCCAGCGCGCCGGCGCGCACCAGCGCGGCGTGGCGGCGCGCCAGCTCACCCTCGCTCTCGGTCGGGAACTGCGCCAGCAGCATGTCGGCCACGACCAGCGACAGCACGCGATCGCCGAGAAACTCCAGCCGTTCGTTGCCATAGCGGAAGGCCGCGTCGACCCGCTGGCGCTCGGCCGCGCTGCGATGGGTCAGCGCCTCGTCGAGCGCTTCAGGATTCTTGAAGCTGTAACCCAGCCGGCCGGCCAGTCGCGCATGCGCATCGGCCGATCGGCGCCCGGTCTTGCGGCGATCGGCTGCCACGCCGCCCTCAGTGTATAGCCTGGCCGATGCGCGACCAGCGGATGCGCCCTTCGAACGGCGCGACGATGAAATTGCCGATGCCGTCGAGGATCCGCCCGATAGCGCCGAGAGAGACTCCGCTCAGCAGGCGCTCGGTGAAGCCGGGCTCGTAGCCGGTCTCGATGTAGGAGAAGAACAGGAACTCGGCGCGGCCGACCAGATTCTCCATCGGCACGTACCAGCCCTGCACCCTGGTCTCGACCTGGCGCAGGCGGCCGTCCGGCATGCGCTCCATCGAGGTCAGGAAGCTGCGGCTGTCGGACGAGTTGTCGCGGTTGTCGCCCATGACGAAGACGTGGCCCGCGGGCACCTTGAACACCTCGGTGTTGTCGAAGCGCTCGTTGTCGGATTCCTCGAGGATGCGATGCGACGCGCCGCCGGGCAGCGTCTCGCGATAGAGCGTGCTGCGCGTCGTGCCGCCGCCGCTGCCCTGCACCGTGTCGTCGATGCGTACGCGCTCGACCGGCTTGTCGTTGATATGCAGGACACCGCCCTTGACCTGCACCGTGTCGCCCGGCAGGCCGACGATGCGCTTGATGTAGTCGGTGCGGTGGACACCCTCGCCCTGGTCGCCCGGATATTTGAACACCGCGACGTCGCCGCGCTTGGGCGCGCTCTCCATCACCCGGCCCGAGAACGGCGCGAGCGACAGCGGGAAGGAGTGTTTGCTGTAGCCGTAGGAGTATTTCGAGACGAAGAGATAGTCGCCGACCAGCAGGGTCGGGATCATCGAGCCGCTGGGGATATTGAACGGCTCAAAAGCGAAGGTGCGCACCACCAGCGCGATCAGCACGGCGTAGACGACGGTCCGGATGGTCTCCCCCCAGCCGCCTTCCTCGCTGCTACCCCGTTTTCTGTTCGCCATTACGCCGTCCATCCTGGCCACGCCGGCCGGACGGCGCGAGCCGACCGGCGGAGCGCGGATATAACAGGGATCGGACGGCGAGTCCTGCTGATTTCCCTGACATTTCCGGGGATTCCCGCCTGCGTCACACGAACGCAGGGCGGTTCTCCTACCTTTCGAGACGCGCCGCGGAGCATGCGCCGAGCGCGGCGAGGGGCGACGCGCCTCGGGCTGAGACTGGAGCCATAGGCAATGGTCCCGCCGTCGGATGAGAGCGGGCGGCCGTTGCTATGGATTTCCATGGTGCGCGAGTCCCGCTCGTCCGGCGTCCCGGACGGCGACACTTCGCCGTTGCTATGGTTTGCGATGGTGCGCGCCACCCACGCGTCAGCCTCGCCACATGGCGGCGCATCGCCGTTGCTATCGTTTGCGATGGTACGCGCCGGCCATACGCCGGCCTTGCCACACGGCGGCACTTCGCCGTTTCTATGGTTCGCGATGCTGCGCGCCGACCGTCGCGCCACCGACCCATCGATCATCACGCGCCGCGTCGTCGCCGCGCGGTCGACGATGGCGTCGCGGGTCGGGAAATCGGCGGACATCCCGCGGTCGCGGGCCATCAGGGCGGCTCCTGAAGGAATGGTCGCTGCGATTGTACCGCGCGCCGGCGGCCGCTCCTATTTCCGCCGCTACGGGCGCGCTACAGGCGGGCTTGGTCGCTGGGGCATCGACATTTCCTTCGCCCCTACGGCGGAAGGGAACTCAAGCCGGCAGAGCCTCGATGACGACGAAGGCCTGGGCCAGCGGCCCGTCGTCGGTGATGGTGACGTGGACCTCCGCCCGCATGCCCGGGGGCGTGATCTCCTGGAGCCGGACCAGGGCCCCGCCGGTCATGACCACGGTGGGCTTGCCACCGCGCTGGTTGACCACGCCCATATCGCGCCAGAAGACGCCCCGGCGAAAGCCGGTGCCAAGCGCCTTGGAGCACGCCTCCTTGACGGCGAAGCGCTTGGCGTAGCTCGCCGCGCGCATCGCCCGGCCGTCCGACTTCGCCCGCTCGATATCGGTGAACACCCGGTGCGTGAAGCGATCGCCGAAGCGCTCCAGGCTCTTCTCGATGCGGCGGATGTCGATCAGGTCGCTGCCGATGCCGATGATCATGCCCCGCCCATAGCGCGATCTCCGGCGCTTTGCCAACGGCCCCCTGGTCGGGGCGCGCCACTCCAGTGACGCGTCTTGTCGATCGTCCGCCGCGCCACTGGAGTGGCGCGCCCCCAGCCTCGCTACCGACGCGCCGCGTCCATGATCCGGCGCATCTCCCGGATGGCCGGCACGAAGCCGACGAAGATCGCCTCGCCGACCAGGAAATGGCCGATGTTGAGCTCGCGCACATTGGGGATGGCCGCGATCGGCGCGACGTTCTCGTAGTTCAGCCCATGCCCGGCATGGCACTCCAGTCCGAGCTGCTCACACAGCGCCGCCGCCTTCTGGATGCGCACCAACTCGGCCGCGCGCTCGGCGCCCTCGACCTCGCAATAGTGCCCGGTGTGCAGCTCGACCACCGGCGCGCCCAGCGACACCGCCGCCTCGAGTTGCTTCGGATCGGCCGCGATGAACAGCGAGACCCGGATGCCGGCGTCGCGCAGCCGCGCCACCATCGGCTTGAGGTGGTTGTGCTGGCCCACGGCGTCGAGCCCGCCCTCGGTCGTGCGCTCCTCGCGCTTCTCCGGCACGATGCAGGCGGCATGCGGCCGGTGCTTCAGCGCGATCGCCACCATCTCCTCGGTCGCCGCCATCTCGAAGTTCAGCGGCAGCCCGATCTCCGTCGCCAGCCGCGGAATATCGGCATCGACGATGTGCCGTCGATCCTCGCGCAGATGCGCCGTGATGCCGTCGGCCCCCGCCTCCTTCGCCAGCAGCGCCGCGCGCACCGGATCGGGATTGTTGCCGCCACGCGCGTTGCGCACCGTGGCGACGTGGTCGACGTTGATCCCGAGGCGCTGATGGACGGCGGTCATGGACTACCTGGCAGGTTGATGGCCTGCGCGATGCTATGGACGCAACGGTTCAGCGTCCGCCGGCAGATTGTCCGCATTGTTGGAGTATACTTCGGCTGAGCGTGGCATCCGGCAACAAGAGGCGCCTGACTCCATGGTCATGACCTTGATCGACGTCATTGCGAGATTGGACAGCTTCGATCCAGCCCACACCATCTACGTGCGCAAGCCTTGGATGAGAGGCGCTTTCGCAGCCGTCGCTAGCGAGCCGGAGACTGGCGGACTGCTGGACGAGGCGATGAGGCAGGGCTTGGACTATTTCCTTGAAATAGACATCGCCCTCGAATTCCTTGAGGGATGGATCTCGAACCTTCAGTCGCCGCCTTCACTGGAAGAAAAATGCGACCGAATCATCCAGTACGCGATAAACGACGCCTGAACACTACGGTCGCAGGCTGAGGGCCGCGGCTGACCAGCTACATCCTCGCCCGCTCGACCGCATTGATCACCGGCGTCGCGCGCAGCGCCGCGGTGATCTCCGCCAGGTGCCGCACGTCGTTGACCTCGATGTCGACGATCATGTCGAAGAAGTCGGGCGAGCGGTTGACGATCTTCAGGTTGTTGATGTTGCCGTCGTTCTTGGCGATCACCGTGGTCATGCTCGACAAGGTGCCGGGCTGGTTGGCGACGGTGATCTTCAGGCGGCCGACATACTTGCCGACGTTCTCGCCGCCCGACTGCCAGCCGACATCGATCCAGCGCTCGGGCGTGTCGGCGAAGCTCTCCAGGGTCTCGCAGTCGATGGTATGGATCGTCACGCCCTTGCCGGTGGTGATGATGCCGACGATGCGATCGCCCGGCAGCGGGTGGCAGCAGCGCGCGAAATGCACCGCCATGCCCGGAATCAAACCGCGAATCGCGATCGCCGCGCCCTTGCCGTCGGCGCCGGCGTCGGCGCCCTCGCGCAGTCGCGCGCGGGCGCGCGCCAGCGGCACGACGTCGGCGCCGCCGCGCGCGCGCTGGGTCTTGAGGCCGGGATAGACCGCCATCACCACGTCGCGCGCCGCGACCAGGCCGGCACCGACCGCGGCGTGCAGGTCATCGACGCTGGCCTGCTTGAAATTGGCCAGCACGCCCTGCAGGCCCTTCTCGGTCTGCGCCTCGCCGCTGTCGCTGAAGGCGCGTGTGAGCATCGAGCGGCCGAGGCTGAGATATTGCTCGCGCTGGCGCGTGCGCACGAAACGGCGGATCGCCGCCTTGGCCTTGCCGGTGACGACGAAGCGTTCCCATTCCGGCGACGGCGTCTGCGCCTTCGAGGTCGAGATCTCGACCTGGTCGCCATTGCGCAGCTCGTGGCGCAGCGGGACGATGCGGCCATTGACCTTGGCGCCGACGCAGGTGTCGCCGATCTGCGAGTGCACGGCGTAGGCGAAGTCGATCGGGGTGGAGCCGCGCGGCAGGGTGATCAGTTCGCCCTTGGGCGTGAAACAGAACACCTGATCCTGGAACATCTCGAGCTTGGTGTGCTCGAGGAACTCCTCCGGGCCCGAGGCCTTGTCGAGGATCTCCAGGAGCTCGCGCAGCCAGCGGTACTGGCGGCCCTCGGTGTGGCTGTCGCCGTCCTTGTAGATCCAGTGCGCCGCCACGCCGTGCTCGGCCTGGTCGTGCATCTCGCGGGTGCGGATCTGGATCTCGATGCGGTGGTTCAGCGGCCCCAGCACGCCCGTGTGCAGCGAGCGATAGCCGTTGGGCTTGGGCAGCGAGAGATAGTCCTTGAAGCGATCGGGCACGACGCGATAGCGGCCATGGATCGCGCCCAGCGCCTGGTAGCACTCGGCCACCGTCTCGACGACGACGCGGAAGGCCATGATGTCGGAGAGCTGCTCGAACGAGACGTTCTTGCGCTGCATCTTGCGCCAGATCGAATAGGGTGACTTCTCGCGGCCGTTGACCTCGGCCTTCAGCCCGTTCTCCTTCAAGGTGGCGGTGAGCTCGGCGGTGATGCGCGGCACGGCGCTGCGGCCCCTCTCGCGCAAGAAGTCGAGCCGCGCCACCACCGATTGCCGGCCCTCGGTGTTGAGCTCGGCGAAGGCCATGTCCTCGAGCCGGTCCTTGACCCGCTCCATGCCGATGCGCGAGGCGAGCGGCGCGTAGATGTCCATGGTCTCGCGCGCGATCCTGCGGCGGCGCTCGGGATCCTTGATGAAGTGCAGCGTCTCCATGTTGTGCAGCCGGTCGGCCAGCTTTACCAGCAGCACGCGGATGTCGTCGGACATCGCCAGCACCAGCTTGCGGAAATTCTCCGCCTGCTTGGTGCGGTCCGATTGCAGCTCCAGCCGCGACAGCTTGGTCACACCATCGACCAGCTTGGAGATCTTGGGGCCGAAGAGCCGCTCGATCTCCTCCAGGGTGGCGTCGGTGTCCTCGACCGTGTCGTGCAGCAGCGCGGTGACGATCGAGGCGCTGTCGAGCCGCATGTCGGTGAGGATGCCGGCGACCTCCAGGGGGTGCGAGAAATAGGGATCGCCCGAGGCGCGCTTCTGCGCGCCGTGCTTGCGCAGGCCGTAGACATAGGCGCGGTTCAGCAGATCCTCGTCGGCGGCGGGATCGTAGGCCTTGACGCGCTCAACCAGCTCGAACTGGCGAATCATGCGTTCAATATAAGCGCTGCGAAGCGGGACCGCTACGCGCGTGCCCAAGCGATCACTGTCATCCCGAGCGTAGCGAGGGATCTAGGCTGGCCCTGGATCCCTCGCTACGCTCGGGATAACAGCAAAGAAAAGCGCCGGTCGACGGGGTCGACCGGCGCTCGTGCAAGCGAATGACCGTGATCGCCTTATGGCTGATCGGTGTCGTCGTACTCGTCGGCGCCCGGCAGGGCGCGCGGCTGGGACGCCTCGGCGCCCTGCTGCGCCAGGGTGGCGGCCAGCTCCTGCTCGAGCTCGAGCATCTCGCCGCCCTCTTCCGGACGGTCGATATCGGAGTGCTTCTGTAGGCCCTTGACGATCGACTCGCGCAGCACGTCGAGCTGCATCTTGGACTCGGCGATCTCGCGCAGGGCGACGACCGGGTTCTTGTCGCGGTCGCGGTCGAGCATCAGCGGCGCGCCGGCCGAGATGTCGCGCGCCCGCTGGGCGGCCAGCATGACGAGATCGAAACGGTTGGGTACCTGGACGATGCAATCTTCGACGGTGACGCGCGCCACTGAGGGCCTCCATCACGGGAAACGGGGGAGCGCGGTGATACCGGCGCCGGCCGCGAATGGCAAGGACTCTCGGGACGCCTACCGCAGGCGCTCGGCCACCTGGCCCGGCGGCAGGGCCGCGATCAGGGCGTCGATCGGCTCGCCGGTGACAGGATGGCGCCAATCAGGCGCCACGTCCCGCAGCGGCAGAAGGACAAACGCCCGCTCTTTGAGCCCTACATGAGGAATTACAGATAATCCTATATTTTTTAATTCATTATGGTGTGACTTATAGTCGAGCAAATCGAGATCGATGAAGCGCGGCGCGTTACGCGCGGAGCGCACGCGACCGAACAGATCCTCGACGCCGTGCAGCGTGGCCAGCAGGGCGTCGGGCCCCAGCCCGGTGGCGACCTGCGCGACGGCGTTGAAATACCAGGGCTGATCCGACACCGGCACAGGTGCCGTCCGGTACCACGGCGAGCACCGCACCAGCCGCACCCCGCGGTCATTCAGGCAGGCGAGCGCGCGCCGCAAGGTCCGCGGCGGAGCGCCAAATTCCGGATGTGGCATATTCGCGCCCAGACCGACAAAGATGCTCACAGATTATTTCCCAAGCTGTGTCAGGAGTTTACCGCCGAGACCCGCGACGCTCCACGAAGTACTTGACATCGCATCAATATCTTGCCGTCTTCGTTTGACTCACGTACACTCCGTGGTAGTTTGTATCCGTTTACTATTGTCGGCGACACGGCATCTGCCGAGCCAGCCAACCAAGAAATATAGCCCCTCTGCACGCATAAAGGACTGTCACGATGAAAAATCATTTCTACCCCGAAGAGCGGCTCGCCCTCTTCATCGATGGTGCCAATCTCTACTCCGCCGCCCGCGCCCTGGGCTTCGATATCGACTACCGCAAGCTGCTGAAGGTCTTCCGCGACCGCGGCCGGCTGGTACGCGCCTACTACTACACGGCGCTGGTCGAGGATCAGGAGTATTCGCCCATCCGCCCGCTGGTCGATTGGCTCGACTACAACGGCTACACGATGGTGACCAAGCCGACCAAGGAATTCACCGACGCCATGGGTCGGCGCAAGATCAAGGGCAACATGGACATCGAGCTCGCCATCGATGTCTTGGAGATGGCCGAGCATCTCGACCACGTCGTGGTGTTCTCCGGCGACGGCGACTTCCGTCGCCTGGTCGAGGCCGTGCAGCGTCGCGGTCTGCGCGTCTCCGTCGTCAGCACGATCAAGTCGGCACCGCCGATGGTCGCCGACGAGCTGCGCCGCCAGGCCGACGAGTTCATCGAGCTGGCCGAGCTGGCGCCGCTGATCGCGCGCTCCGCCGCCGACCGGCCGGCGCGCCAGAGCGGCCCGATCCAGCGGCCCGAAATCGACGCCGACGACGACCAGATGGTGCGCTCGGCCTGAGCCGACGC
Source organism: uncultured Rhizobiaceae bacterium (assembly GCA_964437145.1). Taxonomy (GTDB): domain Bacteria; phylum Pseudomonadota; class Alphaproteobacteria; order Reyranellales; family Reyranellaceae; genus JAFAZJ01. The sequence continues at coordinate 51,499 of CAYTFW010000012.1, forward strand.
CCGGTCCTTGCCACGAAGGGGGCTGCTGCCCCCTTCTCTTTTGCCTAATGTCCGCGCCGTGCCAGACCAAGCCGCTTTCGTCCCGCCGTCGCGCGACTGCCCGCTCTGCCCCAGGCTGGTCGAATTCCGCCGCCTGCATCGCGCTCAGCACGCCGACTGGCACAACGCCCCGGTACCGTCGTTCGGCCCGATCACCGCGCGGCTGCTGATCGTCGGCCTGGCGCCCGGCCTGCGCGGCGCCAATCGCACCGGCCGGCCCTTCACCGGTGACTATGCCGGCGACCTGCTCTACTCGACCCTGCTGAAATTCGGCCTCGCCCGCGGCACCTTCCGCGCCGATCCGAACGACGGGCTGGAATTGCTCGATTGCCGCATCGCCAACGCGGTGCGCTGCGTGCCGCCGGAGAACAAGCCGCTGCCGCAGGAGTTCGGTCATTGCCGGCCGTTCCTCGTCAGCGAGATCGCCACCATGCCGAACCTCGCCGTGCTGGTAGCGCTGGGCAAGGGCGCGCACGACCAGGCGCTGCGCGCGCTCAACATGCGCCCGGCCGGCAAGTTCCCCTTCGTCCACAACCGCTTGCACGACCTGCCCAACGGCCTGGCGCTGGCCGACAGCTATCACTGCTCGCGCTACAACACGAATACCGGGCGGCTGACCGAGGCCATGTTCCACGACGTCTTCCGGTCCGTCGTCGCGCGCATGGCCGGCTGACGCCAAGGCCCCGCCAGCGTATGCTCCGATCCCAGATGCCTGCCAAAGACCCCCTGCTGGAAGCGGCCCTGTCGCATCATCGCCAGCCGCACCGCGCCTATCACGACGAGCGCCACGTGCTCGAGCTGCTGGAACTCGCCGCCGAACACGCGCCCGACCTGACCGAGACCGAACGGCTGGCGATCCTGTTCCACGACGCCGTCTATGTGCCGGGCGCACCCAAAGGCATGAACGAGACCCTGTCGGCGCTGCTGATGCGCGCCACCGTGGCCGGCCTGCTTCGCACCGGCGAAATCGACCCGCTACCGGAGGAGATGGTCGACGCCGTCGCGGCGATCATCGAGGCCACCACGCATATCGATCCACCATCGGCGGCGGCCGAACGCGTCTGCGATCTCGATCTATGGCGGCTGGCGGCGCCATGGGACGAGTTCCAGCGGCACAGCGCCGACATCGACCGCGAGTTCCGCCATCTCTATCCGCCGGGCGATGCCTGCAAGCTGGCGCGCAAGGACTTCTACCGCTCGATGCTGACGCGCGCGCACGTCTTCCACACGCCGTACTTCCGCCAACGCTTCGAGCCGATCGCCCGCGCCAATTTCCAGCGCGCGCTTCAGGAGTAGTCTTCCTGGGACCGCCGGCGTCCCGCCGGCTCAAGAAAATGCCGGCGAGACGCCGGCGGTCCCAAATTCAACCCAACGCCTTCTCGACCGCGCCGGTCACTTCCTTTGACATCGGCCCGACGCGGCTCGACCACGCCTCGATCAGCTGGCCGTCGCGGCCGATCAGGTACTTGTGGAAGTTCCAGCGAGGGGCGGCGCCCTCGCCCAGCTCAGTCGCGATCCAGCGATAGAGCGGATGCGCCGAGGCGCCGATCACCTTCTGCTTCGCCGTCATCGCGAAGGTCACGCCGAAGCGTGTCTCGCAGAAGGTGCGGATCTGTTGCTCGGTGCCGGGTTCCTGGGCGCCGAAATCGTTCGACGGCACGCCCAGCACGACCAGGCCCTTCGGACCATAGGCCTCGTGCAGCTTCTGCAGGTCGGCGTATTGCGGCGTGAAACCGCAGGCCGAGGCGACGTTGACCAGCAGCACCGGCTTGCCGGCGAAGCGGCTCATCGGCAGGTCCGCACCGTTGATGTCGGAGAAACTGAAATCGGTTGCCGGCATCGTCCACGCTCCATCAATTCCTCGAGACGTCTCACGTCTCCGTATCGTAGCGCTCTTCGAGCCACGGATCGCCGTTGTTGTGATAGCCGCGCACTTCCCAGAAGCCCGGCTTGTCGTGCTCGCTGAACTCGATGCGCTTGATCCACTTCGCGCTCTTCCAGAAATACAGCTTCGGGATCACCACACGCACCGGCCCGCCATGCTCCTGGCTGATCGGCTCGCCATGCCATTTGATCGCCAGCAACGTGTCGTCGTCGTCGAAGGCCTCGAGCGGCACGTTGGTCGTGTAGGTGTCGTAGGAATAGAAGATCACGTGCCGCGCTTCGGGCTTGGGCTTGACCACGTCGAGGATGTGGCGCGCGCTGACACCTTCCCAGTCATTGTCGTAGCGCGACCAGGCGGTGACGCAATGGATGTCGCTGCGGTACTTCACCATCGGCTCGTCGGTGAACTCGCCCCATTTCCAGACCGTGGGATTCTCGACCAGGCCGTCGATCGTCAGACGCCAGATGCTGGTCGGGATGTCGGGCTGGACGCCGAGGTCGAGCACCGGCCAGTTCTGCACCAGACGCTGGCCCGGCGGCAGGCGGTTGGCGCGGCGCAGATCGGCCGAGCCCGTCAGCAGGCGGCCGTCCCTGGCCCATTTCCGCTTGCTGTCGATCAGCTTGTCCTTGATCCGGCCGAAGAAACCGACGCCGTCGTCATCGCCTGCCATGGCTGGTCTCCCGTTCAGATCGCCCGCCCCGCCTTCTCCCAATAGGGCTGGCGAAGCTTGCGCTTGAAGATCTTGCCGGAGTCCTCGCGTGGCAGTTCGGGCGTGAACTCGACGACCTTGGGGATCTTGTACTTCGCCAGCCGGTCCGCGAGGTAGGCGCGCACGTCGCTGGCGTTGATCGTGTTGCCACCGATCGGTTGGACATAGGCGCAGATCGCCTCGCCGAACTCCTCGTCGGGGATGCCGAACACCGCGCAGTCCCGTACGCCGGGCATCTGGATCAACACCGACTCGATCTCGGCCGGGTAGATGTTCACGCCACCTGAAATGATCATGTCGCGCTTGCGATCGCACAGGAACAGGTAGCCGTCGGCGTCCATGTAGCCGACATCGCCCACGGTCACGAGGTCGCCCAGCGCCACGTCGCGCCGCTTGGCGTCGTCGTTGTTGTAGGTGAAGTCGCTCAAGCCCGGCGCCTTGAGATAGATCTCGCCGACATCCCCCTGCTTCACGTCGCGGCCTTGCTCGTCGACGATGCGCAGGACGCCGCCGGGCACGACGCGGCCCACCGTGCCGGGCTTTTTCAGCGCCTCCTCGGAGGTGTGCCAGACCACGACGCCCGTTTCGGTGGCGCCGTAGTACTCGTTGATCACCGGCCCCCACCACTCGATCATCGCCTTCTTCACGGCGGGCGCGCAGGGTGCCGCGCCATGGGTCAGGAAGCGCAGCGAGGAGACGTCGTACTTGCGCTTCACCTCCTCCGGAAGCCGCGTCAGACGCACGAACATGGTCGGCACGATGTGCATGTGGCTGACCTTGTGGCGCTGGATCAGCCTCAGCATATCCTCGGCTTCAAAGCGCGGCTGCAGAACGATGGTGAGCCCCAGTCGCGCCGAAACCATGCCGTAGGCGGCGGGCGCGGAGTGGTACATCGGCCCGTTCATCAGCACGACGTTGTCGGGGCCGGCCCTCAAGCCCCAGACCTCCGCGACCTGGTCCATCATCGACTGCTGGACCTCGGGCGGTGTCGGCTGGCGGCGCACGCCCTTGGGCTTACCGGTCGTGCCCGAGGTATAGATCATGCTACCGCGCGACGCCGGCGGCGGCGCGGTGTGCGGCGTGGCGTCGCTCAGGAACGCGTCCCAGGTCGTGACGCCATAAGGCGCCTTCGCCTGCTCGGCGCTGACGCCATAGGCCGCGGCGATCTCGGGCGGCGTGTCGACCACCAGCACCTTCACGCTCGACGGGATCGCGTCCTTCACCTTGGCCAGCAGGTCGGCGTGCGCCACCAGCGCCTTCGCCCCGCTGTCGCGCAGAATGTAGCCCGCCTCCTCGCCGGTGAAATGCCAGTTGATCGGCACGGCATAGGCGCCCAGTAGCGAGGCCGCCATGTTGACCTCGAACAGCTCGAAGTCGTTGCGCAGCAGCAGCGCGATCGAATCGTCCTCGCCCACGCCCAGCGCCTTGAGCGCGCCGGCGGCCCGCGCCGCGCGCGCGGCCAACGCGACATGCGAACGCTCGCGTTCGCCCGAGATGATGCGGCTCACCGTTTCCTCCCACCGCTGGCGGCCTTGCGGCCATCGTCCTTCGACGCGCGCGCGCCGCGCGCGATCAGCCGCATGGTCGCGGCATGCAGGTCGCGGAAGCCCGCCTCCTCGCTGAGGAAGCCGGCCAGCCGCAATACGACCAGACCATGCACCGCCGCCCACATCGCATAGCCGACGACATGCGGATCGCCCTCGACCAGGCCGACCGCGGCCATGTCCTCGGCCTGGCGCGTGATGAAGCCGCGCGCGCGCGCCGCTTCGCGCGCGAGCTCGGGATGCTCGGTGTCCTCGGCGCGATGATGATCGAACATGATTCGGTAAGCCGCCGGGTTGGCGAGCGCGAAGTCGAGATAGGCCTCGCCCACGGCGCGCGCGCGCCTGACCGGATCGGCATGCAGCGTGGCCTCGGCCTCCAACGCGTCGGCGAAGCGGCGGAAGGCGTCGGCGCGCACCGCCGCCAGGATCTCGTCCTTGTCCTTGAAGTAGCGGTACGGCGTCTTGGGGCTGCAGCCAAGATCGTCGGCCAGCTGGCGCATGGTCACGCCGTCATAGCCATAGCGCGCGAAGCGCTCGGTCGCGACGCGGCAAAGCTCGGCGCGGAAATCCTGGATGTCCTCGGCGGAAAGGATCTTGGGCACGGCTCTTTAATTCACACCGTGAACAGTCAGTCAACGGGATAGCCGGGATCGGCCGCCGCCATACCGTCGAACGCGGCCAGCAGCTCGGCGCGCCAGCGATGGATCGGATCGTCGGTCGCCAGCAGGCGGTGCGGCGACATCGTCTTGCCCCACATGAAGCCGCCAAACAGGCAGTAGTCGGCATAACCGGGCTTGTCGCCGCAGAGATAGGGCTGGCGCATCAGCGTCTGGCGCGCCGGCTCCAGCGCACGGCGGAAGGCGGCGATCTTCGCCTCCGGCTCGGCCCGCATCGCCTCCAGGGTCATGCCCGCCTTCGTCTCGCGATCGGCGCGGAAATAGGCCTGATCGGCCGGCGGGATGTGATCCCAGGTCGCCGGCCACAGCAGCAGGCGCAAGGCGCCCAAGGTCTCGACATCGGCCCAGCGATTGATGAACAGCGCCATCGCCCGGCCCTTGGCGCCGCCGAACAAGGTCGGCCGGTCCGGGTAGGTGTCCTCAAGGTATTGCGCGATCGCCCAGCTGTCGTTGACCCACCGCTCGCCGTCGACCAGCACCGGCACCAGGCCCTGGCCGGAGAAGGCGAGCTTGTGCTTCTCGCCATAGCCGATCGGCACGCGCTCGACCGAGAGACCCTTGTGCGCCAGCGCCATGCGCGCGCGCCAGACGAACGGGCTGGGCTCGCGGCCGTCGGCGATGCGCAGGGTATAGAGCTTGAGGGTCATCGGCGCGTTCCATCGCTGTTGGCGGCGGCACTGTAGGCTGAAAATGAGATGGTTTGAGATGGTCCTGCGGCAAATAAGCCGGTATAATTCCGATATACTTGCATACGGAAACATATGAGCCTATATGGGCGCATGACCACTCCATCTTACGCCGCCGTCATGCACTTGCTGCGGGCCCAGGCCGGCATCGCCGAGCGATTCGGCCGCAGCCTGGGCTCGATCCATGGCCTGGGCCTCAACGAGGTGTTGTTGCTGATGCATCTGGAGCGCGCGCCGCTCAGTCGCCTGAGCCGGGTGGATCTCGCCCGCCGGCTGAGCGTCAGCCCTTCGACCGTGACCCGCATGACCGCGCCGCTGGAGAAGATCGGCGTGGTCGGCCGCGAAGCCAATCCGCGCGATGCGCGGCTCGCCTATGTCGTGCTCACGGACGCCGGCCGCCGAGCGATTACCGACGCTCGCGCCTCGCTCGAGCGGATGGCCGCCGACGTCTTTCGCGACCGCTGGACCGACGAAGAGATCGCGGGCCTGGCCTCCCTGCTCGCCCGCCTTACCGCAGCCCAACCCGGCGAGCTCGTCTGATGACCCTGCACCTGATCCGCGGCTCGACCGGCGCCGAACGAAGGGCGCCTCAGGCGATCAGGTAAGGGCCGGCTCCTGCTCGACGCAGATCAGCGCGCTGTCTTTCTCGCTCAGCGGCTCATCGATCAGCGCGCAATGATGCGCGCCGCGCCCCGAGGCGTTCTTGCGGAAGTGACGGCAGCCATGACAGACGCCAAATGGGCGACTGCCGTTTCGCCGCAACGCGCGTCGCAAAGCGTCGCGCAGCACCTCGACCGCCGTGGCCAACCCCTCCTCGCTGTCGCCCTGGCGCAGATCGCGCGCCAGCTCGTGCAGCGGGTCGTCTTCCAGGACTTTGCGCCCCGAGTCCGTGAGGTCGAGATCCACCGATCTCTTGTCGCGCCTGCTCTGCCGCCGGGCCACGAGCCCTTTGTTCTCCAGCGCTATCAGCGTCTGGGAGATCGTGCCGCGCGTCGAGGCAAGGTAATCCGCCAGCGCCGCCGGAGTCCGCGAGAAGCGATTGGCCCGCGCCAGATAGCGCAACGCCTCCCATTGCGCCGGATTGATGCCATGCCGAGCCTCGCCGGATCGGGCCAGCCGCTCCAGACGATCGATGAGTTGAGCTGCCTCAACGGCATGGCCTTTTGTCGGCATTTAGTAGCGACTCGATATTATGCGTTGACGCTCCAATCCACGCTTAATAGTATCGAGTCGATACCACTGACGCAACGGAAGGCAGCGCATGAAGCCGGGATACACTTTCGCCGTCGGAGCCCTTGCCGCCGCGCTGACGACGGGGCCCGCCGCCGCCCACGATGTGACGGCTTCCGCCAACGACAAGGTCAGGGCTTCGTTCGACATCCTGCAGGCGCGTGCCGAGACAAAGGGCAATCTGGTCACGTTCATCATGACGACGCGGGGCGCGCCCGGCACCGAAAAGCCGTCCAAGACAGGAAAATTCGCTGGCGCCGGCGTCTATGCCTATGTCTGGCCCACCAAGATCGACCCCGAAGCCGTCGGCTTCGAGAAGGGAGCCGGCATTCTCGCCGCCGCGGTAACCGCCCACCCCGACTTCAACGACGAGCCGTTGTTCGAGAATGATGGCTCCCAGTGGCACTTCCATTGGGTCGTCCTGACCAAGGACGACGCCTGCGGTCCCGCGGCGCTGAAAGTGAAGGACATCGAGCCCGGCACGCGCCCGAAGCTCCCGAAGACCTGGCCTGGCGCCCCGATTCTCATCGACAGCCCAGGCTACAAACCGCGCTTCGACTCGACGACGGTCCGTGTCACAGTGCCGTTTGACAGCGCGGAGACGGCGCAGACCGTGCAGTTCGACGGCGTGACGACGGCGCTCAAGGTCAATGGCAACCTGCACGCGCCGCTGCTTTGCGTGAGCGACGTTTTCAAAGTCGGTTCCGGCAATCTGTCGCTTCCCGGCAAGGCGGTGCCGGCGAGCCGTTGACCTCCCGCGCTGGAGCACAAGGTACAACCATGGAAACGAGCCGACAGCGCGCGCCTGAACTGCAAGTCTCGCGCTGGTTCAACACCAAGGCGCCGGTCACGCTCGCGGGATTGCGTGGCCGGCCGATCCTGTTGCACAGCTTCCAGATGCTCTGCCCGGGCTGCGTCGCGCACGCGATTCCACAGGCCCGCAAGATCGCGTCCATGCTCCAGCGCACCGACCTCGCGGTCATCGGCCTGCACACGGTGTTCGAGCACCACGCCGCGATGACACCGGTGTCGCTCGAGGCGTTTCTCCACGAGTACGGCATCACCTTTCCCGTCGGCGTCGACATGGCCGGCGAGAACGATCCCATCCCGCTGACGATGCGGGCCTATCGCTTCCAGGGCACGCCCTCGACCGTGCTGATCGATCGCGACGGCGATATCGCTTACCAGGGCTTCGGCCAGGAAGACGACATCGCCATGGGCCTGCGGCTCGGCATGCTGCTCAGCCAGGCCAGCGCCGCGCCCGATTCGTGACTCAGGCCGTCTCCTCGAACAGTTCGCGGCCGATCAGCCAGCGGCGAATCTCCGACGTGCCGGCGCCGATCTCGTAGAGCTTGGCGTCGCGCAGGAAACGGCCGGTCGGATAGTCGTTGATGTAGCCGTTGCCGCCCAGGATCTGGATGGCGTCGAGCGCGATCAGCGTCGCCTTCTCGGCGGCGTAGAGGATCGCGCCGGCGGCGTCCTTGCGCGTGGTCTTGCCGGCGTCGCAGGCCTTGTTCACCGCGTACACATACGCGCGCGCCGCGTTCATGACCGTGTACATGTCGGCGACCTTGCCCTGGATGAGCTGGAAGGTGCCGATCGGCTGGCCGAATTGCTTGCGCTCATGGATGTAGGGCACGACCACGTCCATGCAGCTCTGCATGATGCCCAGCGGCCCCGCCGCCAGCACCGCGCGCTCGTAGTCGAGGCCGGACATGAGCACGTTGACGCCCTTGCCGACCTGTCCCAGCACGTTCTCCTCGGGGATCTCGACGTCCTCGAAGACCAGCTCGCCGGTGGAGGAGCCACGCATGCCCATCTTGTCGAGCTTCTGCGCCACCTTGAAGCCCTTGAAGCCGGTCTCGACGACGAAGGTCGTCATGCCGCGCGGCCCAGCCGCCGGATCGGTCTTGGCGTAGACGACGATCACCTGCGCGTCGGGGCTGTTGGTGATCCACATCTTGGTGCCGTTGAGGATGTAGCGATCGCCCTTCTTCTCGGCGCGCAGCTTCATCGACACCACGTCCGAGCCGGCGCCGGCCTCGCTCATCGCCAGGCTGCCGACATGCTCGCCAGAGATCAGCTTGGGCAGATAGCGCCGCTTGATGTCGTCGCTGCCGTTGCGGCGGATCTGGTTGACGCAGAGATTGGAATGCGCACCGTAGCTCAGCCCCACAGCCGCCGAACCGCGGCTGATCTCCTCCACGGCGATCGCCTGCTCGAGATAGCCCAGGCCGGCGCCGCCATACTCCTCTTCGACCGTGATGCCGAGCAAGCCCAGCGCGCCCATCCTGGGCCACAGCTCGCGCGGGAATCGGTCGGTCTTGTCGAGCTCGTTGGCGATCGGCGCCACCTCGTCGGCGGTGAAGCGCTGCACCGTCTCGCGGATCGCATCGGCGGTCTCGCCCAACATGAAATCGAAGGGCGGCATGCGGTTGGGAATCATGGTCGGGGCGTTTCCTTGGTTCGCTGGAACGGGATCATAGCGTCCGGCCTTCGCCACGCGAAGGCGCAGAGACGGAAGATCGGCCAGGGTCATCGGCCTGCCCGTGCAGGCACATCAGGGTCTGCAGCGAGGTGACGCAGAGCGACTCCGTGCCGCCTGACATGGCATAGACGTCGGCCTGCACGACGCTCAGCGTGCGGCCGGGGCGGATCACCCGGGCCCGCGCCGAGAGGCGCTCGCCGATCCCGGGCCGCATCAGGTTGATCTTGTACTCGACGGTCAGCACCGAGGAGTCGGCCGGCATCAGGCTGTAGGCGGCGTAGCCGGCCGCGCTGTCGGCTAGCGAGGCCATCACCCCGCCATGGAAGTAGCCGTGCTGCTGCGTCAGTTCGGGTGCGTGGTCAGCCTCGACGACACACTCACCCGGCGCCAGTGACGCGATGCGCGCACTGAGATGCGCCATGAACGGCTGGCGCGCGAAGCTGTCGCGCACCCGTCGCTCGTAATCGGGGTCGGTCGGGCTCATGCCGCCTCGGTCATCTGCGCGCGTGCCGCCGCGACGAAGGCCGGTGGCCACGGCACGGCGCGGCGGGTCTTGAGGTCCATGCACACCGTCATCAGCTTGCCGGCGAGGATGGCGTGGCCATCCTCGAGCCGCTCGAAGCGGTGGCGGAAGACGATCTTGCGCTCGCCCAGCTCCTCGATCCGGCTGCGCGCCACGACCACGTCGCCACCGTTGAGCTCGCCGGTGAAGTCGAGCTCGGCATGCGCCGCCACCATGGTCACCCCGTTGCGCGCCGCCTCGCGCGCGCCCATGCCCAGCGGGCCGACAAGGGCGAAGGCCGCGTCGGCCAGCCAGCCCATGTACGAGCGCACGTTGACGTGGCCGAGGTGATCGCACTCCCAGGCCTGCACCATGAACCGCAAGGTCTCGGTTTCCATGACCGTTCCTCCCGATCCCGGACGCTACGCCTGCGCCAACGATAGGGAAAATTGATTGTTTCTCTCTTCTTCATAGCCATACTCAATGGCGATGAACTTGGCCTTTGTGCGCTATTTCCTTGCTGTCGCCGAAACTGGTGCCTTCACCGCGGCGGCGGCGCGCGTGCACGTCACCCAGCCGACCCTGTCGACGGGAATCGCGCGGCTCGAGGAACTGCTGGGCGCCCGCCTGTTCGAGCGTCAGGGTCGCGTGCGGCTGACCGAAGCCGGCGAACGTTTTCTGCCGCGCGCGCGCTCGATGCTGGCCGAGTGGGCCGCCGCCGAAAGCGATGCGCGGCGTCCACCGCAGCGCCTGGCGGCGCGGCTGGGCATCATGCCCTCCCTGCCGGCCAAGCCCGTCGCCGCTTGGCTGGCATCCTGCGAGGCGGATGGCTTCGATGTCGAGGCGGTGCAGGCCACGCCGGAGATCTTGCGCGAAAGGCTGCGTCGGGGGCGGCTAGATGCGGCGTTGCTGCCCGTCACGGCGGGCGAGGTGCGCGCCGTCGCGTTGTTCCGAGATCCCTTCCGGATCGCGGTGGCCGACGGCCACAGACTGGCGGGCAAGCGCCGTTGCTCCATCGCCGATCTCGCGCGCGAGCCTTTCGTCATTCGCCCGCATTGCCCCGAGCACGAGACGGCGCGACGAACCTTCGCCGCCCACGGCGCCCGGCCGCGCGTGGCGCTGCGCACCACCGACGACGAAGCGGCCATCGCGGCGGTGGCCGCCGGGGTTGGCGCCTGCTTCGTGCCGGCGTCGCTGGCGCGGCAGGGCTGCGCGTTGCTGGCGTTGAAGGAACTCCCGGCGGAGCGCCGCATCGGCCTTGTCTGGTCGGAGCGGCTGGAGGCCGCACGGACCGAGCGCCTGCGGCGGTTGGCGCAGGCAGCGCCCTGGCCGCGGAAGTTCTCACCGTCGTCCTCTCATGACCGTTTGAGTCAAGAGAAGAACGAGTGATAGCACGA
>CAYTFW010000013.1:0-3246 GCA_964437145.1 uncultured Rhizobiaceae bacterium
CGTCACGGCGTTAGGCAACGTCCTGCAGTTCAACGTCGATGGCGTGCTGTCGACGATCACCGCGGCGAACTACATCTGGTCCGGGCTCGAGCCGGTCCAGGTAGCGGTCGACGATGGGCTTGGCGGCGACAACACGCTGGTCGGCGGCAATGGCGCCGACACCTTCTATGGCGGTGCCGGCAACGACACGCTGACTGGCAACGATGGCAATGACACGCTCTATGGCGGCACTGGCGACGACACGCTGTCGAGCGATGGCAACCTCAACTACAAGGGCAACAATTTCCTCGAGGGCGGCGACGGCGACGACACGTTGATCGGCGGCCCGGCCTTTGATGCGCTGGATACGGCCTCCTACGGCAGCGCGACGGGCTCGGTGGCCGTCGATCTAGCGGCGGGCACCGCGACCGGGCAGGGCAGCGACACGCTGCTCTACATCGAATCGGTGGTCGGGTCGGGCGTCGCCGACACGATCATCGGTAGCAACGGCGCGAACACGCTGATCGGCGCCGGCGGCAACGACACCCTGAGCGGCGGCGGCGGTGCTGACTTCTTTGTCTATGGCGCCGGCGACGGCAACGACAGCATCACTGATTTCTATGCGGCCCAGGGCGATCGGGTGGACCTCACCGGCGTCAGCTTCGTCGGGGCCGGGGCCACGGACAACATCGCCGTCCTCTCCGACGGCGCCACCATTACCGCCCAGCTTGGCTACATCTGGACGAGTAGCGACTTCATCTAGGCCGCCTTCTTCACCAGGCTCGCGATCTCCGGCAGGCGCTGATCGACGCGCTCCGGCTTCTGGCTGCCCAAATTCAGCACCAGGCGGTGCACGCCGAGCTCGGCGTAGCCCTGCGTGGCGTCGGTGCCCATGTTCATCGGCGGCGTGATGATGATCTGGTAGTCGGGCGAGCGCTTGCGGCCTTCCTTGGCGAAGGCGGCATCGAGCTTTTCCAGCATGCCCTTGGTGCGCGCGGGATCGAGGTTGAAGCCGTACCAGCCGGCGCCGAAGCGCACGGCCCTGCGGAAGGCGGCGTCGGCATAGCCGCCGACGATGATCGGCACATGTGGCTTCTGGATCGGCTTGGGATCCAGCCGCATGGTCTCGAACTGCACCCACTTGCCCTTGAAGTCGACCACCGGCTCGGTCCACAGCCGGCGCATCACCGTCAGGAACTCGTCGCAGCGCGCGCCGCGATCCTCCCAGCGATAGCCGCAGCCCTCGACCTCTTCCTTGTTCCAGCCCACACCGATGCCGAAATCAAAGCGGCCATCGCTCAGCCAGTCGAGCGTCACGACTTCCTTGGCGGTGTAGATCGGGTTGCGTTGCGGCACGAGCGCCACGCCGGTGCCGAAGCGCAGCTTGCTGGTGACAGCGGCGAGGTAGCCGAAGGTCGCGGTGACGTCGAGCATGCCGCCGCCATCGGGCACCGGGATGCGGCCGTCCTTGGAGCCGGGATAGCCGTAGGTGTTCTTGTCGAACAGCGCCACATGCTCGCCCATCCAGATAGAGTCCAGGCCCATGCCTTCGGCGCGCCTGCCGAAATCCTTGATCATGGCGGGCGTCGCCTGGGGCGACATGAAGGTGGCGAAGACTCCGATCTTCATGGCTGGCAATCCTCCGGTGCGGGTGTTTTTCGCTGGCGATCAGGCCCTCGATGTTGGACCGTGCCGGGCGCGCGATCAATCACGCCGAACCGTTGGGAGGAATTGCATGTCCGTCGTCGAGACCGAGCGCCACGGCCAGATTTTCGTGGTGCGCATGAATCGGCCCGACCGGCTCAACGCGCTGAACCAGGAGATGCGCACCGAGCTGGCCAAGGCGTGGACCGCGTTCCGTCACGACGACGGGCTGGAGGTGGCGATCTTCACCGGCGCCGGCCGCGGCTTCTGCGCCGGCGAGGACATGAAGGAGACGCTGGCCAACAAGACGCCGGGCGGCAAGAAGATCGACATCGAGGATCCGTTCATGGCCGGCAAGCTGGAGAAGCCGGTGATCGCCGCGATCAACGGCTTCGCCATGGGCGGCGGCTTCATGCTGGTCGAGCGCACCGATCTGCGCGTCGCCGTGCGCAGCGCGGTGTTCGAGGTGTCCGAGGCCAAGCGCTGGCTGCTGGGCGGCTACAATCATGGCCACATCGCCAACCTGCCCTATCCCATCGCGATGGAGATGGCGATGGGCTTCCGCTTTACCGCCGAGCGCTTCCACCAGATCGGCTTCGTCAACCGGCTGGTCGAGCCCGAGCAGCTGATGCCCGAGGCGATGGGCATGGCCGAGCACATGCTGACCTTGCCGCCGGCCTCGCGCGTCAACACCGTCTACATGATGCGCCAGATGCGGCCCGAGCCGGGCCCCGACATGAAGGCGCTGGCAGACGCGCTGCACGAGCACGGCGACAAGAGCGACCTGATGGAATCGCGCGCCGCCTTCGCCGAGAAGCGCAAGCCCAACTTCAAGGGCTGGAAGGATCCGCAGGACCGTTACCGCATGCCGCAGCGCAAGGCGGTGAAGACGTGATCGGGCGCGACGCCGGTTAGTGGGGTTGGCGCTCAGCGATTGCCCAGCGCATCGCCGAAGCGGGCCAGCAGGTGGCGTGGCGCCTTCTCGAGAACGGAAGAAGGCAGAGCGAGGGTGTCGACCGTGGAGGATTCCAGGATTGACGCCAGCCCGTGCAGCCCCGACCAGATGAACATCGCGTCGAGCAGGATCTGATCGCGGGAAGCTCGCCGGCCCGCGTGCTTCGCTTTGCGTTCGAGCGCGGCGCGGAGGAGGTCGAACGCGTGCTTGGCTTCGGCCATCATCCGCGGGTGCTCCCGTGCGTTCGGCAGCGCGGTTCCGAACATCAGGCGATACTGCAGGGGATGCTGGTGGGCGTATGCGAGGTAGGCCCGTCCCATGTTGCCCATCCGGGTATCCGGATCGTCACCGACGAGATGGGCGTCGAGGTGCCGGGCGAAACTCGTGAAGGCCCGGGCGACGATCTCCGCGAGGATGTGGTCGCGGCTGGGGAAGTGCTTGTAGGGCGCCTGGTGCGACACGCCGAGCCGGCGGGCGACCTCCCTCAGGCTCAGCCGCTCGAGGCCGTGCTGGTCGATGATCGCCAGGGCTTCCGCCACGCACGCTTCCCGCAAGTCCTGCTTTCCTGACGTCGTGGCCATCGTTTCGCGCGTTTCTCCTGCTTCGCGACAGACGTCTCACAATTAGCCGGCGAGTGCCAGCGTCGCTGGCGCGTCCCGGCTCACGGC
>CAYTFW010000013.1:3256-62487 GCA_964437145.1 uncultured Rhizobiaceae bacterium
GTCGACGTCAACCAGATCCCGGTCGCCATCGTATCTCCAGTTGACAGTGTCAACCTCATTCATACAATCTGAGTTGACAGTGTCAACTGAGAGGGAGGCCGAACCATGCGAAAGACGATCCTGACGGCGGCCGCCGCGCTGGCGGTCCACCTGTCCGCGCCGGCGGAAAGCTCGGCGACCGAGCTGGTGGTGCGGGTCAGCGGTGTCCAATCGAACACTGGCGAGGTCGGATGCGCGCTGCACGCCGGCAGCGGCGAGTTTCCGATGGGCAATTCAAGGGTCGTGCAAGTCTGGCATCCGGCCGACACGCGCGGCGTCGTCTGCCGGTTCGCGAACGTCAGACCCGGCGCCTACGCGGTCTCGGTGTCGCACGATCTCAACGGTAACCGGCGCACCGACACCAACTTCCTCGGCATTCCCACGGAAAGCTGGGGCGTTTCACGGAACGTGCGGCCGTCCATGCGCGCGCCGACCTTCGAGGAGGCCAGGATCGAGGTGACGGCCGGTGGCGTCACGACCATCGAGGTGAGGGTCGCCCGATGACGGCGCGTCCGACGACTTGGCGCGGCGGCAGATACGGGCCCACGGCTCTTGTCACGGGAGCGTCCGACGGCATTGGCCGAGAGTTCGCGCGTGAGCTGTCCGTGCTGGGTTTCGACCTGATCATCGTCGCACGACGGGTGGACAAGCTTCGGGAGCTGGCCGACGAACTGCGGACATCGCATGGCACGACGTCGCTTGTCGTCGCGGCCGATCTTGGCGCGGCCGGCGATGTGGATCGCGTGCTCGCCGAAGCGGCGAAGCACGATGTCGGGCTTTTCGTCGCCGCGGCCGGCTTCGGTACTTCGGGAAAGCTGCTCGATCAGCCGGTCGCCGCCGAGCTGGACATGATCGATGTGAATTGCCGGGCCGTCGTGGCGATGACACATGCGATCGGCCGGCGCATGGCGAGTCGGGGGAGCGGCGGCATCGTCCTGATGAGTTCGCTGCTGGCCTTCCAGGGCGTGCCGCGAGCCACCACCTACGCGGCGACCAAGGCCTTCATCCAGAGCTTCGCCGAGGGATTGCGGACCGAGCTGAAACCCTTGGGCGTCGATGTCATCGCGTCGGCGCCGGGGCCGATCGCCAGTGGCTTCGCCGGCCGTGCCAACATGACGATGGGTCTGGCGCAGCCGCCAACCGCCGTCGCGCGGACCACGCTGATGGCGCTTGGTCGCAGGACGACCGTGCGGCCCGGCTGGCTCGCCAAAGCGCTCGAATGGTCGCTGGCGCCCCTGCCACGCCGCGGCCGCGTTTCCATCCTCGCCCAGGTGATGCGCGGCATGGCTGGCGACACGCCGCCCTCGAGGGAAGCGGCGTCGTGACGTCGATCCCGATCGACAGCCTGTTCAGCGCCGTCAATACGCTCGCCCTCGTCTCGTGGATCGCGCTCATCGCGCTGCCACGCGGGGGGCTTCTCGACGCGGCGCTGCGCTATGGCGTCATCTCCACGCTGTGCCTGCTCTACGGCGTGCTGATCGCCGTCTACTTCTTCCGGGTCGAGGGCGGCGGCTTCGCGACGCTCGCCGCGGTCCAGCGCCTGTTCACCATGCCGGAGGTCGCCCTGGCCGGCTGGATCCACTATCTGGCCTTCGATCTGTTCGTCGGACTCTGGATCGCCGGGCGCGCCGATGCGATCGGCATCGGTCGAATCGTCCAGGCTCCCATCCTCGTGGCGACGTTCATGTTCGGCCCGATCGGGCTGCTTCTGTTCCATGCCGTGCTGGCGCTGAACGCTCGAACCACGGAGCGGCGGGCATGAGCGCCATCTCGACAGCCGAGCGCACCGCGCGCGCTTCGATCGGCGTCTGCCTCGCGGTCTTCGCGATCGCCTCGGTGGCGTGGCTCGTCGACGAGCGGACATTGTCGGGCGCCAGCGTATGGGCCAAGCCCCTGAAGTTCGCCGCCTCCCTGGCCCTCCACACCGCGACGTTGATCTGGCTGGTGCGGCTCGTCGATATTCGACCTCGTTCGCGTCCGATCCTGGCCATTGCGCTGATCGCGGCGGCTTTGTCGTCCATGATCGAGATCCTGTACATCGGGCTACAGGCGGCACGCGGGCGCAAATCGCACTTCAACGCGGAGACGGCGATCGAGAGCGTCATGTACTACGGCGTGATGGGCGGCGCCGCGCTGATCATCGTCGTGTCGACCATCGCCATCGGCGTCGTGGTCCTGCTCGGTGCGCGCGAGGAGATCGGCCGCGGACTGAAGCTCGGGGCGGCGTGCGGGGCGATCCTCGGTGGCCTGTCCACGCTGGTGGTCGCCGCGCCGCTGGCCGCCGGCGTGATCGACGGGCCGGGCCATTGGGTGGGATCGCCAAAGACGGATGCGTTCGGCCTCGCCATCCTCGGCTGGTCCACGGTCACCGGCGATCTCAGGGTGCCGCACTTCTTCGCAACGCATTTGCCGCAGGCCCTGCCGATCGTGGGATGGATCGCGGATCGCATGCGCGGCGATGCTCGAGCGCTCGTGTACGCCGGTTCGACGGTGGGTCTTACGATCGTTGGCGGTACCTTTGTTCAGGCCCTGCAGGGGCGGCCTTTCGTTCCTCAGGACCTGGCTGTCGCGCTCGGACTCGCAAGAGCGCTCGCCGTGCCATGACACCGCCGCGATCGATCGGTGGCTTCGAGGTCGCCGATGCTCCGCGTCCCCGGATCCTCGTGCTGTGACGCCGCGGCGCTGACGGCCAGCGTTGCGCGTCGCGCACGTTGACAACGCTTCGACGCGCGCCCGATAGTCGAACTCTTGAGAGCGAAAACCCAAACAGAGAAATTGGGTGTGTCCAGGAGGAAACGATGATTCGTGGTGTCGCCCGAATTGCGACTCTGGCGCTGAGCCTGCTTGTCGCCGCCGTCTTGCCGACCAGCGCCCAGGAACAGAAGGGCACGCTGGTCTTCGCCGTGGAGTCGTTGGGCGCGCAGACGCTCGATCCGATTCTCGAGGGCCGTCCCGGCAACGCCGTCTATCAGGCGGTGATGTACGACTCGCTGGTGGGATTCAACGTCGAGAAGGGCGGCGTCGGGCCCGGCGTGGCGGAACGCTGGGAGCTGTCGGCCGACGGCCTGACCTGGACCTTCTTCATCCGGCCCGGCCAGGTGTTCCACAACGGCGACAAGCTGACGGCGCACGACGTCAAGTTCAGCCTGGAGCGGCAGATGGGGCCGGGCTCGCTGGCCGCGGCCGCCGCCACCATGCGGCGCTCGATCAAAAGCATCGAGGTGGTCAACGACCTGACGGTGAAGGTGAACACCAACACGCCGCAGATCGGCCTGCCCGCTGGCCTGTCGCGCGCGGTGGCGCCCGAGGGCGCGATCATGCCCAAGAACTACATCGAGAAGGTGGGCGACGAGGAATACCGCAAGAAGCCGATCGGCAGCGGGCCGTGGAAGTTCAAGCGCAACGTCGCGGGTGATCGCATCGAGTTCGAGGCGGTGACGCACAACCACTGGCGCGGCCGGCCGCATTTCAAGGAGCTGCACATCCTGCTGGTGCCCGAGGAGAGCACGCGCGTGGCCATGGTGCGCACCGGCGAGGCGGCGATCGCCTCGATCGGGCCGGAGACCATGCTGAGCGCCTCGCGCGCCGGGCTGGAGGTCCTGTCGGTGCCCGGCACCATGCAGGCGATCTTCCAGTTCTATGGCGCCTACAAGCCGGAGAACAAGGATCTGCCGATCGCCAAGCCGCGGGTGCGCCAGGCGCTGTCGCTGGCGATCGACCGCAAGCAGATCATTGAGCACGTGATGAACGGCAAGGCGCGCACGCCGCATCCCTTCGCCACCTTCGCCTACACCGACTTCTTCAGCGCCGACCGCTGGGGCAAGTGGGCGGCCGAGGCCTATCGCTACGATCCGGTCCTGGCGAAGAAGATCCTCGCGGAGGAGGGCTATCCCAACGGCTTCGAGCTGAAATTCGCCAACACGGCGCTGCCCGGCACGCAGTACATGGTCGATATCGGCACCGCGCTGGCCGACATGTGGACCAAGATCGGCGTCAAGGTCACGCTGAAGCACTACGAGTGGGGCTCCTTCGCGCCGCTCGAGCGTGGCGACCAGGCCCAGCTGCTGGGCTGGGCCTCGATGTACCGCACCGCCGGCCGTCCCGACGCGCCGTGGCGCTACGACGGCGCCTTCTCGCCCGAGAGCACGCAGCGCCTGCTGGGCCACAAGGAGCATTGTGGCGACATCTGCCAGGAATTCGTCACGACCTATCGCGCGCTGATCGGCGAGCTCGACCGCACCAAGCGCACGGCGCTGACCGACAAGATGGTAGAGATCGTCGCCAACACCTGGACGGTGATCCCGATCATCGAGGGCATGGGCTACTACGCGATCAACACCAAGAAGGTCGGCCAGTTCGAGGCCATCGCCGGCCGGCACGAGCTGGGCGACGTCTTCGAGCGCATCCCCCGGCCCGAGCAGAAGGCCTGGACGAAGAAGTGAGGTAGCGCGCCGGGCGGCCCGCCATGAAGCGCTACATCGCGCGACGACTGATGCAGGGCGTGGTGCTGCTCTGCATGGTTGCCACGATCGTCTTCTTCCTCGGTCGGCTGACCGGCAACCCGGTCGACCTGATGCTGCCGGAGGACGCCACCGCCGAGGACCGCGAGGCGATGATCAAGACGCTGGGCCTCGACGGCTCGGTCTTCGATCAGTTCGTGATCTTCGTCACCAAGGCGGTGCAGGGCGATCTCGGCCGCTCGATCCGCATGAAGCAGCCCGCCGTCGAGGCCTTCTTCGACCGGCTGCCCAACACGCTGATCATCATCCCCTGGGCGCTGTTGCTCGGCATGGTGGCCGGCATCCCGCTTGGCGTGCTGGCGGCGCTCAACCGCGGCGGGCTGCTCGATCGCTTGGCCGGCACGATCGCGGTGCTGGGCGTGGCGATGCCCAGTTTCTGGCTGGGCGTGTTGCTGATTTTCGTCTTCAGCGTCGAATTGGGTTGGCTGCCATCAAGCCGCATGGGCGGGCCCGAGCACTACGTGCTGCCGGTGATCACGCTCGGCACCTTCCTGGTCGCGGGCTTCATGCGCATCACGCGCTCCGCGATGCTCGAGGTGATGGAGAGCGAGTTCGTCAAGCTGGCGCGCATCAAGGGATTGAGCGAGACCTCGGTGATCTGGAAGCACTGCCTGCGCAACGCGCTGATCCCCGTACTGACTCTGTGGGGCGTCTTCGTCGGCAACCTGATCACCGGCGCCATCGTCACCGAGACGGTATTCGCCTGGCCCGGCATCGGGCGACTGACCTACGAGGCCGTGATCTACCGCGACTTCCCGCTGCTGCAGGCGGTGATCATCCTGAAGTCGATCCTGATCCTCAGCATCAATCTCGGCGTCGACATCCTCTACGCCTATGTCGACCCAAGGATCCGGTTGTCATGAGTGGGTTTGGGAGCGCCGGCGTCTCGCCGGCTCATGGCAGGAGGCCGGCGGGACGCTGGCGGTCCCAAAGAGGCGCGCCATGGCTGTAGTCGATCGGCCACAGAACGCGCTGCCGACGACGGCGGACACGCCGCGGCCATTCTGGCGCTCGCTGCTGACCTTGCGCGGGAGCGCGGGCGTGCGGCGCACGGCGCGGGTGCCGTGGATCCCGATCGTCATCATCTCCGTCATCGTCGTCATGGCGGTCTTCGCGCCGCTGCTGGCGCCGCAGTCGCCGATCGACCAGACCTTGCGTGACAAGATGTTGCCGCCGGTCTGGATGGAGGGCGGCAAGGACAAGTACCTGCTGGGCACCGACCATTTCGGGCGCGACATCCTGAGCCGGTTGATCCATGGCGCGCGCGTCAGCCTGCTGGTGGCGCTGCTGGCGCTGACCGTCGGCGGCGGCGTCGGCCTGCTGATCGGCATCGTGTCAGGCTATGTCGGCGGCAAGATCGACGCCATCCTCATGCGCCTGGTCGACGCCGCCTTCACCTTCCCGGCGATCCTCTTCGCGCTGCTGCTGGCCGTGACCATGGGGCAGGGGCTGGGCACGCTGGTGGCGGCGATCTCGCTGCTGCTGTGGGCGAGCTTCGCGCGCGTCATACGCGGCGAAGTGCTGGCCCTGCGCCAGCGCGACTTCGTGGCGCTCGCCAAGGTGCGAGGGTGCTCCTCGATCCGCATCATGCTCACCCACATCCTGCCCAACGTGCTCAACACCTTCATGGTGTTGGTGACGTTGAACATCGGCGTGGTGATCATCGCCGAGGCGTCGCTCTCCTTCCTCGGTGCCGGCATCCCGCCGCCGACGCCGACCTGGGGCCTGATGATCTCCGAGGGACGCGGGCGCATCGCCGAGGCGTGGTGGGTGGCGCTGATCCCCGGCATCGCCATCACGCTGCTGGTGTTGTCGGTCAACCTCTTCGGCGACTGGTTGCGCGACAGGCTGGACCCGAGGTTGCGTCAGCTATGAGTGGCAGTACCGCCGAGACCATCCTCGACGTCCGCGATCTGCATACGCATTTCTTTCTCCGCCGTGGCGTGGTGAAGGCGGTCGACGGCGTGAGCTTCACCCTGCGCAAGGGCGAGGTGCTCGGCCTGGTCGGCGAATCCGGCTGTGGCAAGAGCCTCACCGCGCTGTCGGTGATGCGCCTGCTGCCCAAGGGCGCCGCGCGCACCGTGCAGGGCGAGGTCATCCTCGACGGCGAGAACATCCTGAAGCGCACGCCGTCGCAGATGCGCGAGATCCGCGGGCGCAAGATCTCGATGGTGCTGCAGGATCCGCAGACCTCGCTCAACCCGGTCTTCTCCATCGGCGATCAGCTGCGCGAGGCGCTGATGCGCAAGGCGCCGGCCAAGCTGAAGGAGATCATGAAGCGGGCGGTGGACGCGCTGCGCCGAGTCGACATCGCCGCGCCGGAGCAGCGCATCGGCCAATATCCGCACCAGATGTCGGGCGGCATGAAGCAGCGCGTCGTCGGCGCCATCGCCATATCAGGCGAGCCCGAGGTGCTGATCGCCGACGAGCCGACCACGGCGCTCGACGTCACCATCCAGCTCCAGTACCTCAAGCTGCTCAAGCGCCTGCAGCGCGAGAACGGCATGGCGATCCTGTTCATCACCCACGATTTCGGCGTCGTCGCGCGCATGTGCGATCGCGTGGCCGTGATGTACGCGGGACGCATCGTCGAATGCGGGCCGGTGAAGCAGATCTTCGAGGCGCCCTCGCATCCCTATACCCGCGCGCTGATCGCCTCGGTACCGAAGATGACGGGCGCGCGCGGCAGGCTCACGGCGATCGACGGCCAGCCGCCCTCTCTGATGGACCTGCCGGGCGGCTGCCGCTTCGCCTCGCGCTGCGCGCATGTCGAGCAGCGTTGCCTGGAGGCGTACCCCGGCACGACGCAGATCGGCGCGGATCACACGGCCGACTGCTGGAAGATCGGCTCGATATGAGCGCCAAGAAACTACCTTCCCCCTCTGGGGGAAGGTAAGAGATCAGCGACCATCCTTGCCAAGGCGGTGCGCGGGTTGCAGTCTGCCGTCTCGCTTGTTTCGTGAATGCGTCCAGTTCCAACGTGTAACGACAATGATCAGGGAGGAACGAATGAGGGTGACGAAACTTGCCGCCGTCGCCGTCGCGACGATGGCTCTGGGCATGGGCGCGGCCGTCGCCCAGCAGAGCGTGCGCACCGCGACGTCGTGGCCGGGCGGCCCGCATCTCGAGCAGTTCGCGCATGGCTTCGCCAAGCAGGCCGACGCGCTGACCGCCGGCAAGGTGAAGTTCCAGATCTTCCCCGCCGGCACCATCGGCAGCCCATTGAAGATCACCGAGTCGGTGCAGAAGAAAGTCGCGCCCGCCGGCCACACCTGGCCCGGCTATGACTGGGGCGTCGACAAGGCCGCGGCGATCTTCGGCGGCTACGTCGGCTCGCCGCCCGCCGAGGCGCTGCTGCACTGGATCTATGCCGGCGGCGGCATCGATCTGTGGAAGCAGTGGCGCATGGAGAAGTTCGGCGTCGTCGGCATCCCCTGCGGCTCGCACTCCGACGAGATCCACATGCACTCGCGCAAGCCGGTGCGCACGCTGGAGGACCTCAAGGGCCTGAAGCTGCGCACGTCGGGCGCCTGGGCCGAGATCGCCACGTCGCTGGGCGCCTCGACCGTGATCCTGCCGGGCGGCGAGGTCTATCCGGCGCTCGAGCGCGGCGTCGTCGACGCCATCGAATGGGCCACGCCGGGCATCAACCACAGCCTCGGCTTCCACAAGGTCGCCAAGTACATCATCCTGCCCGGCGTGCATCAGCCGGGCGCGGTGCTGGAGTGCGTCTTCGACAAGGCGCTGTGGGACGGCTTCGACGCCAACACAAGGCGTCAGATCGAGGCGGCGGCCAAGGTGTCGACCATCGAGTCGTGGATGGCCATCAACATGATGGATACCGAGGCGCTCGAGAAATACAAGGCCGAGGGCGTCGAGATCATCCGCGTCGAGCAGGCCTATATCGACGGCGTCGCCAAGGCGACACGTGAGTGGGAGGACAAGTACATCGCCTCCGACGGCGGCTGGTTCAAGAAGGTCGTCGAGCACCAGCGCGCCTTCATGGCGCGGTGGAAGGGCTCGACCCAGTACCGCTCGGAGTTCCGGTAGGAATTCCCTTCTCCCCGCGAAGGCGGGGAGAAGGTGCCCGAAGGGCGGATGAGGGGCTTCGCGGAGTCTCAACAACAACATAGCGTGTCGTCGAGCGAGGAAGCCCCTCATCCGCCTCGCTGACGCTCGGCACCTTCTCCCCGCCTTCGCGGGGAGAAGGAGGGGAGAACAGCCTGGCATGCGCGCGTTGGTACGGACGGTCGACGGCATAAGCCGCTTCTTCGGCGCGATCGCGGCCGTGATCGTGGTCGTCCTCGTCGTGCTGATGCTCTACGACGTCGTGAAGCGCTATGTCTTCGGCAACCCGACGATCTGGGGCAACGACCTCAACACCTGGCTGATGGGCGCCTCGTTCATCCTGTCGATCGCCTACGCGATGTCGACCGACAGCCACGTGCGCGTCGACCTGCTGTATGATCGACGCACCCGTCCGCGCATCCGCTACTTCGACCTGATCGGCCTGGCGCTGATCGTGCTGCCGACGGTGGCGTTCCTCACCTGGGGTCTCTACGACCACTTCATCACGGCGTTCAAGACGAACGAACGTTCCGGCACCGGCGGCTGGAACCCCATCACCTGGCCGTTCAAGCTGGTGATGTTCGTGGGATTCGTGATCTTCACGCTGCAGATCGTCGCCGAGATCATCAAGCGGATCGCCTCGCTCGCCGGCAGGCCGTTCGAGCCGCCGGAAGAGGTCGGCGATGCGCATGGTGTCTGAGTCCTCCTGTCATCCCGAGCGCGGCGAGGGATCTATCGTTTGTGCCTGGATTCCTCGCTGCGCTCGGAATGACAGGCTGGCGCGGGGCGAGGGCCGCGCGCCATGAACTCGCTGTGGATGTTCCCGGCGCTGATCGCCTGCATTCTCACCGGCTTCCCGGTGGCGCTGACCATGATGGCGCTGGCGGTGATCTTCGGTTTGAGCTCCTTCGGCTTCGAAGGCCTGCAATACCAGTTCATCCAGAAGATCGAGGAAACCGCCACCGCGCAGGTGCTGGCCGCCGTGCCGCTGTTCATCTTCATGGGCGCGATGTTCGAAGCCTCCGGCATCGCCTCGCGCCTGTTCGACGCCATCCACATGTGGACGCGACGCATCCCCGGCGGCATGGCCGTGGGCACCATCGTGATGTGCGTGATCTTCGCCGCGACGTCGGGCGTGGTCGGCGCCACCGAGACCGTGGTCGGCTTGCTGGCGATCCCGGCGATGCTGCGCTACGGCTACTCCAAGAGCCTGATCTCCGGCACGATTTGCGCAGGCGGCTCGTTGGGCACCATCATCCCGCCCTCGGTGCTGGCGGTGGTCATTGGCCCGGTCGCCAACGCCTCGGTCGGCAACATCCTGCTGGGCATGTTCATCCCCGGCCTCATGCTGGCGCTGGCCTACATCATCTACATCGTGATCCTCTGCACCGTGAAGCCGGAGTACGGCCCGCGCGTGCCGAGATCGGCCGACGAGCCGTCGCTCGGCGCCAAGCTGCTGTTGACGGCCAAGGTGCTGGTGCCGCCGGTGGTGGTGATCGTCGCCGTGCTCGGCTCGATGATGGCCGGCATCGCCACGCCGACCGAGGCCTCGGCGACCGGCGCGCTGGGCACGGTGCTGCTGGCGCTGGCCTATGGGCGTCTGAAGTGGTCAGTGCTGGTCGACTCGACCATGCGCACGGTGCGCATCACGGCCATGATCCTGACCATCGTCGTCTGCGGCCAGATGTTCGCCGCTGTCTTCGTCGGCTCGGGCGGGTTGTTGACCCTGCAGGAGTTCCTGCGCGACTTCGCGGTCGGCAAGTGGGGTCTGCTGTTCCTGGTGATGTTCATCGTCTTCATCGCCGGCTTCATGCTTGAGCCGCTGGTGATCATCCTCATGGTGGTGCCGATCACCGCGCCGCTGATCGAGGCCGCGGGCTTCGACAAGGTGTGGTTCTGCGTGCTGTTCCTGGTGATGCTGCAGACCGGCTACCTGACGCCGCCGATGGCGCCGTCGATCTTCTATCTTCGCGGGATAGCCCCGCCGGAGATCACGCTGCGCCACATGTATGTCGGCATCTGGCCGTTCATCGGCCTGCAGCTGCTGGTGGTCGGCCTGCTGGTCTGGTACCCCAAGTTCGTCACTTGGCTGCCCGACTCGGTGCTGACGGGCGTGCGATAGGGCGAGAGTCGTCATGAGTAGCGAACCCCTGCTGCGCGTCGAGAATGTGCGCAAGCACTTCGCCTTCACCAAAGGCGTCCTGTTCTCCAAGACGCTCGGCCATGTGAAGGCGGTCGACGACGTCTCCTTCGAGATCAAGGCTGGCGAAACGCTGGGCCTCGTCGGTGAATCCGGCTGCGGCAAGACCACGACCTCGCGCATGATCCTCGCCCTCGAGGAGCCAACAGAGGGCCGCATCCTGCTCGACGGTGAGCCGATCCACGGCCTGCAAGGCGAGGCGCTGAAGGCCTATCGCACCAAGGTGCAGGCGGTATTCCAGGATCCCTGGTCCTCGCTCAATCCGCGCATGACGGCGGGCCGCATCATCGCCGAGTCGCTGATCGTCACCAAATGGGGCGACAAGGAGAAGATCGCCGCGCGCGTGGCCGAACTCCTGAAGCAGGTGGGCCTGCGGCCCGACCAGGCGCAGCAGTATCCGCACGAGTTCAGCGGCGGGCAGCGCCAGCGCGTGGCGCTGGCGGCGGCGCTGGCCTCGTCGCCCAAGCTGATCGTGCTCGACGAGCCGGTGTCGGCGCTCGACGTGTCGATCCGCGCGCAGATGATGAACCTGCTGAAGGACATCCAGGCCGAGGGCAATGTCGCCTACCTGCTGGTGGCGCACGATCTGGCCACAGTGCGGCACATGTCCGACCACACTGTCGTGATGTATCTGGGCAAGATCGTCGAGAAGGCGCCGACCCAGGCGCTGTTCGACGACGTGCGTCATCCCTACACCAAGGCGCTGTTCTCGGCCGTGCTGATCGCGCGCGCCAACCAGGAGGACGAGGAGATCGAGCTCAAGGGCGAGGTGCCGTCACCGCTCAATCCACCGTCCGGCTGTCGCTTCCACACGCGTTGCCCGTATGTGATGCCGCGCTGCTCGCAGGAGGAGCCGCCGTTGCGCGATGTCACGCCGGGCCACGCCGTGGCCTGTCATTTGTTTTAGTGGGAGCGCCGGCGTCCCGCCGGCTCATAGGATGCCGGCGGGACGCCGGCGCTCCCAAAGAAGGAGTCAGTCATGCCGCATGGTCCGTTGCAGGGCGTCAAGGTCGTGTCGTGCTCGACGGCGCAGGCCGGCACCGTGCCCTACATGCTGATGGCCGATCTCGGCGCCGATGTGATCAAGATCGAGACACCCGACGGCGGCGATAGCTCCCGGCGCATGACCGTGCTGCCGGGCATGGCCAGCACCTTCTTCGAGACCAACAATCGCGGCGTGAAGAGCGTCACTCTGAATCTCAAGGAACCCGAAGGCCGCGCCATCCTGCACAAGCTGGTCGCGCAGGCCGACATCTTCGGCCAGAACTTCCGGCCCAGCGCCGCCGAGCGCAACGGCTTCGGCTACGAGGAGCTGCGCAAGATCAACCCGAAGCTGGTCTACGTGTCGATCTCCGGCTACGGCACCAAGGGCCCCAACGGCCACCTGCCCGGCACCGATTCGATGGCCCAGGCGCTGGGCGGCATCGCCGAGGCCTATTCCGATCCCGGCCGGCCGATGCGCACCGGCATCGCCTCGGTGGCCGACGAGAGCTGCGCCATGCTGGCCTTCGGTGGCGCGCTGGCGGCGCTGACGCATGCGCGCGCCACGGGGCAGGGGCAGAAGATCGAGCTGTCGCTGCTGGGCGCGGTGATCCGGCTGATGGGCTGGACCTTCACCACCACGATGTGGCGCGATAAGAACCCGGTCACCGGCCAGGCGCGCATCACCGGCACGCCGGCGCGTCCCGGCATCAGCGCCTCGTTCAACGACAAGGATGGCAAGCCGCTGGTCTTCCAGCTCACCGGGCCGGAGAACTGGGCCGACGCGATGAAGGGCCTGGGATTCGACCAGAAGATCAAGGACGCCGGCTTCGAGAACCTCGGCGTGATCATCGACAACGACGCCAAGCGCATCGAGCTGCTGGCGTTGCTCGACAGCCTGTTCGCCACCGGCTCCCGCGACGTCTGGGTGAAGAAGCTGCGCGACGCCGACATCGTCTCGGCGCCGATCAACACTTTGCTCGAGGCGTCGAACGACCCCGACGTGATCGCCAACGGCTACGTCACGCATGTCGACTACCCCAAGCTCGGCAAGAAGCTGAAGGTGCACGGCACGCCCTGGCAGTTCTCCGAAACGCCGGCGAAACCCGGCATCGCCCCGGAGCTGGGCGAGCACAATGAGTCAGTGCTGTGCGGGATTGGCTACACCAGGGATCAGGTCGCCGATCTGAAGGCGCGCAAGATCATCTGAACCCCGGTATGCGCGGCAATAGTCCAGTGATTTCAGGCTGATAGACCCCGCGCGCAACCCGGCCGGAACGCTTGCCGGCAAATCCGCCCTTGACGACCACAGAAAAGAGAGTATCTACTCACTTATTATGAACGGCGTTAAATTATGACCTCGCTCTATGCGCTGAAGCCGCGCTTCCAGGCGTTGCTGCGGCCGATGGTCGGCGCGCTGGCGCGGGCGGGGGTGACGGCGAACCAGGTGACCGTGGTTGCGGCGCTGGGCTCGATCGCCGTGGGTGTCGTCGTCCTCGTGTGGGGCAGGGCGCTGCCGTGGCTGTTCCTGCTGATCCCGGTGTGGTTCCTGTTGCGCATGGCGCTGAACGCCGCCGACGGCATGCTGGCGCGTGAGTTCGGGCAGAAGAGCGCGCTCGGCGCCTATCTCAACGAGCTCTGCGATGTCGTGGCCGACGCCGCGCTCTATCTGCCCTTCGCGCTGGTGATGCCGTGGGGCGTTCCCGGTGTCGCCGCGGTCGTGTTCCTGGCGACCGTCAGCGAGTTCGCCGGCGTGCTGGGCACCATGGTCGGCGGCGAGCGGCGCTACGACGGGCCGATGGGCAAGAGCGACCGCGCGCTGGTCTTCGGCGCGCTGGGCGCGTGGATCGGGCTGGGACTCGTTGTGCCCGCCTGGTCCGGCTGGCTGTGGCCCGTCCTGGTGCTGCTGATCGCGCTCAATATCATCAACCGAATCCGCGCCGGCCTCCGGTCGGCCAAGCCATAGCAACCCATAGCAAGCGCCTGAGGCCACGATGCGCACCGCGCAGGAAAAGACCTTCATCACCCATGACGGCGTCGCGCTGTTCTACCGGCACTGGCCGGCGGCCGAGACGCCGCGCGGCGCCGTGATCCTGCTGCATCGCGGGCACGAGCATTCCGGCCGCGTCGCGCATCTTGCCAATGAGCTCGACCTCCCGGACTTCGCCTTCTTCGCCTGGGACGCGCGCGGCCACGGCTGCTCGCCCGGCGCGCGCGGTGACAGCCCGAGCTTCGCCGCATCGGTGCGCGACCTGCAGGTCTTCGTCGAGCACATCGCGTCGACCTACGGCATCGCCGTCCAGGATATTGCCGTGGTCGCGCAGAGCGTCGGCGCCGTGCTGGCCGCCACCTGGGCGCATGACTACGCGCCGCAAGTGCGCTGCATGGTGCTGGCCTCGCCCGCGTTCAAGGTGAAGCTCTACGTTCCCTTCGCGCGCCCGGCGCTGAAGCTGCTGGAGGCCATATGGCCGGGCCGCTTCGTCAACAGCTACGTCAAGCCCAAGCTCCTGACGCACGACCCCCAGCGTATCGCATCCTACGAGACCGACACCTTGGTGACGCGCGCGATCTCGGTGAAGATCCTCACCCAGCTCTACGAGGCGGCCGAGCGCGTGGTCGCGGATGCGCGCGCGATCACCGTGCCGACCCAGGTCCTGATCTCCGGCTCGGACTGGGTGGTCGATGCCGGCCCGCAGCACAAATTCTTCGAAGAGCTCGGCACGCCGATCAAGGAACGCCGCGTGCTGCCGGGCTTCTATCACGACACCTTGGGCGAGCTCGACCGCTCCTCCGCCGTCGGCCATGCGCGCCGCTTCATTCTCGATCGCTTTTTCGAGAAGCCGAAGCGGCCCTCGCTGCTCGAGGCGGACCTCTGGGGCCACACGCGCGATGAGGCCGATCGATTGGCCACGCCGCTGTCGCTGGGCACCGCGCGCGGCATCTACTGGGCGATGACGCGCTTCTGGCTCAAGGTCGGTGGCCTGTTTTCGCGCGGCATCAAGGTCGGCCACGACACCGGCTTCGATTCCGGCTCCAGCCTCGACTACGTCTATCGCAACACGCCGGAAGGGCTGGGGCCGATCGGCCGCCTGGTCGACAAGATCTATCTCGCCTCGATCGGCTGGCGCGGCATCCGCCAGCGCAAGGTCCACGCCGAGGAGATGATCCGCGCGGCCATGGTGAAGCTGCGCAAGGACGGCCAGCCCGTGCACATCCTCGACATCGCCGCCGGCCACGGCCGCTACGTGCTGGAGGCGTTGACCGAGGGCGTGCAGCGCCCCGACTCGATCCTGTTGCGCGACTACAGCCCGATCAACGTCGAGGCCGGCCAGACGCTGATCCAGAGCAAGGCATTGCAGGACATCGCCCGCTTCGTGCAGGCCGATGCCTTCTCGACCGCGAGTTTCCAGGGTCTCGATCCGGCGCCGACTCTGGGCATCGTCTCAGGCCTCTACGAACTCTTCCCCGAGAACGAGCTGGTGCGCCGCTCGCTCGCGGGCATGGCCAGCGCGATCCCCGAGGGTGGCTATCTGGTCTACACCGGCCAGCCCTGGCATCCGCAGCTTGAGCTGATCGCGCGCGCGCTCACCAGCCATCGCCAGGGCCAGGCCTGGGTGATGCGCCGGCGCACGCAGGAGGAGATGGACCAGCTCGTGGCCGACGCGGGCTTCGAGAAGATCGATCAGCGTATCGACGGCTGGGGCATCTTCACCGTCAGCCTCGCGCGCCGGCGCGGGCCTTCATGAGCGACGTCGACTCATCTCTACCTTCCCCCGGAGGGGGAAGGTGGCGCGCGCAGCGCGACGGATGGGGGATGTCGAAGACGAACGCAGGAGTCCGTCTTCGACATCCCCCATCCGCCCTTCGGGCACCTTCCCCCTCCGGGGGAAGGTATGAACGCGGCGATGACTGCAGCGCGCCCCTGGCGCAAGGCGCTGCTGTGGTTGGCGATCGCGGCGGTGTTCTTCTACGCCACTTATGGCGGCGCCAACTGGCTGACCAGCCGGCGCGGCGATGTCGGCGCGGTCGTGCTCGATTGGGAACGCCACATCCCGTTCCTCGCCTGGAGCATCCTGCCCTACTGGTCGATCAACGCCTTCTACGCCGCCTCGTTCTTCGTCTGCCGCGACGAGGACGAGTTGCGCATTCAGGTGCGTCGCCTGCTGACCGCGCAGGTGATCGCCGTGACCTGCTTCGTGCTCTTCCCGTTGCGTATGACTTTCGAGCGGCCGCCGACCGACGGTCTGCCGGGCTTACTGTTCGAGGTGCTGGGCGGCTTCGACAGGCCGTTCAACCAGGCGCCCTCGCTGCATGTCGCGCTGTCGGTGGTGCTGACCGACTTCTACTGCCGGCATGTCGCGCCGCGCTGGCGCTGGCTGGTGCATGCATGGTTCTGGATCGTCGCGCTCTCGGTGTTGACGACCTGGCAGCATCATTTCATCGACCTGCCGACTGGCGCGCTACTGGGCGCACTGGTCGTGTGGTTCTGGCCGTGGCAAGCGCGCGCACCGCTCGCGCGCCCCGGGTTGACGGAAATCCCGCGCCGCCGCGTTTTGGCGCTGCGTTACGCCATCGCGGCCATCGCCACCGCGGCTCTGGCGCCGGCGTTGGGCGGCGCGGGATACTGGCTGCTGTGGCCGGCGCTGTCGCTCGGCCTGGTCGCCGCGGCCTACGCCTTCCTGGGCGTCGCGGCGTTCCAGAAGGATGGCGAGGGACGGCAGGGCATGGCGGCGCGGTGGCTCTTCCTGCCCTATCGCATCGGCGCCTGGATCAACGCGCGGCTATGGACGCGCAACGACCCGCCGGCGGTGCATGTCGCCGACGGCGTGTGGATCGGCCGCATGCCGCTGCGCCACGAGCTGACGGCGCTGTCGACGCGGCGCGTCGTCGATCTCTGCGCCGAGTTGCCGGCGCCGCGCGGCCTCGACGTCGTGCGCGCGCATCCCGCCCTCGACCTGGTGCCGCTCGATCGCGCGGCGATCGAAGACGCGGCTGCGTCGATCGAGGCGCTGCGTCGCGACGGTCCGGTGCTCGTGGTCTGCGCGTTGGGCTATGGCCGCAGCGCCGCGGCGATCGCCGGCTGGCTGCTGCTGAGCGGCCGTGCGGCCGACGCGACACGGGCGGTGGCGATGGTGCGGGCCGCCAAACCGCGTATCGTGCTCGAGCCCGGCGTCCTGCCGCCGGTGCCGGTGGCACCATGACCGAGGAGACGCTGGCCGATCTGCTGGACCAGGGTCGCCTGATCCACGGCGTCGCCGCACCGCTCACCGTCGCGGGCGCGCTGGCCGTGCCGGCGCTCGCGGTGCTGCACAAGCCGTCAGCGGTCGTTCTGGCCCTGCTGACCCTCTCCGTCGTGCTGGGTCTGATCGAGACGCTGCTGGCGCTGCGCGTGGCCTTCGATGCCGCCGCGCTGCGCCGCATGGCCGGCCACAACGACGGTGCCTCGCGCTTCGATGCGGCACTCATCGCGTTGGGCCTGATCAAGCCAGATCGTGCCGGCCGGCCGATGGCCGATCGCGCCAAAGGTTGCCTGCGATTGCTGCGGCTGCAGGCAATCACCGCCATACTGCAGATCACGGCGATGCTCGCGGCGGGGTGGCTGACGGTCTGATGCGGCGCACATTCCTGGAAGAGACGGCGGCGACCGCGATCATCGAGGCGGCGCGGCTGGCCACCGGCGCGCAGGCGCTGTGGAAGGGCTGCGCCCCTGAAGCGCGCCAGCGCATCTACTTCGCCAACCACACCAGCCATGGCGACTTCGTGCTGCTATGGGCCTCGCTGCCGCGCTACATCCGACGCACGACGCGGCCGATCGCCGGCGAGGATTACTGGTACGCCTCGAAGGCGCGCCGCTGGGTCGTCGACCGCGTCTTTCGCGCCGTCACCATCCCGCGCGCCGGCGATCCGCGCCAGGCGATCGCGCGCATGCAGGCGGCGCTCGACGAGGGATCCTCGCTGATCGTCTTCCCCGAGGGCACGCGCAACATGACCGACGAGAAGCTGCTGCCGCTGCGCAACGGCCTGTTCTGGCTGGCCCACATGCGCCGCGACGTCGAGTGCGTGCCGGTGTGGATCGCCAATCTCAATCGCGTGCTGCCCAAGGGCGAGTTCCTGCCCATCCCGCTGCTGTGCACCGTCAGCTTCGGCGCGCCGATGACCTTGCGGGAGGAGGAGACGCGCGAGGCCTTCCTCGCCCGCGCGCGCGATGGCCTGCTGTCCCTGGCGCCGCGTCACCTCGGCTCCGGCGCCGGTGCCGCCGCGGAGATCGCGCCGTGACGGCCACCGAACACACGGTGCTGCTGTTCGTCGGCGTCGGCGTGCTGCTGGTGATCGCCACGGCGATCGGCCTGGCGCTCGACCGCCGCAGCCGCGCGCAGGGCGTGATCAGCCCGACCATCGAGAACCTCAATGCCCGCATCCGCGCCTGGTGGGTGATGGTCGCCTTCATGGGCGTGGCCGTGCTGCTGGGCGGCATCGCCATCATCGTGCTGATGGCGATCTGCTCTTTCCTGGCGCTGCGCGAGATGCTGACGCTCATCCAGACGCGCAGCGCCGATCACTTCGTGCTCGCCGGCGTCTTCTTCATCGTGCTGCCGGCGCAATACGTGCTGATCGCCGTCGATTGGTACGGGCTCTACTCGATCTTCATCCCGGTCTACGCCTTCCTCGTAGCCCCGATCATCGCCGTGCTGCGCGGTGACACCACGCGCTTCCTCGAGCGCATCTCCGAGACGCAGTGGAGCATGATGGTCTGCATCTACTGCGTCTCCTACGTGCCGGCGATCATGATGCTGCCGATCCCCGGCTATGAGGGGCGCCAGTTCCTGCTGGTCGCCTTCCTGGTGATCGTCGTGCAGTCGAGCGACGTGCTGCAATATGTCTGGGGCAAGCTGTTCGGCCGCCACAAGATCGCGCCGTCACTGTCGCCGTCTAAGACGGTCGAGGGCTTCGTCGGCGGCGTCGCCAGCGCCACGGCGCTGGGCGCCGCGCTGTGGTGGATCACGCCGTTCAGCGTGTTCCACGCCGGCCTGCTGGCCTTCATCATCTGCCTGATGGGCTTCTGCGGCGGGCTGGTGATGTCGGCGATCAAGCGCGATCTGGGCGTCAAGGACTGGGGCAACCTGATCGAGGGCCATGGCGGCATCCTCGATCGGCTGGACTCGGTGATCTTCGCGGCACCGATCTTTTTCCACGTCACCCGCTATTGGTGGACGCCGTGACCGCCTAGAGTTGGATCGTCAGAAAGCGGAGAAAAACCATGAAGATCGCGGTCGTCGGCGCCGGCGGCGTGGGTGGCGGATTTGGCGCGGCGTTAGCCAAGGCCGGCGCCGATGTGACCTTCATCGCGCGCGGCGCGCATCTGCGGGCGATGCGGGAGAACGGCCTACGACTGGAAGGCGGGCGTGGCGACATGCATATCGTGCCGACGCAGGCGAGCGACGATCCGGCGGCCGTCGGTCCGGTCGACATCGTGCTGTTCTGCGTCAAGATGTGGGATGTCGAGAGCGCGGGCGCACGCATCAAGCCGCTGATCGGCCGCGACACCGCGGTGATCTCGCTGCAGAACGGCATCGACGCGGCCGAGCGCCTGGCGCCGATCCTCGGGCCCGACGCGGTGATGGGCGGCGTGGCGCAGATCAGCGCGTCGATCGCCGCGCCCGGCGTGATCCGCCAGGTCGGCACCTTCATGCGCATCATCTTCGGCGAGCTCGACGGCCGGCGCACGCCGCGCGGCGAGGCCTTTCTCGCGCTCTGCCAGAAGGCCAATTTCGAGACGGTGCTGAGCGATCGGATCGTCACCGAGCTGTGGCTGAAGTTCATCCTGCTGGCGACCAACGCCAGCGTCATGGCGCTGACGCGCCGGCCGATCGGCGAGCTGCGCGATGATCCCGACATGCGCCCGCATTTCATCGCCGCCTATCAGGAGGTGATCGATGTCGGCCGCGCCAGTGGCGCCGCGCTGCCCGCCGACACGCTGGAGCGCATGCTGAGCTTCAACAAGAACGCACCGCCGACCATGAAGGCGTCGATGGCGATCGACCTCGACCGCGGCAATCGCATCGAGCTGCCCTGGCTCGGCGGCAAGGTGGTCGAGATGGGCCGCAAGCTCGGCGTGCCGACGCCGACGCACGCGCTGATGTACGCCGCGCTGAAGCCCTATGTGATGGGCGCGCCCGCGTCTTGATGGGACCGCCGGCGTCCCGCCGGCTCTTCGTATGATGCCGGCGGGACGCCGGCGGTCCCAGGAAGACTCAGCCCACCGGCATCGTCTGCGCCAACGGTGGCAGCTTGACCACGCGCTCGTACCACGCGGTGAGCTGGGGATGGCCCGGCCGCCACGGCTCGTTGGCGTAGCGGAAGTCGAGATAGCCCAACGCGCAGCCGATGGTGATCTCGCCGATCGTGGTCAGCGCGCCCAGGGTGCCGGCTTCCTTCTCCAGCACGGCGAGCGCGTTCGTCACCTTGGCCTGCTGGACGGCGATGTAAGCCTTGCGCCCGTCATCGAGCGGCAGGGCGAGCTCGCGCCGGCGCGGCTGGGTGGCGTCGAGGATGCCGTCGCCCAGCGCCATCTGGCGCAGCGCGTTCCACCGAGCCGGGCTGGCGGCGGGGAACAGCTTGGGCGCGTCGCCGATGCTGTCGAGGTACTCGCAGATCACCGGGCTGTCGTAGAGCATCATGCCGTCGTCGGTGACCAGGGTGGGTACCTTCGACAGCGGGTTCAGCGCCAGCAGCGCCGGATCGGTCGTGCCCACCTTCCACCGCTCGATCCGGGAGTCGATACCGCGCGCGATGGCGCAGGCCGTGCATTTGCGCACGTAGGGCGAGGCGGGGGAGAACGCGAGTTTCATCTTTTGGTCCTTTGATTGGAGTCCAGCAGATAATAGGGAACTGCTTCGTCCTCAGCACCAGAGTATATCTGCACGCCTGTTCTGTCGTTCGTGGGCGCCATCCTGGGGGGTGACCATCGGCTGGGTCTCGCCACGCCAGCGAATCTCGAGACTCTCGGTCGGCATGCCTCGACGTACTAGCTCATTGCGCACGGTTTCAGCTCGACGCTGGGACAGTTCCATATTGTAAGCCGGCGGACCCGAACGATCCGCATGCGCCGTAATGCACAAGCGGCCACCGCGCGCCCGAGCATCGATTGCGAAGGAGTCGAGCTTCATTAACTCTGGCGCGGAAAGTAGGGCGCTGCCGATTTCAAAGAACACCCACTCGAAGTTCTTCTGTGGCGGCGATGACGGCAACGCCGATGATTCGGCGCAGGCGCCTACAACGAGCGCCACCAAAGCCGCGATACCGACGCGCATGCTAGTCGCCTGAGGGTACCGGCTGCAACGCACGGCCGAGTAGCCGTGTCGCGACCTCGGACAAACTGTGTTGCGCGTCGCGCACAGCCGAGGCGCAGCGCCAGGCGACGTAGCCATCGGGGCGGACGAGCACGGCGCCATCGGGCTGCACGCCGTAGACGGTGTGCCAGTTGCCGTCGGGATCGATGAGGTCGTGGCCAATGCGGTAGGCGAGCAGGGGCGGCCATGACGGCCAGGCGATCTGGCGCGCGGCGTCGATCCAGGCTTGGCCGTCCTTGCCGGCGAGCAGAGTGAAGTGGGCGCGGAACAGGTCGATGGTCGAGAGGCTCTCGTTGCCACGCTGGAGCCGCACGTGCGGCGCGCGGCTGCCGGGGCGGGCGTTGGGTGCGTACTCGGTGGTGGGATCGGCGACGGTTACCGGCGGCGTGCCGTCGGGGATCACCGCGCTCGACGTGTAAGCGATGCCGAAGATCAGGCCCTGCTCGTTGAGAAACTCGCGGCGCGGCAGCACGGCCGAGGTGACGCGATTCGTGCGGCCCATCGACAGCGCGTTGGCGAGGCTGGCGCGGGTGATGGTCTCGGCCAGTGGCTGACGCTCCGGATGATAGCTGTCGAGCAGCGCCGGATCGGCGCCGCCGCGCAGCACGGCGGCGAGCTTCCAGACGAGGTTGTGCACGTCCTGCACGCCGGTGTTCAGGCCGAAGCCGCCGGTCGGTGGCATCTCGTGCGCGGCGTCGCCGGCGAGGAAGACGGGGCCGTCGCGATAGCGGTCGGCGACGATCGCCGAGGCCACCCAGGGCGAGACGCCGAGGATCGACACCGGCAGGTCCGGCACGCCGGCAGCCTGGCGCACCAGCCGTGTGCAATGCTCGGGCGTGAAGTCCTCGGGCTTGAAGCCGTATTGCTCGAGGCTGTGGATCAGGAAGCCCCAGCGATCCGTGCCATTGATGGTCAGGAAGGTGCCGCGCAGTTCCGGCTGCTCGATGAAGTAGAGCGCCGCCGGCCGATGCTCGACCCATGGCGTCAGATCGGCATGGAACAGGATGTTGACGCTATCGTAGATACGCTCTTCGCCCACCATGCGCGCGCCGAGCTGGCGGCGCACGCGGCTTTGCGCGCCATCGGCGGCGATCAGGTAGCGGGCGCGGATGGCGCGCTCGGTGTTGCTCGCACGATCGAGCAGCACGGCGCTGACGCCGTTGTCGTCATAGGTCAGCGCTGTCAGCTCGGTGCTGAAGCGCAGTTCGCCCAGTTTGGAGTCTTCGGCAAAGCGCCGTAGCACCGGCTCGAGGTCATCCTGGGCGCACAGGCAATTGCGGGTCGGCGTCACCGCCATGTTGGCCGGTGTGGCGCGGCCGGGCACGCGGCGCTCGATCTCCTTGCCGGCGAGAGTCTCGGCCCAGACGATCAGGCCGGTGCGCTCGGTGGCCAGGCCGGCGCCGCGGATCGCCGACTCCAGACCGCACTGTCGGTACATCTCCATCGTGCGCGCGTTGATGCCGCGCGACTTCGGCACGATGGCGGTACCGGGGTGACGCTCGACCAACAGCGAGCGCACGCCGTGCCGTGAGAGCAAAATCGAGGCGGTGAGTCCGACCGGACCACCGCCTACGATCAGTACGTCGATATCGACCATGGAACTCTAACGGAAGAGCCGGCGGTCCCCTTACTTGTCGAGCCAGAACGTGTCGAGGCGCACCACGTCGTAGATGCCGAAATAGTCATTCGGCCGGTGGCCCTTGACGTAATTGTACCAGCCGTCGTTGATCTTCTCCCAGGACATCGGCAGCAGCGGCGGATCCTCCTCCATGATCATCTCGGCCTGACGGATCAGGGCGAGGCGCTTGGCGGGATCGACCTCCGAATCGATCTGCGGCAGCAGGGCGGCGAACTTCGGGTTATCCCAGTTCGAGTAGTTCTGCGGCCCGTCCTTCTTGTACCAGGCGTTGAAGTAGTCGCTGGGGTCGAGCAGGGTCGAGACGATGGCGCCGACGGCGAGGTCGAACTTGCCGGTGCGCACGTCGTCGAACCACACCGACTCCACGGCGGTGCGGATCGTGCTCTGCACGTTGAGCGTCTGCTGCAGCATGGCCTGGATGGCCTGCGACCACAGCTTGAAGCTCGCCACCTCGCGCACGAGGTAGTCCAGCCCGGTGATGCCCTTCTCGTAGCCCGCCGCCTTCATCAGCGCCTTGGCCTCCTTGATCGAGGCGTCGGGGTTGGGCTGGTAGCCTAGCCGCTTCTCGAGCTCGGCCTTCGGTGTGGCGACATCGGAGAACGGATAGATGAAGCCGCCGACCATCATCGGCGCGATGTCCTTGACCACGTCGACGAGCACCGGCTTGTCGAGCACGAGGTGGAAGGCGCGGCGCACCCGCGGGTCGTCCATCGGCTTCTTCTTGTTGTTCATCCAGGTCGCCTGGATGACCGACTGGTAGAAGTCAGTGCCCGACATGCCCTGCGTCGCCTTCACGCGGCGCAGCGAGCCGGGATCGAGCAGGCGGGCGTAGTCGGTACGGCCCGAGAGCAGGCCGGAGCCCAGCTCGGGCGAGAAGGGCAGGGCGTGATAGAACTCGACGCCATCGAGATAGGGCAGGCCCTTGTTCCAGTAGTTGGGGTGCCGCTCCATCGCCCAGACTTCGTTCTCGACCCGGCGCTTGCTCTTGAACGGGCCGGTACCGGGGATGTCCTGCACGCGGCGCAGGTTGTACTGGTTGTCCTCCAGCGTCTTCTTGCGCACGATGCCGTTCCAGCCGCTGGCGATGGCGCCCATGATGAAGGGCGCCGGACGGGGCGCCGACAGCTTGAACTGCACGACGTGCTTGTCGGGCGCGGCGATCTCGCTGACCGCGGCGAAGAGCGGGCTACGCGGAATGCTGATGCCCTGTGGCGGCTTGGCGATGCGGTCGAACGTGGCCTTGACGTCCTCCGAGGTCAGCTCGGCGCCGTCGTGGAACTGCACGCCCTTGCGCAGATGGAAAGTGAAGGTCTTGCCGTCCTTGGCGATCTCCCAGCTATGCGCCAGATCGGGGATGATGGTCTTGCCCGAGTCGCGCGGATCGCGCCGCACCAGGTTGTCGAACATGCAGCCCTGGCTGCCCAGGCTGTTGATGGTGCCCGACTGGTGGAAGTCGAAGTGCGGCGGGCGCATGGTGATGCCGTAGCGCAGCACGCCGCCCTTCTTCGGGTTCGGCTCGGGGGCGGCGAGCTGGAATTTCGAGCCGTCGAACTCGTTGGGCACGCCCTGCGCCCAGGCTGCCCAGGGCAAGCCATAGACGCTGACGCCACCCAGCGCCGCCGCGCCCTTGAGGAATTGGCGACGACCCTGATTCGCACGCCTGGAGCTCTTGCTCATTGCTTCATCCTCCCATTTGGTCTTTCGCGGACCGCGCACAGTGTGCTCAGATGGCTTTGTCCATCCCGTTTGTGGGCCAAGGCTAACACGATAATTTTCAAGGAGTCTCGCGTTGAATGCTCGCGAGGAAGCGTCGGTGGTACCGACCGGCGTGACGGAAGCGTCGGCGCGAACGGTCTTGCAGATCGAGGATCTGCAGACGCATTTTTTCACTGCCATCGGCCAGGTGCGCGCCGTCGACGGCGTGTCCTATTCGTTGAAAGCCGGCGAGACGCTGGGTGTCGTCGGCGAGTCGGGCTGCGGCAAGAGCGTCACGGCGCTCTCCATCCTGCGCCTGGTCGCCAATCCGCCGGGACGCATCGTCGGCGGCGCGGTGCGCTTCGAGGGGCGCAACCTGCTGGAGCTGAGCGCGGCGGAGATGGAGCGCATCCGCGGCAACGAGATCTCGATGATCTTCCAGGAGCCGATGACGTCGCTCAACCCGCTCTACACGGTGGGCAAGCAGATCGCCGAAGCAGTGGCCCTGCACCAGGGCCTGTCGCGCAAGGACGCGTGGGACCGCGCCGTCGACATGCTCAGGCGCGTATCGATCCCCGAGCCCGAGAAGCGCGCGCACGCCTATCCGCACCAGATGTCGGGCGGCATGCGCCAGCGCGTCATGATCGCCATGGCGCTGTCGTGCAATCCCAAGGTGCTGATCGCCGACGAGCCGACCACGGCGCTCGACGTCACCATCCAGGCGCAGATCCTCGACCTGATGCGCGAGCTGCAGGAGACCTTCGGCACGGCGATCATCCTGATCACCCACGACATGGGCGTCGTCGCCGAGAACGCCGACCGCGTCGTGGTGATGTACGCCGGCCGTAAGGTGGAGGAGGCGAGCGCCGCGGAGCTGTTCGACAATCCCGGCCATCCTTACACCAAGGGCCTGCTCGGCTCGATCCCGCAGCTTGATGTCGCGGCCAGCAAGACCCGGACTCGCCCCCGGCTGAACGAGATCAAGGGTATGGTCCCCTCGCTGTTCCGCCTGCCGCCGGGCTGCAGCTTCGCGCCGCGCTGCGGCTTCGCCACCGATCAATGTACGCGCGTGACGCCGTCGCTGACCGAGTATCGGCCCGGGCATCACATCGCCTGCTGGCACGCCGACAAGGTGCTGGCGGGAGGCGCGCCATGAGCGAGACCCTGCTCGAGGTCCAGGACCTCAAGAAGCACTTCCCGATCACCCGGGGCGTGTTCTCGCGCGTCTCCGGTCACGTCTACGCGGTCGACGGCGTGTCGTTCGAGATCAAGCGCGGCGAGACCTTGGGGCTGGTCGGCGAAAGCGGCTGCGGCAAGTCGACGGTCGGCCGCACCTTACTACGTCTGCTCGAACCGACCGACGGCTCGATCCGTATCGGTGGCGAGGACATCACCCATCTGGAGCGCGCCGAATTGCTGCCCTATCGCCGGCGCATGCAGATGATCTACCAGGATCCCTACGCCTCGCTGAACCCGCGCATGAGCGCCGGCGAGATCGTCGGCGAGCCGATGATCATCCACGACGTCGGCTCACCGAAGGAGCGCCAGGAGAAGGTCGCCGCGCTGTTCGATCGCGTTGGCCTACGGCCCGAGGCGATCGGCAACTATCCGCACGAGTTCTCCGGCGGCCAGCGCCAGCGCATCGGCATCGCGCGAGCGCTCGCGCTCAACCCCGACCTGATCGTCGGCGACGAGCCGGTCTCGGCGCTCGACGTGTCGATCCAGGCGCAGATCATCAACCTGCTGATGGATCTGCAGGACGAATTCAACCTCTCCTACCTGTTCGTCGCCCACGACCTGGCGGTGGTCGAGCACATCAGCCACCGCGTCGCCGTGATGTATCTCGGCCGCATCGTCGAGATGACCGACAAGACCAGCCTGTTCGAGATGCCGCTGCATCCCTACACGGAAGCGCTGCTCTCGGCCGTGCCTATCCCCAAAGCCAGCGCCCGCGGCCGCAAGCGCGTCATCCTCACCGGCGACGTGCCCAGCCCGATCAACCCGCCGCCGGGCTGCCACTTCCACACGCGTTGTCCTTACGCGATGCCCCGCTGCAAGGTCGACGTGCCGACATTGCGCGAAGTCGTGCCCGGCCACTTCGCCTCGTGCCACCTGCACGACGGCGGCGTGAAGGTGCCGCTGGGCAACGGCGCCGCCACTTGAGTTATTGAGCCTTTCGAGCCCGAAAATCAGATCAAAGGCTGATTCTGATCGGAAGTCATCAGTCTATGATATGATATTGTTTTTACATTAATCATCCTATAGTCTGATTAAATTCCATATGAATCAGGCTTTGATATGAAAAATCGGTTAAACGAGCTGGCGCGCCGTCGAATTGATGAGCGTCTTTCGGCACTTAAGCCCGAGGACCGCTTCAGGCCGCCGCCCAAAGGGTGGATCCGCGCCATTCGCGAGGCGCTCGGGATGACGGGCGTGCAGATGGCGAGGCGCCTGGGCGTGCGGCCTCAGAGCGTCGAAGCGCTGGAAAAATCGGAGAGCCTCGAGTCAATCCAGCTCAGTTCGTTGCGCCGAGCCGCCGAGGCGCTTGATTGCACGCTCGTCTACGCTCTCGTGCCCAACAGTTCACTGGAAGAAGCCGTGAAGATTCGTGCGCGCAGGATCGCGATGCGCGATCTGAGGCGCGTCGCCCATTCGATGAGGCTGGAGGCGCAGGAGACTGGCGACGCCACGATGGAAGAGCGGATCGAGGAGTATGCCCGCTCCCTCAAGGACCGCGACCTCTGGAACGAGACATGAGCGATCTCTTCCGGGAGCCCGACGACGCGACGCCGCTGGAGGTGGAGGAACGCGAACAACTCTTGCAGAGCTGGATCACGAACCGACGCGATCTCAACCTCGCCGAGGAGGAGAACATCACTGGTGGCGCAGCATGGGCGCGCCGTCGGCGCAATCGCCAGCTGGCGGCGCTGCTGTCTCCCGACTTCGCGGCGCGGCTGCACAAGGAAATGTTCGGCGACGTGTGGAAGTGGGCGGGCGTCTATCGTACCACCGAGCGCAACATCGGGATCGAGGCCTACCGCGTAGGCGCCGAAATGGCCCAGTTGATGGGCGATGTCCGCTACTGGGTGGAACACAAGACATACCCAACGGATGAGATCGCGGTTCGCTTCCACCATCGGCTGGTCTTCATTCATCCCTTTCCTAATGGCAACGGGCGGCACTCGCGGCTGATGGCCGATCTTCTCGTCGAGAGTCTTGGTGGTACTCCCTTTACTTGGGGAGGCGGCAGCCTTGGCGACACCGGCACGTTGCGCGGACGCTATGTGAAAGCATTGCGCGCAGCGGACGAGCACGACATAGGGCCGTTGCTCGCGTTTGCGCGTTTATAGTTTCGCGATCGTGGATTCCGGGATGAAGGGCGCCACGTGGCGTAGTCCCCTAAACGCCTACACCGCCCCGCGCAGCCTCGGATCGAGCAGGTCGCGGATGCCGTCGCCGAGCAGGTTGAAGGCCAGCACGGTCAGCGTGATCGCGGCGCCGGGGAAGAAGACCAGCCACCACGGCGGCACCAGCCCGGCGTTGAGCGCGTCGGCCAGCATGTTGCCCCAGGTCGGATTCGGCGGCGGGATGCCGACGCCGAGGAAGCCGAGCGAGGCCTCGATGACGATGGCGACGCCGAGGTGGGTGGTCGCCAGAATGAGATAGGGCGCCACGCATTGCGGCAGGATGTGGCGGAACATCAGGCGCGGGTGGGAGGCGCCCAGGCCGCGGGCGGCCTCGACGTACTGCATTTCCTTGAGCGACAGCACGACCGAGCGAATGACGCGGCCGCCGAAGGGTATTCGGGTGATGGCGATGGCGACGATCACCGTGCCCAGCCCGCCGCCCAACGCCATGGCGATGGCCATCGCCAATATGAGATCGGGAAAGGATTGCAGGAACTCGATAATGCGCTGGCTGATCATGTCGAAGCGGCCGCCGAAATAGCCGCAGGCCAGGCCCCACAGCGCGCCCAAGGTGGTGCCGAACAGCACGGCGCCGATCGCCACGGTGAGCGAGGTGCGGCTCCCGTGGATCACGCGGGCCAGCGTGTCGCGGCCGATCTGGTCGGTGCCGAACAAGTGCTTCTCGCTGGGCGGCTTCTGCATGGCGCGGAAGTCGGATTTCAGCGGCGGGTAGGGGGCCACGAAATCGGCGCAGAGCGCCATCAAGACGATCAGCGCGGCGATTACGCCCCAGAAGGCCGAGATCGGCGAGCGGCGCGCCAAGGTCAGCACACCGCTCAAGATCGAGCGGCGGCGTGGCGCGGCGGCGGGCGTGCTGGGGTCGGCCGAGGTCACGGTCATTGGTAGCGAATCCTCGGATCGAGCAGAGCGATCGTAACGTCGACCGCGATGTTGATCACCACGAAGACCACGGCGTAGAGGAACACAAGGTTCTGCATGACAAAGACGTCGCGCTCGCTCACCGCCTGGAACATGGAATAGCCTAGCCCCGGCGTGCCGAAGGCGCGCTCGACCGGGATCGAGCCGGCCAGCACGAGGCCCAGCAGCACGCCTGACAGCGTGATGACCGGCAGCAGCGCGTTGGGCAGCGCGTGGAGCGCGATCACCAGCCGGTTGTTGAGCCCCTTGGCGCGCGCCGTGCGCACGTAGTCCTCGCGGATCACCTCGAGCAGGGCCGAGCGACCCATGCGCGCGATATAGGCGGCCTGGCCGAGGCCGAGCACGACGGCGGGGCCGATCACGATCTGCAGGTTGGCCAGCGGATCCTTGAACAGCGAGACGCCGACCAGCGGCGCCTTGTAGCCGAACCAGAACAGCAGGCCGAGCACGATCAGCATGCCGACCCAGAAGCCGGGCACGGCTAGGAACAGGATGCTGAAGAAGCGCACGATGCCGTCGGCGGCGCTGTTGGGCTTGAGCGCGCTCAGGATCGCCACGGGGATGCCGACGATCCACGAGATCACCACCGAGAGGATGGCGATCTCGGCGGTCAGCGGGCCGCGCCGCATGATCATCTCGGCGACGCTCTCGGAGCGGAAGAAGGAGCGGCCGAAATCGCCGGCGATGATCGCCTTCACCCAGGCGAGGTATTGCACCCACAGTGGATCGCTCAGGCCCAGCTCGGCCATGTAGTGCGCGCGCTGCGCCTCGGTGAGCTTGCTCATGCCCTCGGGGCCGAAGATCGCCACCAGCGGATCGCCCGGCAGGATGCGCATGATCAGGAAGACCATGATCGAGACGCCGAGCACGGTCAGCGCGCCGAACGCCAGACGCCGCGCGATGTAGCTATACATCGCGCCCCCGAATCGGCGGTACTACTCGACCACGCATCACGTCGCCTCCCAAGGGCGTGCTTCTCGTTCTTGGCGGCATCATGCCTGCCCTGCCAGGGAAGGCAAGCCGCGCCGATTGTCAGGCGCCGCCACGCGGCCCTATCCTTCGGTCAAA
This sequence comes from uncultured Rhizobiaceae bacterium, assembly GCA_964437145.1. Taxonomy (GTDB): domain Bacteria; phylum Pseudomonadota; class Alphaproteobacteria; order Reyranellales; family Reyranellaceae; genus JAFAZJ01. The sequence goes on from CAYTFW010000013.1 coordinate 33,163, forward strand.
GACTGAGGAAACGGAGGACGGCCATGAACGCGCCCGCGCGAACGGTCACCGTCGACTATGGCCCCGAGGAAGCGGCCATGCGGGCCTATCTCGCAGCCGGCGAGAAGCGCGCCTACGCGCTGGGCAATCGCGGGCCGATCCGCTTCACAGCGGACGGTGGGCTCGACCCCGCGATCCTCGACGCCTACTGGCGTTGCGGCTTCTACGTCTTCGAAGGCGTGCTGAAGGCGGACGAGCTGGCCGATATCGAGGCCGATCTCAAATCCATCCTGGATCGCCTGCCGAGCGAGAAGGGTTCGCCAGTCGACGCCAAGGGGCGGCCGGCGCTCAGCGTCGATTGCCAGGCGCCGAACCTCTTGTGGTCGAAGCCGCTGGGCGATCCTTTCGGTGGCACCCAACTCGCCAATGGCCGCCACCCCGCGAAGATGTACGAGCCCAACGCGGCGGCCGACGCGCCCAAGGAGATCGTCTATCTCATCCTCGGCTCGCTGCAGTTCTCCGAGGCGCATCTGCGCGTCTACGGCCATCCGCAGTTGCTGGCCGTCGCCGCGGCGATCAACGGTCCGGATTTCACGCCGTTCAACGAGGCGATCTTCATCAAGGAGCCGGGCTTGGGCGCCTCGGTCGCCTGGCATCGCGATGGCGTGACGCATTGGGACCATCCCGATTGGGACCAGGGCACGCACGGTTTCAACACCATGGCCCAGCTCTACGGCTGCACCCCGGCCAACGGCGTGTGGGTGATCCCGGGCTCGCACAAGCTCAACAAGGTCGACATCAAGGGCATGATGGCGGCGGCCGGCAGTGACCGCCTGCCCGACGCGGTGCCGATCGTCTGCCAGCCCGGCGACGTGGCCATCACCAACCGCCAGGCGGTGCACGGCTCCTTCGCCAACACCAGCAAGGACTGGCGCGTCACGCTGAATTTCGGCTTCCATCGTCGCAAGTCGGTGCTCGACGTTTACGGCGGCGGCCTCCATGCCAAACCCACGGTCTACGACGCCAAGCACATCCACGAACGCGCGAAGATGCTGGGCTACGCGATCGACGCGCGCCGCCAGCGCTTCCCGCACGAGACGCCCTTCGCCTACCAGCCGCATGTCCAGTCAGGTGAGCGCTACACCTGGGACGCGGCGGCGAAGGCGTCGATCAAGGACTACAACCTGCTCGACATCAGCATTTGAGGACATCATGAGCGACGTGCGGATTCTGGCCACCGGCCTGGGCTTTCCCGAGGGGCCGGTGGCGATGCCCGATGGCTCGGTGATCCTCACCGAGATCCGCAACCAGCGCTGCTCGCGTGTGACGCCGGACGGCAAGGTCTCGCTGTTCTCCGCCGCCGGCGGCGGGCCCAACGGGCTCGCGGTCGGCCCCGATGGCGCGCTCTACCTCTGCAACAACGGCGGCAGCCGCTATGTCGAGGGCGTTTCGATGGGGCAGGGGCCGCATCCCGACTACAAGTTCGGCTCCATCCAGCGGCTCGATCGCAATACCGGTGCGGCGACGCTGCTCTACAACGAGTGTGACGGCCACAAGTTATCGGCGCCCAACGACCTGGTGTTCGACAAGGCCGGCGGCTTCTACTTCACCGATCTCGGCAAGCGCTACGCGCGTCATCGCGACCACGGCGGGTTGTACTATGCGCAGCCCGATGGCTCGAAGATCACCTGCCTTGCCTATCCGATCCTCAGCGCCAATGGCTGCGGCCTGTCTCCGGATGAGAAGACGCTGTACGTCGCCGACACCGAGGGGGCGCGGCTGTGGGCCTTTGACATCGAGGCGCCGGGTGTGGTGCGCAAGCCCTCGGGCCACGCGCCGCATGGCGGTCGCATGATCATGGGCCTGCCCGGCAAAGCGCGCTTCGACAGCCTCGCGGTGATGGCCAGCGGCAATATCTGCGTCGCCACGCTGACGACGGGTTTCATCACCGAGATCTCGCCCAAGGGCGAGATCGTGCGCGCGGTGAAGATGCCCGACATCTATCCCACCAACATCTGCTTCGGCGGCCCCGACATGAAGACCGCGTACATCACGCTGTCCGACCAGGGGCAGCTCGGCGTCATGCAATGGCCGGAGCCCGGCCTGAAGCTGAACTACAACTAGCCGTTACCTTCCCCCGGAGGGGGAAGGTGCCCGAAGGGCGGATGGGGGATGTCGAAGACAGACGCGGAGCGCGTTGAGGCATCCCCCATCCGTCAGCGCTTCGCGCTGCCACCTTCCCCCTCCGGGGGACGGTAGGAGTAAGACCAAGAGGAGATTAGCCATGGCCGGCAATGGACAGATGATCATCGACCTCGACGCAAGGCGCATGGCGGCGATGGCGAAGAAGGATATCGCGACGCTCAAGGAGCTGATCGCCGACGATCTGATCTACACGCACTCCTCGGCCCGCATGGACACCAAGGCGAGCCTGATCGGCAACATGGAGTCCGGCTCAACGGTCTACACCGGCGTCACGCCGTCGAAGGTCGTGGCGCAGGATCTCGGCAGTGCCGTGGTGCTGACCGGCGAGGCGCAGATCAAGGTCGCCTCGAACGGCACACCCAACGCCTTCGGCGTGCGCTTCACCCTGGTCTACGCCAACCGTGGTGGTAAGTGGCAGATGACCACCTGGCAGTCGACGCGTCTGCCGGCGTGACTTTGTCTGTCATTCCGAGCGCAGCGAGGAATCTAGAATGTCGGCCTGGATTCCTCGCTGCGCTCGGAATGATACCCTGAACTGACCGTGGAGCCCGAACGTGCTGCTCGAGACGCTGTTGCCGCTGGGCAAGGTCGATCCCGGCCTGCGCGCGCCGGAAATCCCGTTGGACCTGCACAGCATCGGCGCGCAGGCCGCGCTGCTCGAGGAGCTCGGCTATGACGGGCTGGTTGTCGAGGAGACCAAGGACGACCCGTTCATCCTGCTGGCGCTGGCGGCGCAGAGCACGAAGAGGCTGAAGCTCGGCACCTCGGTCGCCATCGCCTTTCCGCGCAGTCCCACGGTCACGGCGATGAGCGCCTGGACCCTGCAGAAGCTGTCGCGCGGCCGTCATGTGCTGGGGCTGGGCACGCAGGTACGTGCGCATATCGAGCGGCGCTTCGGCCTGAAGGCCTCGCCCGCCGGCCCGTGGATCCGCGAATATGTGCGTGCGGTGCGCGCCGTGTGGGATCACTGGCAGAACGGCACAAAGCTCGACGTGCAGGGCGAGCACTACACCATCAACCTGATGGTGCCGCTGTTCAATCCCGGCCCGATCGAGCATCCCGATATCCCGATCCATATCGCGGCGGTGAACCCGGTCATGAGCCGCATCTGCGGCGAGGTCGCCGACGGCGTGCGCGCGCACCCGGTGTGCACGCCGTCCTACATCGAAGAGGTGATGCTGCCGGCGATCCGCGAGGGCGCGGCACGCGCCGGTCGCTCGCTCGACCATTTCCAGGTCTGCATGAAGCCGCTGGTGGTCGCCGCCGCGACCGAGGCCGAGCTGGCGCCGAAGGTGAAGGACGCCCGCGCCCGCATCTCGTTCTACGCCTCGACGCCGCAGTACCGCGCCGCCTTCGCGCATCTCGGCCTGGGCGATCTCGCCGACAAGCTGAAGCTGCTCTCCCGCGCGCAGCGCTGGGAGGAAATGCCGCAACACATCAACGACGACGTGCTGCACACCTTCGTCACCATCGCCACCTACGACCAGATCGCCAGGAAGCTGACCGACCGGTACGGCAATGTGGTCACGCATTGCGAGTTCTCGATCGCGGTGAAGACCGCGAAGGACAAGGACATCCTGCGTGGTCTGGCGCAGGATATTCAGGGGCGCAGCATGGAGCCTGTGCGACGCATGATCCTCGGGAGGGCCGCGTGATGAAGCTCGGGCGTTTGGGCGTGTGGTATTCGGTCGACAAGCTCGACGGCACAGGCCTGCGTGCGCTGCTGCGCACCATCGAGGGCAATGGCTATTCGGCCTACTGGTATCCGGAATCGCGCGGCTTCGAGTCGATGTCGATAGCCTCGTATCTGCTGAGCGCCAGCGAGAAACTGGTGATCGGCAGCTCGATCGCCAACATCTATGCCCGCGACTCCTTCACCGCGCGACGCGCCGTGATCTCGCTCAACGCGCTCTACAGTGATCGCTTCATCCTCGGCCTGGGCGTCAGCCATATCCCGATGGTCGAGGGCGTGCGCGGCCACCGCTACGACAAGCCGTTGGGCGCCATGCGTACCTATCTCGAGGGCATCAACAAGGACAATCCCGGGTTGCCGGTCGTGGTCGCGGCGCTGGGTCCGAAGATGCTGGCGCTGAGCGGCGAATTGTCGATGGGCGCCGTACCTTACAACGTCACGCCCAAGCACACTGCCCAGGCCGCGAAGATCCTCGGCCCCTCGAAGATCCTGGCCGTCGAGCAGAAGGTCACGATCGAGACTGACCCGGCCCGTGCCCGGGCGCTGGGCCGCAAGGAACTCGCGCGCTACATGGTGCTGCCGAATTATCGGAATAACTGGCTGCGCGAGGGCTTCACGGAAGAGGATCTGGCGAATGGCGGCAGCGATCGTTTCATCGACGCCATGTGCCTGTGGGGCGACGCCGACAGGGTGAAGTACGGCCTGCGCGCCCATTTCACGGCCGGCGCTACGCATGTCTGCGTCCAGCCGGTGCACGACGAAGGCGACGTCGCCGCGCGCGACCGTATGCTGAAGGCGTTGGCGGATACCTGATCGAGTTGGCCCGCCAATTGCTCGCTCATTGCTGACGGAGAGTTCCAGAGGAGGCCGACATGGATCTCGGGCTGAAGGGCAAGCGGGTTGCCGTCACCGGCGGCAGCAAGGGCATCGGCCGGGCGATCGCGGAGGGCTTCGCCGCGGAAGGCGCCAACGTCTCGATCTGCGCGCGCAACGCCGACGAGGTAGCGGCCGCGGTCAAGGCGATCAAGGCCAAGGGCGTGCAGGCCTTTGGCCGCGCGGTCGATGTCGCCGATCCCGAGGCGCTCAAGGGATGGATCACGGCGAGCGCCGTCGACCTGGGCGGGCTCGACGCGCTGGTCTGCAATGTCAGCGCGCTGGCCGTCGGCGATTCGGCGGAGAGCTGGGAGAAGTCGTTCCGCACCGACATGATGCACTCGGTCAACGCGGTCGCGGCGGCGATGCCGTTCCTCGAGAAATCGGACTGCGCGTCGATCGTGCTGATCTCCAGCGTCTCGGGCTTCGAGGTCGATTTCGCCGCCGGCTCCTACGGCGCCATCAAGGCGGCGCTGATCCACTACGCCAAGGGGCTGAGCCGGCAGCTTGTCGGCAAGGGCATCCGCGTGAACTGCGTGTCGCCCGGCAACACCTATTTTGAAGGCGGCATCTGGCAGACCATCGAGAAGAACATGCCCGACCTCTTCCAGTCGACCTTGAAGGTCAACCCGACGGGCAAGTTCGGCACCGCCGAGGAAGTCGCCGACGGTGTCGTGTTCATCTCCAGCCCGAGGGCCAGTCGCATATCGGGCACCAACCTGGTGATCGACGGCGCGCTGACGGTGGCCGTGTGAGCGAGGAGGACGGGCGATGCATACCCATGGCGGCCACACGATCCATAAGGACCACATCCATCACGGCTGGAACAACGCCTTTCCGCCCGTCCTGACGATCGCGCCCGGCGCCAGCATCGAGTTCGAGACGCTCGATGCCTCGTCGGGCCAGCTCTCGGTGAAGTCGACCGTCGAGGATCTCAAGAAGCTCGATCTCGGCCGGGTCAACCCGGTCACCGGTCCAGTCTTCATCGATGGCGCCAAGCGCGGCGACGCGCTGAAGGTCACGGTGCTGTCGTTCAAGCCCTCGGGCTGGGGCTGGACCGGCAATATCCCGGGCTTCGGGCTGCTCGCCGACCAGTTTCCGGAAGCACGCCTGCATCATTGGCACTACGACAAGGGCTGCGCGACGCCGGCGATGTACGGGCCGGGCGGCCGCGTGCCGCTGCGGCCCTTCACCGGCACCATCGGCGTCGCGCCGGCGGCCGCAGGCCTGCACAGCGTGATCCCGCCGCGCAATGTCGGCGGCAACATGGACGTGCGCGACATCACCGCTGGTGTCGAGCTCTACCTGCCGGTCGAGGTCGAGGGCGCGCTGTTCTCGGTCGGCGATACGCACGCGGCGCAGGGCGACGGCGAGGTCTGCGGCACGGCGATCGAAAGCCCGATCGACGTGGCGCTGAAGTTCGAGCTGGTAGAGGGCGCCAATCTGCGCATGCCGCGCTACGTGACGCCGGGACCGGTCACCGATCACTTCGACAAGAAGGGCTACGAGGTCACCACCGGCATCGGTCCCGACCTGATGGCCGGCGCGCGCATGGCGGTGTCGGAGATGGTCGAGCTGCTGAGCCGCCGTTTCGGCTATTCGGCGATCGACGCCTACATGCTGTGCAGCGTCTGCGCCGATCTGCGCATCAGCTCGATCGTCGACGTGCCCAACTGGGTGGTCTCGTTCTACTTCCCGCGCATCGTGCTGGAGTAGGCGGGCTCTTTGGGAGCGCCGGCATCATGAGATGAGCCGGCGGGACGCCCGCCGTCCCAATCAGAGCAGACCGGCCACCGCCTTCCGATATCGCCGAACGGAAGGGCAGGACCGAGCTGCATGGAGGATACCCGAGTTTGTCTGGTTGCTGCGCCGCCGCCAGTCTATAGATTTCGGCGCCAGACCAAAGCGGAGAGGGCGGCGTGATGCTCAAGCTCGGATACAAGGCGTCGGCGGAACAATTCGCCCCGCGTCAGCTTCTCGACTTCTCCGTGCTGGCCGAGGAGCAGGGCTTCGAGTCCGTCTTCATCAGCGATCATTTCCAGCCCTGGAAGCATGTCGATGGCCACGCGCCGTTCTCCCTGACCTGGCTGGGCGCGCTGGGCGCACGCACCTCGAAGGTGGTGATGGGCACCTCGGTGCTGACACCGACCTTCCGCTATCACCCCTCGATCGTGGCGCAGGCCTTCGGCACCATGGGCGCGATGTTCCCGGGTCGCGTGATCCTGGGCATCGGCACCGGCGAGTCGCTCAACGAGGTGCCGTCGACCGGCCAGCCCTGGCCCGAGTTCAAGGAGCGCTTCGCCCGGCTGCGCGAATCGGTGAACCTGATCCGCACTTTGTGGAGCCAGGAGCGCGTGACATTCGAGGGCCAGTACTACAAGACCGAGAGTGCCACGATCTATGACCGGCCCGACACGCCGGTGCCGATCTATGTCGCCGCCGCCGGCGCGCTGGTGGCGAAATACGCGGGCCGCTCGGGCGACGGATTCATCTGCACGTCAGGCAAGAAGCGCGAGCTCTATACCGAGACCCTGCTGCCCAATGTCGCCGCCGGCATCGCCGCGGCGAGCGACGCCAAGAAGCCCTACGACCACATGATCGAGGTCAAGGTTTCTTTCGACACCGACACCGAGCGCGCGCTGCACGATACACGTCACTGGGCGGCGCTGGCGCTGACCTCGGAGGAGAAGATGTCGGTCGAGGATCCGGTGGAGATGCAGCGCCTGGCCGACGCGCTGCCGCTGGAGCGCGCCGCCAGCCGTTGGATCGTGTCGAACGATCCCGACGAGCATGTCGAGCGTGTTGGCTACTATGTCGGCCTGGGCTTCCGCCATCTCGTGTTCCACGCGCCGGGTCCGGACCAGGCGCGCTTCATCAAGCTCTATGGCGAGAACGTGCTGCCGCGCCTGCGCAAGAAATTCGGCTGATGGCCACCAGCGGCATCGAGATCCGCGCGCTGCCGGGCATCCCGATGGTGCGCGCGGGCGACGACCTCGTGTCGATCATCGCCGGCGGCATCGCCCGGGCCGACCTGGCGCCACGCGACGGCGACGTGCTGGTGATCGCGCAGAAGGTCGTGTCCAAGGCCGAGGGCCGTAGCGTCGATCTCGCCACCGTTACGCCGTCAGACGAGGCGATCAAGCTGGCGGCGGAGATTCAGAAGGACCCGCGCCTGGTCCACTTGATCCTCTCGGAGTCGGTGCGTGTGGTGCGCGCGCGACCCAACGTGCTGATCGTCGAGCACAAGCTCGGCTTCGTCATGGCCAATGCCGGCATCGACCAGTCCAACGTCGCGAACCCCGACGGACCGCAGATGGCGCTGCTCCTGCCGGTCGATCCCGACGGCAGCGCCGAGAAACTCCGCGCCGCGCTGTCGCGGCGCTTCGGCGCCAAGCTGGCGGTGATCATCAACGACAGTTTCGGCCGCGCCTGGCGGCGCGGCACCTGCGGTGTCGCGGTCGGCGCGGCGGGCCTGCCCTCGCTGATGGATCTGCGCGGCAACCCCGACCTGTTCGGCCGCGTGCTGCAGGTCAGCATCACCGGCCACGCCGACGAGATCGCCGCCGCCGCTTCGCTGGTGCAGGGCCAGGGCGCCGAGGGCCAGCCCATCGTGCTGGTGCGCGGCCTGCACTGGAGCGGCCCCGACAACAACGCCCACGAGCTGGTGCGGCCCGCGTCCGAGGATATGTTCCGATGATTTTCTCTTGCTGGGAGCGCCGGCGTCCCGCCGGCATTCAAAAGCCGGCGGGACGCCGGCGCTCCCACTCATGATTGTCGCGCTGTCCGGCGGCGTCGGCGGTGCGAAGCTGGCGTTGGGGTTGAGTCGCGTGCTGTCGGCGAGCGACCTGACGGTGATCGCCAATACGGGCGATGACTTCGAGCATCTGGGCCTCAGCATCTGCCCCGACATCGACACGCTGACCTACGCATTGGCCGGCCTCGACAACCCGGCCACCGGCTGGGGCCGGCGCGACGAGACCTGGTCGTTCATGGAGAGCGTCAAGGCGCTGGGCGGAGAGGATTGGTTCCGGCTGGGCGATCGCGATCTCGCGGTCCATGTCGAGCGCACGCGGCGTCTGCGGTCGGGCGAGGCGCTGTCGCAGATCACGTCGGACTTCGCCGCCCGGCTCGGCATCGGCGCGCGCATTCTGCCGATGAGCGACGAGCCTGTGCGGACCCGCGTGCTGAGTGACGGCGGTTGGATCGACTTCCAGGATTATTTCGTGCGCCAGCAGTGCCGGCCCGTGGTGCGTGCGCTGAGCTTCGACGGCGCGCCGGTGTCGCGGCCGGCGCCCGGCGTGACGGAGGCGTTCCGCACCGCCAGCGCCATCGTCATTTGCCCGTCCAACCCGTTCATCAGCATCGAGCCGATCCTCGCCGTGCCCGGTATCCGCGAGGCGATCCAGTCGAGTGGCGCGCCTGTCGTGGCGGTGTCGCCGATCATCGGCGGCAAGGCGGTGAAGGGGCCGACGGCGAAGATGATGGCCGAACTGGGCATGGACGCGACGGCGCTGGGCGTCGCGCAGCGTTATGGCGATCTGCTCCACGGCTATGTCGTCGAGCATGAGGATGCCGCCGGCGTCGCTGGCATCGCCGCGCGTGTCACGGCGGCGAAGACGCTGATGCTGAGCCTCGACGACCGCGAGGCGCTGGCGCGCGTTGTGCTCGAGGCGGCGGATACGCTCAGGCAATGAGCGACATCTGGGCCGTCATTCCGGTCAAGGAGTTCGAGGGCGCGAAGCACCGGCTGTCACCGCTGCTCAGCCCCGAGCAGCGCCGCCTGCTTGCGGAGACCATGCTCGCCGACGTGCTCGACGCGGTGGTGGGTGCGACGCGGCTGGCGGGCATCATGCTGATCACGCTGGAGCCCAGGGCGAAGGCGATGGCCGAGCGCCTGGGCGCGCGAGTCGAGACCGAGGGCGCGCGCGAGGGCCACACCGGCGCCGTCGTCGCTGGCCGTCGCATCCTGGCGCGGGAGGGCAAAGGCGGCTTCATCACCATGCCCGGCGACATTCCCGCCGTGCGCGCCCCGGAGATCGACGCGGTACTGGCGGCGCACAGGCCGGCGCCGTCCTTCACCATCTCACCGGCGCATGACGATCTAGGCTCCAACGCGGTGGCCTGCTCGCCGCCCGAATCGGTGCCGCTGCGCTTCGGCGAGAACTCCTACTTCCCCCATCTCGACGCGGCGCGGGCCCAGGGCATCGAGCCCACCATCTTGCGCCAGCCCGGCATCGCCATGGATATCGACCACCCGGTTGATCTCGAAATGTTCCTGCGCTTGCCGCAGTCGCATGGCACCCGGACACGAACCCTGCTGGGACAATTCGGCCTCGGGTAGACGGGCTCCGGCATGCCGCCCCGGGGTGTCGCTCACCGCTCACACCGGGATCGACGACTCTCTTTTCGATACTCTGTCGAAAGGCGTGGTGTGGCGCCGCAACGCGCCAATTGAAGCACCTTGATATTGCTCAAAAATAACTTCTCATGTTTGGTGTAAGTTATTGGTATTGAGTTGATTTTGTGCCATGCATCAAGTAAGTTGTTAACGGCTGCGGCGCCCTATTAGCCGCTGACCGTTTATTGCGGGTGTCGGTAGTCTAGTCATGGCGACTTTCACATACGGCACGTCGGGTGCGCCGACTTCGACCTATTCGCTCACCGTCACGCGCTACGATGAGTCGGGCAATGCGACGACGGACTCGGTCGCCGGGCGGACCTGGACCAGCCTGAGTGGCCGTATCGGCAACGGCAACAGCACCGCCGATACCCTGGTGATGACCAGCGGCAACGATCTGTTCGCCTGGGATGATTACACCACCAGCACACCCGGCGGCGCGCTCAACGGCGCCAGCGAGTACTACGCCTTCCAGAACAGCAGCCGCAACCGCGCCATCGAGACCATCACCGCCGGTTCAGGCAATGACCTGGTCAACCTGACCTACGAGTCGTCCGGCGAAGTCTACTGGCAGTGGGATCTCGCCAATGGCGGCGTCAACGCCAGCATGTGGGTCGACGGCGGTGCGGGCGACGACATCATCTGGGGCCACAATCCCGGCGAAACCCTCTATGGCGGCGCCGACAACGACTGGATCGACGGCGGCGCGGGCAACGACAGCCTGTTTGGCGGCGCTGGCAACGACTCGGTGGTCGGCGGCCAGGGCAACGACCGCCTGCAGGGCGACGACGACAACGACATCCTGATCGACCTGTCGGGCAACAACACGCTCTACGGCGGTATCGGCGACGACTCGGCCTATGGCGGCACCGGCAACGACACGATCCTGGGCGACGATGGCGACGACCTGATTAGCGACGCCGGCGGCACCAACACGCTCTACGGCGGCATCGGTAACGACTACATTTATGGCGGCAGCGGCGCCGATAGCGCCTACGGCGGCGACGGCAACGACGCGATCTCGGGCTTCGACGGCAACGACTATGTCGATGGCGGGGTCGGCGAAGACGGGCTGTGGGGCGTCGGCGGTGTCGATACGCTCTACGGCGGATCGGGCACCGACTACCTCTACGGCGGCGCCGGCGATGGCGACACGATGTATGGCGGCCTCGACGACGACTTCTATTATTTCGCGCGCGGCGACGGTACGGGCGACCGGATCTTCGACTCAGGCGGCACCAACACCATCGTCGTCTTCGGCGGCTTCTCGGACGGGAGCACCGGCCAGTGGTGGGTGGCGGGCACCGGCGTGTCGGACAACAACGGCGCGACGATCGGCGACGCCTTGGGCGGCACCGGCTCGGGTGTGTCGATCAGCTATGCCGCCGGCAATGTCTTCACCCTGAACATCCTCGGTTCGGGCGCGGCCTCGATCACCGCCGACGCCGACGAGGTCCAACGCATCATCCTCTGGAACTCCGACAACACCGTGCCCAACCAGACCCAGGAAGTCTTCGCCTGGAACGGCAGCCAGTTCGCCTTCATCGGGTTCGAGGGGTAGAGCGCCGGCCGCTCCGGCGGCAGCTGCGCAAGCGGTGCCACCGCGGTTCGGCGAGGCCCGCTTGGACGCAATCGGACCGTGCACTCAAACTGCTCTGAACCGTGCCGGCCGACGCCGCATGGTGTCATTCCCCGTGACACAACCCGCTGAAATATCTTACAAATAACATCAATATTGATCTTTATATAATTGATTCTATTGATTGTAATGGTTCAATCAGATATATGATATCCGGGGTGGCGTGTGCATTAATCGCCAACTGCTTTTTTCGGATATCGCATTCTTCATGACGACTTTTACCTACGGCACTGCCGGCGCCCCGACGTCGACCTACACGATCACCGTCACGCGCTATGACCAGGCGGGCAACGCGACGACCGACTCGGTCGCCGGCCGGACCTGGACCAGCCTCAACGCCCGGCTGGGCAACGGCAACAGCAACACCGCCGACAGGCTGGTGATGACCGGCGGTAACGACCTCCTCGTCTGGGACGACTACACCACCAGCACCCCGGGCGGCGCGATCAATGGCGGCGGCCAGGACTACGCGTTCCAGAACAGCAACCGCAGGAACGCCATCGAGACGATCGACGCCGGCGCCGGCAACGACTTGATCAACCTGACCTACGCGAGTGCGGGCGAGACCTACTGGCAGTGGAACGCGGCCAATGGCGGCGCCAACGTCAGGATGCGGGTCAATGGCGGTACGGGCGACGACATCATTTGGGGTCACAATCCCGGCGAGTCCCTGTACGGCGGCGCCGGCAACGACTGGATCGATGGCGGCGCGGGGAACGACAGCCTGTACGGCGGCGACGGCAACGACTCGGTGATCGGTGGTCTTGGCAACGACCGAGTGTATGGCGACAACGGCGACGACATCCTGATCGATCTGTCCGGCAATAACCGTCTCTACGGCGGTATCGGCGACGACAGCATTTATGGTGGCGCCGGCAACGACACGGTCAACGGCGGCGACGGCCACGACCTGATCAGCGATGCCGGCGGCGCCAACATTCTCACTGGCGCCGCCGGCGACGACTACATCCTCGGCGGCATCGGCGCCGACACCGCGTTCGGTGGCAACGACCATGATGTGATCTCGGGTTCCGACGGCAATGACCGCATCGATGGCGGCTCGGGTGACGACGCGCTGTGGGGCGGCAACGGTACCGACACGATCACCGGCGGAACGGGCAACGACTACATCTACGGCGGCGCCGGCAACGGTGACACGATGTACGGCGGCGGCGGCGACGACTACTACTACGTCGTGCGAGGCGACGGCACGGGTGACCGCGTCTTCGACTCCGGCGGCACCAACATCATCATCGCCTTCGGCGGCTTCGCCGACGAGAACGCCAGCCAGTGGTGGATCCCCGGCACCGGCGTGTCCGACAACAACGGCGGTGTGATCGGCGACGCGCTAGGCGGCGCCGGCTCGGGTGTGTCGATCAGCTACGCCGCCGGCAACGTCTTCACCCTGAACGTTCTGGGCACCGGCGCCACCTCGATCACCGCCGACGCCGACGAGGTCCAGCGCATCATCCTGTGGAACTTCGATAACCCCTTGCCCAATCGGACCCAGGAAACCTTCGCCTGGAACGGCAGCCAGTTCGTGTTCATCGGGTTCGAGGTGTAGCTCCCCCCCCCTTTGGAGTAGGGAATCAACGCGCCGCGGCGCGCTGCCTCTTGCGCGGCGGGGTTTGAACGACGGGCGCGAGCTCGCCGGCGTTGAAGGACGCCACGCGGCGTTCGTCGGAGACCGTGCCGTAGGTCGTGCCGCGCTGCTGCGGCACGCGGCCGATCGAGCGGATCAGCGCTTCCATCTCGTGCGGCGGGAATTCCTGGCCGTGCTGCGTGCCGGCCGCGCGCGAGATGCTCTCGTTCATCAGGGTGCCGCCGAGATCGTTGGCGCCGGATTGCAGGCAGATCGCCGCGCCGGCCGGCCCCATCTTCACCCACGACGTCTGGATGTTGGGGATCAGTGGGTGGAGCGACAGCCGCGCGATGGCGTGCATGATCACCGCCTCGCGGAAGGTCGGCCCCTTGCGTGCCATGCCGAGCCGGTACATCGGCGCTTCCATGTGCACGAAGGGCAGCGGCACGAACTCGGTGAAGCCGCCCGTCTCGGCCTGCAGGTCGCGCAGCGCCAGCAGATGCTTGGCCCAGGAGCGCGACGTCTCGACATGGCCGTACATGATGGTCGAGGTCGTGCGCAGCCCGACCTTGTGCGCGGCGCGCTGCACGTCGAGCCATTGCTGGGTGTTGATCTTGTCCGGGCAGATGATACGGCGAACCTCGTCGTCGAGGATCTCGGCCGCGGTGCCGGGCAGCGTGCCCAAGCCGGCTTCCTTCAGCTCGGCGAGGAAGTCGGGGATCGGCTTATTCGACGACGCCGCACCCTGCGTGACCTCCAGCGCCGAGAAGGCGTGGATGTGCATGTCAGGGACCACCGCCTTGATGGCGCGGCAGATCGCGACATAGGTCTCGCCGGTATAGTCGGGGTGGATGCCGCCCTGCATGCAGACTTCGGTGGCACCGCGATCCCACGCCTCGACCGCGCGGCGTTGGATCTCCTCGAGATCGAGATCATAGGGCGAGCCGCGCAGATCCTCGTGCGTGCGCCCCTTGGAGAAGGCGCAGAACTTGCAGCGGAAATAGCAGATGTTGGTGTAGTTGATGTTGCGGTTGACGACGTAGCGGATCACGTCGCCGCTGACCGAGCGGCGTAGCGCGTCGGCCGCCTGGTTGACGTAGCGGTAGTCGATGTCGCGCGACGCGAACAGCCGCACGATCTGCGTCTCATCAAGACGCTCGCCCGACGTGGCCCGCTCGACGATGCGCGCGACCTCCGGGTCGACCACGCGCGATAGCGCCAGCGGCGTCGGCGGCGGCTCGGTGTTGCCCGGCGCCCAGTCGTCGTCGCGCGCGAAGCCTTCGGCGTCGCTCATCCGGCGCACGCGCGTCGCGATCTCCGGCGCAAGCCACGTGTCGGCGTCACGCACATAGGACGGATAGACCGGCAGGCGGTTGACCAGCAGCTTGCCGACCTCGGCGCTGCGGCGCGACAGCTCGGCGATCGCTGGCCACGGCGCCTCGGGATTCACATGATCGGGCGTTACCGGCGAGACGCCGCCCCAGTCGTTCAAGCCGGCGCCAACCAGCTTCTGGTAGACGCCAGGCGAGAGGTTGGGCGGCGCCTGCAGGTTCATGCCGGGGCCGAGGATCAGCCGCGCCACGGCGATCGTCCACAGCAGCTCGGGCAGGTCGGGTTCTTCGGAGTCGGCGAGCTTGGTGTCAGGCTTGGCGCGGAAGTTCTGGATGATGACTTCCTGGATGTGCCCGTACCTGGCGTGCAGGTCGCGGATCGCCTCCAGCGACTCGATGCGCTCCCGCCGCGTCTCGCCGATGCCGATCAGGATGCCCGTGGTGAACGGCACCTTCAGCTCGCCGGCGAGGCGGATGGTCTCGAGGCGCACAGCGGGATGCTTATCGGGCGAGCCGAAATGCGGACCACCGCGCTCGCTCAGCCGCTCGCTGGTGGTCTCCAGCATGATGCCCTGGCTGGCGGTGACCTTGCGAAGCGCGGCGATCTCCTCGCGCGTCATGACGCCGGGGTTGGAATGCGGCAGCAGGCTGGTTTCCTTGAGCACCAGCGCGCACATCGCCGTCAGGTAGTCGATGGTGGTGGCGTAGCCGAGCTGTTGCAGCGCCTCTTCTGCTGCGCGATAGCGCAGCTCCGGCTTGTCGCCCAGGGTGAACAGCGCCTCGGTGCAGCCGGCCGCCTGGCCGGCACGGGCGATCGCCAGCACTTCGTCGGGCGACAGATAGGCCGGCTTGGTCGCATGCGGCCGCTCGGCGAAGGTGCAGTAGTGGCAGACGTCGCGGCAGAGCTTGGTCAGCGGGATGAAGACCTTGCGCGAGTACGTGATCAGCCGGCCGTGCACCGAGTCGCGCATGCGCGCGGCTTCGGCCATCAGCTCGTCCAGCGGTCTGTCAAAACGCGACGCCATCTCAGCTCCGCCATTTACCTTGGGCCGCATCGTGTAGTATCGCCGCCGACGACGCAATGTTGGGAGGGGCGCACGCCATGCAGATCGGCTTCAACGCACCGACGGCCGGGGCGCTCTACGGCGTCGAAAACCTTACGCGCATTGTGGTCGGAGGCGAGGCGCTCGGCTACGACTACGCGACCTTCAGCGACCATGTGGTAATCCCCACCAACATCGACGCCAAGTACCCCTATAGCTCCAGTGGCGAATTCCCGTCGGGCTCGCGTGGCGGCCGTCACGAGCTGCTGACCGAGATGGCCTTCGTCGCTGGCATGACCAAGAAGCTGCGTCTGGTCTCCTCGGTGATGGTGGTGCCACACCGCGCGGCCATGTTGACGGCCAAGATCCTGTCGACCATCGATGTGCTCAGTGGTGGTCGCCTGGTCGTGGGCATCGGCGCAGGCTGGATGAAGGAGGAGTTCGAGGCGCTGCAGCTGCCCGACTTCGCCGCCCGCGGCAAGGTGACTGACGAATACATCGCCGCCTTCAAGGAGCTGTGGACCAACGAGGATCCGAAATTCGCCGGCGAATATGTGAAGTTCGCCAACATCGTCTTCGCGCCCAAGCCGGTGCAGAAGCCGCATCCGCCGATCTGGGTCGGCGGCGAGAGCGGTCCGGCGCTGCGCCGCACGGCCAAGCTTGGTGACGCCTGGTACCCGATCGGCACCAACCCCGAGAACCCGCTCGACAGCCTCAAGCGCTTCAAGACCCAGGTCGCGCGCCTGCGCAAGATGACGGCGGAGGCCGGCCGCAATCCCGACGCGGTGGGCGTGACCCTGCGTGTCACCGCCCATGGCGAGGGTGTGCCGGCGCTGGCCGGCGACGGCGAGCGCCGCTTGTTCTCGGGCAAGCCAGCGGAGATCGCCGCCGACATCCGCGCGCTGCGCGACGCGGGCGTGGGCTGCCTCGACTTCGGCTTCCCCGGCGACACCGCCGACGCGACGCTGGGCCACATGCAGAAGCTCAGGACCGAGGTGCTGGCGCTGTTGTGAGGCTCCGGCAGCAGGCTTACGGGCCTGTTCCATAAACAGGGCGCTGTGGTACTATATGATCCATTAATGGATCATACCTGTGCCAAAGCCTGCGACCCGACCCTATTCCCGCTACGGCCGCGACGCCGCGATCCTGCTCGGCCAGCTGATCCGGCTCGGCCGCGCGGAGCGGCGCATGACCGTCGAGGAGCTGGCGGAGCGCGCCGGAGTCTCGCGCGGGCTGATCCACCGCGTCGAGAAGGGTGATCCGGGCTGCGCCATCGGTGCCGTGTTCGAGGCCGCGGCGATCGTCGGGGTTCGCCTGTTCGATGCTGACCAGCCGACCTTGGCCGGCCGGGTTGCGACCAACGCGGCGACCCTGACCCTGCTGCCGCAGACGGTGCGCGCATCCTCCGGGGCGGTGAAGGATGACTTCTGACGCCCTCGGACAGGAGGCCTATGTCTGGATCTGGCTGCCCGGCGCGACCACGCCGGTGGTGGCCGGGCGCCTCGCGCGTTCGGGCGCGCGGCTCGTCTTCAACTACGGCCGCAGCTATCTCGCGCGCAACGACGCCATCGCGATCTACGAGCCGGAGCTGCCGCTGCGAGCTGGCGCGCTGCCGTTGCCATCAGGCCTGTCGATGCCCGGCAGCATCCGCGACGCGGCGCCCGATGCCTGGGGCCGCCGCGTCATCATCCATCGACTGCAGGGGCGCCGAAGCCGGGACGTCGACACGGCGGAACTCGACGAGCTCACCTATCTGTTGGAGTCCGGCTCCGACCGCGCCGGCGCGCTCGACTTCCAGGAATCGGCGACCGTCTACGTGCCGCGCGAATCGCCGGCCGCATCGTTGCGCGATCTTTTGAACGCCGCTTCGCATGTCGAGCGCGGCATGCCGTTGCCGCCGGAACTGGAGCAGGCGCTGTTCCATGGCAGTTCGCTGGGCGGCGCGCGGCCTAAGGCGATGATCACGGACAAGAACACCAAGTACATCGCCAAGTTCTCCGCCCAGGGCGACGTGCGCAATGTCGTGAAGGCCGAGTTCGTCGCCATGCGCCTCGCCGCGCTCGTTGGCCTCGATGTGGCGCCGGTGAAGCTGACGCGCGCCGCCGGCAAGGATGTTCTGCTTGTCGAGCGCTTCGACCGTGCGAAAGCGCGCGATGGCTGGCGCCGGTTCGCGATGGTGTCGGGCCTGACGCTGCTCGGCCTCGACGAGATGATGGCGCGCTACGCGAGCTACGAGGACTTGGCTGTGATCGTCCGCCATCGCTTCGCGGAGCCGCGCCAGACGCTACGGGAGCTTTTCGGGCGGATCGTTTTCAACATCCTGTGCGGCAACACCGACGATCATGCCCGCAACCACGCGGCCTTCTGGGATGGCCGTGCGTTGCGGCTGACGCCGGCCTACGATATCTGCCCGCAGCCGCGCGCTGGCGGCGAAGCCAGCCAGGCCATGCTCATCGCCGGCGACAATCGCCAGAGCCGGGTCACGGTCTGCTTGGACGCGTGTCGGACGTTCCAGCTCTCGTCACGACAGGCGATTGCGATCGTCGAGCATCAGGTCGACGTCATCCGCGCCCAGTGGGAGCGCGTCTGCGACGAGGCCCGCCTGACGGTGGTCGACCGGCGCGACCTCTGGCGCCGGCAGGTCCTCAATCCGTTCGCGTTCGAGGGCGCGCCCGCGCGACTGGTTCGGGGCCTGGACTGATCAGGGTCAGCTGTCCAGCTTGCGGATGATCGCCGCCCACTTGTCCATCTCGGGCAGTACCTCATTGAGCTTCGCCGACTCGAAGGTGATGATCACCCGCGACACGCCACCATCGCGGTCGCGCTTCAGCAGGTCGGCGTCGGGTTTGGCGCCCCAGATCGTCACCGGCACGGAGGCGAGGTCGCGGTTGGCCTCGGCGGCCATCTGCCGGAAATTGGGCATCAGGTCGAAGACGTCGTCGTACTGCTTGCGCGCGCGGTGCGGGATCCAGCCGTCGCCGTAGCGCAGCGCGCGCCGCGCGGAGAAGGGGAAGGCGCCGCCGACCAGGATCGGCGGGTGCGGCTTTTGCACCGGCTTGGGCCAGGCCATCATCGGGTCGAAGTTGACGAACTCGCCGTGATACTCGGCCTTCGACTTGGTCCAGAGCACCTTCATCGCCTCGATGCGCTCGCGCGCCAGCTTGTGGCGTTGCTCGAACACCGTGCCGTGGTTCTCCATCTCGTCCTGGTTCCAGCCATTGCCGACGCCGAACAGGAAGCGGCCATTGGAGACGTGGTCGATCGAGGCCACCAGCTTCGCCGTCTGGATCGGATCGCGTTGCGCCACCAGGCAGACGCCGGTGCCGACCAGCAGCTTGGTGGTCGCCGCCGCCGCGGCGGTCAGCGCCACGAACGGGTCCATGGCGTCGTAGTACTTCTTCGGCACCTCGCCGCCGCTGGGGAAGGGCGACTTGCGCGACAGCGGGATGTGCGAATGCTCCGGCGCCCACACTGAATCGAAACCGCGCTCCTCGAGCGCGCGGCCCATCTCGGCTGGTGTCATCGAATAATCGGTGAAAAAAACCGCACCGCCGACTCTCATGGCTCGTTTCCCCTCTTTGGGAGCGCTGGCTGGACGCCGGCGCTCCCAGAAGACTAACGCTTCGGCCAGCGTGACGCGACTCGCGGCAGCACCTTCTCGATGAGCTGCCTGGTCTGATCGAGCACCGCGCTCTCGTCCGCGCCCAATGGGCGCAGGATGAACTTGGCGACGCCGTTGTCGACGAACTCGGCGAGGCGGCTCATCACAGTGTCGGCGTCGCCGATCGCGAAGGCCTGACGCGCGTCGCGGCCGGTGCGCTTGGTGTAGGCCTCCATGGCGCGCGCGACCACCGGGCTGTCGCCGGTGCCGAAATGGAAGGCGAAGCCGGCGCCGTAGTGGTCCTCGTCGATGCTGCGGCCGATCTCGGCGGCCGCGGCCTTGATCGCCGCGACGATGCGGCCGGCGTCTTCAGGCGAATCGCCACCGGCCTGCCAGCCGGTGCCGTACTTGGCGGTGCGGCGGATCGCGGCCTCGGTCGAGCCGCCGATCCACATCGGCAGGTCGGGCTGGACCGGCTTGGGCGCGATCACCGCGCCCGAGAGCTTGAAGAAGGTGCCGTTGAAATCGACCGAATCCTCGCGCCACAGCCGGGTGATGATCTCCAGGCACTCGTCAGTCTTCCTGCCCCGTGTCTTGGTGTCGACGTTCAGCATCTTCCATTCCGGCCCGACTGGCGAGCCGATGCCGAAGGCGGGCAGCAGCCGCCCCTCCGACAGCACGTCGATGGTCGCACATTGCTTGGCCAGCAGCACCGGATCGCGGAAGGCCAGCGACACCACGTTCATGCCGAAGCGGATGCGGCGCGTGCGCCCCGCGAGCGCCGCCATCGCCGTCATCGATTCGAGGAAGGGCGCCTTGCCGACCAGGCGATCGGTCTGCCAGATCGAATCGACGCCGCCTGCCTCGCACATATCGACCCAGCGCCAGTAACCGGCGCCTGAGGTGAAGGGAAATTCGGCGAGGCCGAGACCGACCGCGACGCTCATGCTACGGCCGCCTTCACACGCGGCGCCACGTCGCGCACGAAGCGCTCGAGATGGCCGTTCATCTGGTCCGGCCGCATGCCCGGCGGCACCGCCCAGGTCACCAGGTCGGTGATGCCGTACTCCTTCACGAAGGCGGTGAGTTCCTTCACGCAGTGCTCGACGTCGCCGACCACCCAGGTCTGCGGGATCGGCGGATCGGTCGCCGTCTGCTGCACGCCGCCATAGGCGCCCTCGCTGTTGAAGCTGCGATAGACCTGACCGCGATAGCGCTCGGCCGCGCGCACGGCCGGCCAGTCGCGCTCACGGTCGTCGGTGACCAGGCACGAACGGATGATGCCGACGCGATACGTATCGGGATCGCGTCCCGACTCGCGCATGGTCGCACGCCACGGATCAAGCACGGCGGAGCGGGGACCCTGCGGCAGGAAGTGGCTGTCGTAGCGCGCCGCACGCTGCGCGCCGGGTCCGGACATCGCCGCGATCCACAGCGGCGGGCCGCCCTTCTGCACATAGCCGGGGCGGATGACCACATCCTCGAAGGTGTAGCGCTTGCCGTGATAGCTGAAGCGTTCCCCCTTGAAGCAGAGCCGCAGCACCTCGATGCCTTCGTCGGTCAGCGACACGCGGCGCGACACCGGCAGGCCGAAGCCCTTGAACTCGTGCGGCGCGTAGCCCATGCCGACGCCGATCTCGACGCGGCCATTGCTGAGATTGTCGAGCACCGCGAGATCCTCGGCCAGCCGCACCGGATGATTGAACGGCAGCAGGCAGACATCGCTCGACAGCTTCACCCGCTTGGTGCGCGCGGCGATCGCGCCGGCGATCGGGATCCACGACGGCAGGTAGCCGTCGTCGAGAAAGTGGTGCTCGGTGAACCACACGAGGTCGAGCCCCAGCCCGTCGAGCATGACGATCTGGTCCATGATCGCGGCGTAGAGACCGGGATTGTCGAGCCCCGAATCCGGCGTGTTGCGGAAATCGTAGACCGTGCCGATTCGCAGCGGCGGACGCATTAGGTTTCCTCCACCCATTCCTACCTTCCCCCGGAGGGAAGGTGGCGCGAAGCGCCGGATAGGGGATGCCTCGGCACACGCGGCGTCTGTCTTCGACATCCCCCATCCGCCCTGCGGGCACCTTCCCCCTCCGGCGGAAGGTAGACAAGAGCCATCGCCTCGCCTCGCGGAAACGCCCCTGACTTGGGATCCGCATCGGCAAAGACGCCTGTACGGCTCAGAAGTACTTGCGCTTCATCTCCCGCAGGAACTCAAGCGTGATTGGGAATCCTGATTTGTCGCCAAGCACGCTGTCGATCCCGCAATAGGGGCACAAGGCAGTGTGCTCTTGCAGTGGCCCATCCTCATCTGTCCACGCCTCGATCTCACTCGGCGCGAATATCTTGCGGCAGTAGAAGCAGCCGCACACGGTGCTGGCCTCTACCTCCGAGCGATGAAAGATCGAGCGCTTGTGAGCGGCGCGTAGCCGCTCCTCTGGCGTTTTTCCCTTCGCCATGCCCTACGAATTCAACCGCGCCGCCTGGGCCATGACCTCGATCGCCTCCGGCTGGCGCGAGCGGACGTTGAGCGTGTCGAGGCCGCAATCCTGCCAGCGGCGGTAGCGCTCCTTGATGCGCGCGGCCGGGCCGACCAGTGATTTGGCGTCGACCCATTCGTCGGGCACGGTGGCGATCGCTTCGTCCTTGTGGCCGGCGAGGTAGAGTTCCTGGATGCGCTTGGCGGCGTCGCCGAAGCCATTGCGCACCATCAGGTCGTTGTGGAAGTTCTTGTCCTTATGCCCCATGCCGCCGACATAGAGCGCGACCTCGGGCTTGAGCTTTTGCAGCGCGCCCTTCACGTCGTCCTGGACCTGCACGTGCACCGAGGTCTGGATCACGAAGTCCTTCATGCTCTTGCCGTTGCCGGCGCGGCGGAAGCCTTCCTCGAGCCAGGGCTGGTAGTCCTTGAGGAAGCCGGGCACGACGCCGGTGGGCAGCCAGCCATCGGCGATCTCGCCGGTGAGCTTCACCGTCGCCTCGTTGACCGTGGCGAGATAGATCGGGATGTCGGGGTTCATGTGCAGGATGGACTTCAGCGGCTTGCCGATGCCCATCGCGCCCTCGCCTTTGAAGGGCAGGGGATACTCGCGTCCGTCATGCGACACCGGCCCCTCGCGCTTGAAAATCTTGCGCATGATCGTGACGTAGTCCTTGAGCTGATAATACGGCTTGCCCCAGGGGCGGCCGTACCAGCCCTCGACGATCTGCGGCCCCGACACGCCCAGCCCGGCGATGAAGCGCCCGCCGCCGGCCAGCGCGTCGACAGTGGCCGCCGACATCGCGGCGTTGGCCGGGCTGCGCGCGGCGAGCTGCATGATGCCGGTGCCGAGCTTGATCTTCTTGGTCAGCCCCGCGAGGTAGGCGAGCGGCGTCACGGCGTCGGAGCCATAGGCCTCGGCGGTCCACACCGAGTCGTAGCCGAGCTCTTCCGCGCGCTGCACCAGCTTCACGGGGATATCGAGATGGGCGCCGGAATAGCCGAGCGACAGACCGAGTTTCATGGACCGTTTCCTCTTTCTTTCCTTCTCCCCGCGTAGGCGGGGAGAAGGTGCCGAGCGTCAGCGAGGCGGATGAGGGGCTTCTCGCGCAACGACGACTATTGATGCTGTTGAGACTCGGCGAAGCCCCTCATCCGCCCTTCGGGCACCTTCTCCCCGCATGCGCGGGGAGAAGGAAATGCAGTTACTCCGTGCTGGCGTCGGCCAGCTCGGGGATCCAGCTCTTCTTCTCGCCGGCGTACAGCGCACCGGGATTGCCGTGCACCGTGGTGCGCCACATCACGCGGTTCTGCGTCTCGACGTCGAACCAGGTCGCGGCGTGCACCAGGCAGCGATTGTCCCAGACGATCAAATCGCCCTGGTCCCATTCATGGACGTAGATGAATTCCGGCCGCGTGTAGTGCGCCATCAACTCGTCGAGCAGGGCGGCGCCGTCGCCATGCGGGCCCGGCTCCATGCCCACGAAGGGGCCCTCGATCCAATCCATCTGGCCGGACTCGCAGAGATAGAGCGCGGGCTTGCCGGTGACGGGATGGATGCGCACGACCGGCTGGCGCTGCGAGCGCTCGTGGGCGGCGAATTCGCGCGGCTTGGTGCCGGCTAGCACCGCCTCGCGCGAGCGGCCGGAGCCGGGCTGCGCGTGCAGGCCGTCGAGCTGCGACACCTTGCGCTTCATGTCAGGCGACAGCGCCTCGTAGGCCAGGGTGCCATTGGCGAAGATAGTCTGGCCCTGATCGCGGCTGACCGGCGCCACGGCGAAGAACAGCGAGATGTCGGGCGGCGGCCGGCGATAGCTCTGGTCGGTGTGCCAGCCCTTGCGCTGCGGGTACTGCACCGGGAATTTGCCGTCCGACGTCAGCGGCGGCTCCGGCCGCTTGGGCGGCATGCGGCTCACCGGAGCTACGTTGGAGACGATGAAGATCTCCGGCACCTGCTCATGTACCTGGTGGCGCGGCGTGAGCGTGCGGCGATAGTCCTCGACCTCTGGCCCGAACAGCCGGCTCAGCCGCACCAGAAGCGCCGGATCCTGCGCGATGCCGTGCAGGCCCTTCAGCAGCAGCACGCCGCCGCTCTTCGCCAGCGCCTGGGGTAGGGCGGCCGGCTCGGCCTCCGCCGCCTTCACGACGCTCGCCGCGTCGCCCGATGTGCGCGCCCAGCCGCCGAACCGCGCGCCGGGCAGGGGAGTCTCAAGGGTAAAGAAGCCGCTCATGGCGATATCCTGCCTCAGTCCGGGCCTGGAGCGCCACCATCGGGCTCGACAACCACATGGGGCCGAATGTCAGGCCTCGCCGCTGGGCTGATCGGTCGGTGCTGGCGTCGTAGGGGCAGGTGCCGGCGGGGCGGCCCACGCGTACAGTGCGAGGACGATCGCGGTCAGCAACAGCAGATATTCGATCAGCAGATTCTCGCCGGGTAGCAGCTCTCCATGGGCGAAGAGGTCATAGACGATGATCAGGCCGGCACCGACCGCCAGGAGGCCGAGGATCCGGCGTTGACGCGCCGTCAGATGCCAGCCGCCGCCTTTGACGAACAGGCGGTCGCTTCGCGCGAGGAGCCATAGCGGCGGCACGACGATGCACAGAGCGGCTGAGCCCATGAAGCCGGCTCTGATCAGGACGTGGAGACGGGCTTCCCCTTCCATCGCCGCGTCGAGGGCCGCGACAGCACCAACACCGATGGCGAAGCTGATCACGCCGGTCATGAACCACGTGATCAGGAACGCCATGCCATTGCCCAGTCGGCGCGCCAGTCGTGGTGCGAGAAGGCCGGCAAGCACGTCGAAGACGACGAGCGATGCGACGATGGCGACAAGCGGATACATCAGTGCTCCAGAAGCCGGTAAATGCGCTCCATCAAGCTTATGCGGTCGGCGCCAGCGCGACGGCCATCAGCTTCTCGTCGTAGTAGCGGCCGTTGAACTTCAGAGCGTGGACCTCATGGCCGTACACGACGAAGCCGCAGGCGCGGTAGAGGCGTTGGGCCGTCTCGTTGTCGCTGACGACGCTCAGCTGCACCAGCTCGACGCGCCCGCGCGCATGGGCGAGCACCGCCTCGACCAGCATCTTGCCGACGCCCGCGCCACGCGCGGCGGCGCGCACATACATGCCCCACAGCGAGCCCTTGTGCCCGGTCTTGGGGCCAACCTGGGTGCGGTAGCCGGCCATACCCAGCAGGTCCGGGCCACGGAAGGCCCCGAACACGTCCGACCGGCCCAGCAGATCGGCGAACCGCTCCGTGGTGTAGGTGCGCTCCAGCTCGTAGGTGCTGCCGAAGGCCTCCGGCGCCGCCTGCAACGCCTCCAGGCGGATGTCGCGATACAGGTTGGCGTCGGTCGAGATGATCCGGCGAATTTCGACATCTGTCATGCCGGCTTCATACCGCACAGAGACGAAGGCGCGTAGCGGCGAGAATCGCCCGTCGCTATGATCACGGCTGTTAGTCGGGAGGGGAACGCCATGAAGTTCGCGCTGCATTTCGGCAACAACACCTACCCCGACCCTGATGGCGCGCGCAAAGTCGCGCGCGCGGCGGAGGCGGCGGGGTTCGACACGCTGTTCGCGGTCGACCACGTGGTGTTCCCCGACAACTACACCTCGACCTATCCCTACGCGCCCAGCGGCCGCTTGCCGGGCGGGCCGGAGAGTCCGATTCCCGATCCGCTGATCTGGATGACCTGGGTGGCGGCGGCGACGACGCGGCTGAAGTTCATGACCGGCGTGCTGATCCTGCCGCAGCGCAATCCGTTGGTGCTGGCCAAGCAGGTGGCGACCATGGATCACCTGAGCGGCGGGCGCATCGAGCTGGGCATCGGCGTCGGCTGGCTGAAGGAGGAGTTCGAGGCGGTGGGCGTGCCGTTCGAGCGCAGGGGCAAGCGCGCCGACGAGTATATCGCCGCCATGCGCGTGCTGTGGGCCAAGGACGCCGCGAGCTTCACGGGCGAGTTCGTGCGCTTCGACACGGTGAGCTGCAATCCCAAGCCGGTGCGCGGCGCCGTGCCGATCCTGGTCGGCGGTCACTCAGAGGCGGCGGCCAAGCGCGCGGGCCGGCTGGCCGACGGCTTCTTTCCCTCGATCGGCTCGTCGATCGATCCCATGGGGCTGTGGGACATCGTGCGCCGCGCGGCGGAGGCCAAGGGGCGCGATCCGCAATCGGTCGAGCTGCTGATGGGCTGCCCCGACGCGCTGCCGGACTCGGGCAAGGATCCGCACGCGGCGGTCGAGGACCGCATCAAGAAAGGCGTGAAGCGCATCGTCGTGCCGGCCACCGCCTTCCGCCGCAATCTCGAGGAGGGTCTCGCGAAGTTCGGCGAGACCATCATTCGTCCGTTTTCGTGAGTTGTCGAGGTAGGACCATGCAGTTTCCGCCGCCCGACGGGCAGCCCTGGCCCAGCGTTGCGCCGAAGGATGCCGGCTTCGATCCGGACGCGCTGGCCGCTGCGGTCGACTTCGCGCGCGGGCACGAGATCGGATGGCCGCTCAGCCTGCGCGATCACCTGTTGTCCGGGCATTTCGAGCAGCCGCAGGACGCCGAGATCATCGGCCCGATCCGCGATCGCGGGCCGGGCAACGGCCTGATCCTGCGCGGTGGGCGCGTCGTGACGCGCTGGGGCGACACGCGGCAGCAGGACTACACCTTCAGCGTGGCCAAGAGCTACATGTCGATCTGCGCCGGCCTGGCCTTCGACGACGGGCTGATCACCGATGTCGACGAGCCAGTGGGCAGGACGGTGAAGGACGGCGGCTTCGACAGCGCGCAGAACGCGCCGATCACCTGGCGGCAGCTCCTGACCAACACCTCGGAGTGGGAAGGCGCGCTGTTCGGCAAGAGCGAGAAGATCGATCGCGGCCGCACCCTCGCCACCGAGGGCACGCGCAAGAAGGGCGATCGCGTGCTGCAGGCACCGGGCACCTATTGGGAATACAACGACGTGCGCGTGAACCGGCTGGGGCTGTCGGTGCTGCGCCGCCTGAAGCGCGGCCTGCCCGAGGTCTTCGCCGGGCGCATCATGAGGCCGATCGGGGCATCGGATGGATGGACCTGGCGCGGTTACGCGACCTCGACCGTCGATGTCGAGGGTCGGTCGATCGAGAGCGTCGCCGGCGGCACCCATTGGGGCGGCGGTGTCTGCATCCACGCCGAGGACCAGGCGCGCGTCGGGCTGCTGATGGCGAACGACGGCGTGTGGAACGGCAAGCGCCTGCTGTCGCAGGAATGGATCGGCCTGTCGCTGCAGCCCTGCCCCTTGAACGTGAGCTACGGCTTCTTCTGGTGGCTCAACACTGGGGGCATCCGCATGCCCGCGGCGCCGCATAGCAACTTCTTCGCCGTCGGCGCCGGCGGCAACATGACCTGGATCGACTGCGAGCACGACATCGTCGCCGTGATGCGCTGGCTCGACCCGGCGCACCAGAACACGTTCATCGGCAAGGTGCTTGGGGCGTTGCGGTAGCTGGGGGCGCGCCACTCCAGTGGCGCGGCTCTTTGAACGAAGACGCGCCACTGGAGTGGCGCGCCCCCAGCGTCAGCAAAAATCCCCGGCTGCTCCACTTTGAGTGCGGTGTCGTCGCCGAAGAGTCGAGGATCGCTTTGCATAGCCCCGGCCGGCTGCGCAATATGTGGCACCCGATGCCGGAGATGCCGCCGATGCCACCCGAACTCGCCGACACGCTGAAGCAGTACATTCGCGCCTGGAGCGGCGTGGAATGCCCGAATGACGCCGCCCAGCACGGCCTGTCCGACTTCCCCGGCCTGCTCAAGGAACTCGCCGCGCTGCGCGGGACGCTGGTCTTCGAGGACGAGCCGTCCTCCTTCGAAGCGGCACTTCAGGCCGAGAAGGAGCCCTCGCGGTGAACGCGCTGACCAACCTCTCCATGGTCGAGGCCGCCGACGCCGTGAAGCGCGGCGAGGTTACCTCTGTCGCGCTGGTCGAAGCCTGCCTCGCCCGCATCGCCGCGCATGGCGGTCCGGTGAACGCCGTCATCCGCCTGGACAAGGCCGAAGCGCTGGAGGCCGCCGCCGCCGTGGACAAGGCGCGGGCTTCGGGCGCGGTCCTGGGGCCGCTCGCCGGCGTGCCGATGATGCACAAGGACATGTATTACCGCGCCGGCAAGGTGAGCAGCTGTGGCTCGAAGATCCGCAGGGATTTCCGGCCGAAGATCACCGCGACAGTGCTGCGGCGTCTGGATGACGCGGGCGCCATCGATATGGGCACGCTCAACATGGCCGAGTTCGCGCAGAACCCGACCGGCCACAACGTCCATTTCGGCGACTGCCACAACCCCTGGAACCTTCCCTACTGCACGGGCGGTTCGTCCTCGGGCTCCGGTGCCGGTGTCGCCGCGCGCTTCTTCTACGCCGCGCTGGGATCGGATACCGGCGGGTCTATCCGCCTGCCGGCGACGATCTGCGGCGTGACCGGCCTCAAGGGCACGCAAACCCGTGTGTCGCGCGCCGGCGCGATGCCGCTGTCCTTCACCATGGACAATGTCGGTCCGCTGACGCGCACGGCGCGCGACGCCGCGCGCTTCCTGCGCGTCACCGCCGGTGCCGATCCGCGCGACCCGACATCGTCCCACGAGCCGGTGCCGGACTACGAGGCGGCGCTGACCGGCGACATCCGCGGCCTGCGCATCGCCGTGCCGGAACAGTACTTCTTCGACGACGCCGACGATGTCGTGGTGCGGGCCTTCGACCGCGCGCTGGAGGTGCTGAAGGCGCGAGGCGCGACGGTCGAGCGGGTCTCGGCGCCCTCGCTGCGCGCCGTCGCGGCCTACGTGGCGCTGTGCAGCCGGGCCGAGGCCGCGGCGATCCACGCCAATTGGATGCGCGAGCACGCCGCCGACTATTCCATCCTGTTGTCGGCACGGCTGTTCGGCGGCTATGCCGTCCCCGGCCATCTGTATGTCGAGGCGCAGTCGCGGCGCGGGCCGCTGCTGCGCCAATTCTGCGCCGAAGCGCTCGATCGCTTCGACCTGGTGGCGACGCCCACCTTGCGCACCCGCGTGCCGACCCTGGCCGAGACCGATGTCGATGCCGACGCCGCGAATTGGCAGCGCTGCATGGCGGTATCCGCCAACACCCGGCCGTTCAACTATCTCGGCCTGCCGACGGCCAGCGTGCCCTGCGGATTCGACGACCGGGGCCTGCCGATCGGCCTGCAACTCGCCGGACGCCCCTTCGCCGAAGCGCGCGTCCTGGCCGCGGCGGATGCCTATCAACGCGACACCGACTGGCACGCGCGCGTGCCGGCGCTGTAGCCACGGTCCCCGAGCCTGGGCGATCAGCCGCGCGTGAGTCGTGGCGACGGCAGAGCTATCGCATCTGGCTTCAAGACGCTGGGGGCGCGCCACTCCAGTGGCGCGGCGGACGATCGACAAGACGCGCCACTGGAGTGGCGCGCCCCGACCGGGCAGCGATTCTCAAGGCGTTCGGGCCGCGTCGCTCCAGCGACGCATCAAGAGCGCCGCTGGAGCGGCGCGGCCCG
>CAYTFW010000014.1:0-60551 GCA_964437145.1 uncultured Rhizobiaceae bacterium
CGCCGGTGGTCCAGCTCGGCCTGCGCTACGGCATGATCCTGTTCATCGCCTCGGAGGTGTTCTTCTTTCTGGCGTTCTTCTGGGCCTTCTTCGACTCCTCGCTGTTCCCCGGCGCCGAGAACATGCCGGGCCGCACCGAGGCCACCGGTGGCGTCTGGCCGCCCAAGGGCGTGTCGCCCTTCGACCCGTTCGACCTGCCGCTGATCAACACGCTGATCCTGCTGCTCTCGGGCACGACGGTGACCTGGGCGCACCACGCGATCCTCGAGGGCGACCAGAAGAGCGCGGTGCGCGGCCTGCTGCTCACCGTGCTGCTCGGCGTGTTCTTCACCGCCGTGCAGGCCTACGAGTATGCCCATGCCGCCTTCGGCTTCCGTGACGGCATCTACTCCTCGACCTTCTACCTGGCGACCGGCTTCCACGGTTTCCACGTGCTGGTCGGCACGATCTTCCTGACCGTCTGCCTGTTCCGCGCCATGGCCAACCACTTCAAGCCCGAACAGCATTTCGGCTTCGAGGCCGCCGCCTGGTACTGGCACTTCGTCGACGTGGTCTGGATCTTCCTGTTCTTCGCCATCTACTGGTGGGGCCTGGGCAAGGCGATCCCGGCGGCGCACTGACGCGTCATTTTCCTTCGACCTTCCCCCGGAGGGGGAAGGTGGCGCGGAGCGCCGGATGGGGGATGTCGAAGACGGACTCCTGCGTTCGTCTTCGACATCCCCCATCCGCCCTTCGGGCACCTTCCCCCTCCGGGGGAAGGTAGGATGTGTGAATGTCATCGGACTGGCCGCCTCTCTCGCCGTTCTCGACCGGACTCGCCGGACGCTGTCCGCGTTGCGGCAGGGGCAGGCTGTTCGACGGCCTGCTCAAGATCCACCCGGCGTGCGGTGAATGCGGCCTCGACCTGCGCGGTCACGATGCCGGCGATGGCCCGGCGGTGTTCGTGATCCTCGGCCTGGGTGCCGTGATGATGGGCCTGGTGCTGTGGGTCGAGTTCCGCTTCGAGCCGCCGGTCTGGGTTCATCTCGCGCTGTGGACGCCGCTGGTGATCGCGCTCACCATCCTGCCGCTGCGGCTGATCAAGGGCGTCCTAGTGGCGCAGCAATACCGCCATCGCTCGACGGCGGGCGAGGATGGCCCTACATGAGCGTCATGCGCGATTTCAAGCCGTCTTTCTGGCCCACGGTCTTCAGCGTCCCGGCCTTCCTGATCATGCTCGGGCTCGGCGCCTGGCAGCTGCAGCGCATGGAGTGGAAGAACGACCTGATCGCGCGCCTGCAGAGCCGCATGACCATGGCGCCGCTCGACGCCGCTGGCGTCGCCGCCGATCCGAAGGCGGCGGAGTACCGCAAGGTCCGGCTCACCGGCACCTTTCTGCACGACAAGGAGCTGCATCTGCTGGCGCGCAGCCTGAACCGCAATGTCGGGCTGCAGATCGTCACGCCGCTGCGCCTGGAGTCGGGCGAGGTGGTGCTGTTCAACCGCGGCTGGATTCCGGAGCGGCTGAAGGATCCGGCGCGGCGCGCGGCGGGGCAGGTGCCGGGCGTCGTCACCGTCGAAGGCGTCGTGCGCCTGAGCGAAGCCAACCTGCAGAGCTGGTTCGTTCCCGAGAACAAGCCTGAGCGAAACGTCTGGCTGACCATGGACGTCGCCACGATGCGGCGCACGGCGGGCTTGCCCGAGTCGCCGACGCTGAAGCCCGATCAATGGTTCGTCGCCGCCGACGCCGCGCCTAATCCCGGCGGCTTTCCGATCGGTGGCCAGACGCGGGTGAACCTGCCCAACGACCACCTGCAGTATTCGATCACCTGGTTCCTGCTGGCGCTGAGTCTGGTCGGCGTTTACATCGCCTATCACTGGCGCCGCGGCCGTCCCACGCCGCCACCGGTTCCGGAGCGCGGTTAGTCAGCCGCGCAGCAGCTTCTGCCCGGCGCGGCTCACCGGCAGCACGGTGTCGTCGTCCAGCCGCACGACGAGGCGGCCGGCTTGTCGTGTCGCGCCGCTCGCGATGGCGCGCGCCACCCAGTGCGAGCGATGGATGCGCAGGCCGGCATCCGGCCCGAGCGCTGCGACAGCGTCGGTGAGATTCATCAGGATCAGGGCCTGCCCGCGATCGGTGCGCACGCGCACGTAATGGTCCTCGGCGCTCAACGACAAGATGGCGGCGTTGCGCAGCGCGAACGGCAGCTTCGACCGCAGGGCATCGGGCTCCGCCGCGGCTGAAGGTGCCATCTTGGCAACGGTTGGCGCGGATCGTCGACGCAGCCACCAGATCGCGGCGCCGACCAGCAGGTTGACGAGCAGCACCTGCGCCGTCAGTTCCGGGTAGGACACGTGCGCGAGCGCCCTCGGCGCCCACAGGCTCAGCAATTCCTGGACGATCCAGCCGCCCGGCGCCGCCGTCACGCCCGCGATGGCGACGACTGTCCAGAACGGCAGGGTGCCAGCGAACAGGTAGCGCTGCGCGGCCACCGACAGGGCGGTGGCCAGGGCGCCGACCAGCAGGCCGACGCTGGCGAAATGCAGCAGGCGCAACGGCAGGTCCATGCTGATGTACGAGCCGAAGGCGCCCACGGCGGCGAGCAGGAGTGCCACCGCCAGCGGCAGCAGGAGCACGCCCTGGCGCCGCCAGACGGTCGGCAAGTCGCGAAGCTGGAAATCGGCGATGGTCATTGGCGAAGTTTCCGCTGCCGTTCACGTAGGGAGCGTGGCCCGAGACGGGCCGACATTGTAGCAGCCCCAAGGATCGTCGTTCGAGGAGGCTCTCATGACAAGTTTGACGTGCCTGGCGCGGTGCTCCGCCTTCCTGCTGATGGGCTGCGGATTGCTGCCGGCCACTTCCATGGCTGGCGAGCCGGGTTGGCGCTCCTACACGGTTCCCGCATCGGCCTCCACCCCTGAGCCGATTGCCGTGGCGCTATATTACCCAACCCAAGCGCCGGCGCGGGCGATCGCCATGGGGCCGTTCACCGTCCGGGTCGCGATCCAGGCGCCGCCGGAAGCGCGGGTCAAGGGCCTGATCGTCCTGAGCCACGGCACCGGCGGCTCTGAGCTGGCCCATAGCAGCCTCGCCGAAGCCCTGGCGCGCGGCGGCTACCTGGTCGCGGCCCTGCGCCATCCCGGCGACAACTGGCAGGATCGCTCGCTGTTTCAGAAGTCGCCTGGCGCCTTCTTCAGTGAGCGGCCGCGCCAGGCCTCGCGGGTGATCGACGCGCTGCTGGCCGATCCCGACTGGAAGGACCGCATCGTCACAGACGCCAGGGGGCCGCGCATCGGCGCGCTCGGGCATTCGGCGGGTGGCTACACCGTTGTCGCGCTGGCCGGTGGCCAGGTCGACCTGTCGCGCATCGCCAGCCACTGCCGTGCGAGCCGTGCCGACGATCCGATCTTCTGTGGCATGGGTCGGACCGATCAGGCGCCCCCAGCGACGCCATCGCCGGACCTGTTGCTGGCGCCGGCGACCGACACGCGGGTCCGCGCCGTCGTTGCCATGGCGCCGCTGGGCGTGATGTTCACATCAGCGTCGCTGGCCGGCACCAGGGTGCCGGTGGCGGTCTACGCGGCCGAGCTCGATCGCTGGCTGGTGCCGCGATTCCATGCCCAGTGGATAGCGCGAAACATTCCTGATGTGGCCTATCACGGGATCGCCAACGCCTGGCACTTCGCCTTCATGGATCGCCCCGCCACGCCGATCCCGACCGCCGATGGCGACGCCGCGGCCGATCCGCCGGGCTTCGACAGGGCGGCGTTGCTCGCCCGGCTGGCGGTCGAGCTGCCGGCATTCTTCGATAAGGCGCTGACGCAGTAGCGTTCGCCCAGCTCGTCCGGATACAAGGGGTGGATGCCAACCGCGCCACTCTCCGTCAGCAATTCCTACACCCAGCTCGAGGCGCGCTTCCGGCGGCTGTCGCTGATCGGCGGCGCGCAGGCGATCCTCGGCTGGGATCGCTCGGTGATGATGCCCACGGGCAGCGCCGAGGATCGTGCCGAGCAGTCCGCCGCACTGGGCGTGATCGCGCACGAGCTGATCTCGGCACCGGAAGTCGGTGACCTGCTGGCCTCGGCCGAGCAGCGCGTGGCGGATCTCGACGCCTGGCAGCTGGCCAATCTGCGGGAGATGCGCCGGGCCTGGGTGCACAGCACGGCGCTGACCGCCGATCTCGTCGAGCGCCGCACGCGCGCGATCTCGCGCGCCGAGATGGCGTGGCGTGAGGCCAAGGCCAGGAACGACTACGCCGCGCTGCTGCCGCACCTGCAGGCGGTGCTCGATGTGACGCGCAAGGCGGGGCAGGCCAAGGCGGCGAAGCTCGGCTGCTCGGTCTACGAGGCGCTGCTCGACGAGTATGAGCCGGGTGGCCGCACGGCGCATATCGACGCGCTGTTCGCCGATCTCGAGGCCTTCCTGCCGCCGCTGCTCGGCGCGGTGCTGGAGCGCCAGGCGTCGCGTCCGGCGCCGCTGCCGCTCGAAGGCCCGTTCCCGATCGAGACGCAGCGCGCGCTCGGGCTGGAGATGATGAAGGCGGTCGGCTTCGATTTCGCCAAGGGTCGGCTCGATGTCTCGGCGCATCCTTTCACCGGCGGCACGCCCGACGATGTGCGCATCACCACGCGCTACGATGAGGCCGATTTCGCCCGCGCCCTGATGGGCGTGCTGCACGAGACCGGGCACGCGATGTACGAGGCCGGTCTGCCGGCGCACTGGCGGCACCAGCCGGTGGGCTCGGCGCGCGGCATGGCGATCCACGAATCGCAATCGCTGCTGCTGGAGATGCAGGCTTGCCGTGGTCGCGCCTTCATCGACTTCGCCGCCCCACGCATGGCGGCGGCCTTCGGCGGCAAGGGCGCGGCCTGGGGCGCCGACAACATCCATCGCCTCTACACCGTGGTGAAGCGCGGTTTTATCCGCGTCGACGCCGACGAGGTGACCTACCCGCTGCATGTGATCCTGCGCTACAAGCTCGAGCGCGCGATGATCGCCGGCGACCTGAAGCTCGCCGACCTGCCCGGCGCCTGGAACGAGGGCATGGAAAAGTCGCTGGGCGTACGGCCGCCGACCGACACCTTGGGCTGCCTGCAGGACATCCACTGGCCCGATGGCGGCTGGGGTTACTTCCCGACCTACACCCTGGGCGCGCTGGCGGCGGCGCAGCTCTTCGCCGCGGCGAAGGCCGCCGACCCCGGCATCGAGCCCGGCCTAGCGCGCGGCGACTTCGCGCCGCTCTATCGCTGGCTGCGTGAGACCGTGCACAGCCAGGGCTCGCTGCTGTCGACCGACGCCCTGCTCGAGCAGGCCACCGGCGCGCCGCTGGGTACAGCGGCGTTCAAGGCGCATCTGAAGGCGCGGTATCTCCCATAGCGGCGGCGCCGGTGGTCGTAGACGGCCACAGTGCGCGGTCGTATGATAGTTATCTTGATATCTACCAATCGGTACAATATATATCGAAATAGCTATCTTCTGATGCGGGGCCGGTATGGGCAATCGAACCGCCAAGCTCTTCACGACCGGCCGCAGCCAGGCCGTGCGGCTTCCCATGGAGTTCCGCTTCGAGGGCAGCGAGGTCTTCATCCGCCGCGACCCGAGATCCGGCGACGTGATTCTCTCCAGCAAACCCTCGTCCTGGGATGGCCTGTTCGCGCTTTATGGCCAGGGTGACGTGCCCGACGACTTCATGGGGCCGGCCGACCGCAAGCAGACATTCGAGGATCGTGATCCCTTCGAGGGCTGGAAGGAATGAGCGGCTACCTGCTCGACACCAATGTCGCGAGCCATGTCATCCGCGGCGACAGGCCGTGGATCAGTCAGCGACTGGCGTCGCTTCCGATGGAAGAAATCGCCATCTCGGCGGTGACGGAAGGCGAGCTGCTCTATGGACTCGCGCGGCGGAACTATCCGACGATGCTAACCGAACGCGTCCGCCAGTTTCTGTTGCGGGTCGACGTGCTGGCATGGGACCGCGACGTCACGCGAGCCTACGCCGAGCTGCGCGCGGCGTGCGAAGCCAAGGGCGTCCCGCTTGCGCCGCTCGACATGCTGATCGCTGCCCAGGCGGTCGCCGCCGAGGCGGTGCTGGTCACGAACGACAAGGCGTTCTCACGCGTTCCCGAGCCGCTGCGTGCGGAGAACTGGGAGCACACCTAAGTAATTGTGGCCTCTATCGAATCTTGTCAGTGATGACAATCCTAGAGGCGGAAAATCGCCTGGGCCGCCCGGTTGCGCTACGGTAGGGCATCGATGTGCCGGAGACCGCGATGCTCGATCTGCGACCCAATTGCGAGTGCTGCGACAAGGATCTGCCCAACGGCGCGCCAGACGCGCTGATCTGCACTTTCGAGTGTACTTTCTGCGCCGCTTGCGCCGAGACCCGGCTGGGCGGACGGTGCCCGAATTGCGGTGGCGATCTGGTCAAGCGCCCGACGCGGCCGGCCGACAGACTCGGCCGCTTCCCCGCCTCGACTAAGCGGGTCAAGAAGGACCATGCCGCCTGCCTTAACCGCGCCGCCGACTGAGATGCCCGTGCGCGTCAGTGGCACCGAAGGCTATGGCGAGTCCGCCGCTAAACTCGTCGGACCATATCAATCCATAGCATTCGAGGACGTTCACGCGGATGTCCTGCATCTGCTGCCGACGGCGCCCTGCCGCGCCCTCGACATCGGCGCCGGCACCGGACGGGATGCGGCCGCCCTGGCGGCGCGCGGTCATGACGTCACCGCCGTCGAGCCGACGCCGGGACTCCTCGACCATAGCAAAGCATTGCATTCGGCCTTGCCGATCACCTGGATCGACGACTCGCTGCCCGACCTCGCCCTGGTGGAGGGGGGCTTCGACCTCGTGATGCTGACGGCGGTGTGGATGCACCTCGACCTCGATCAGCGCCAGCGCGCCATGCCCAGGGTGGCTGGCCTGTTGGCGCCTGGCGGCGTGATGCCGATGCGGCTGCGGCACGGGCCCGTGCCCGAGGGACGGCGCATGTTCGACGTCTCGATCGAGGAGACCGCCGCCCTGGCCGAGGCATGCGGACTCAGGACCATCCATCGCGGCCGGCGGCCAGGGCTGTTCGGCGCGCCCGGCGTGCACTGGAGCGTCGTGGTTTTCCGGCGGGATTGACCGCCTTGCCCGGTCCCGCCCCCGCCGTTATGGTCCGCGCCCCCATGACAGATATCCGTTACATCAGCACGCGCGGCGGTTCGCAGAACATGGCCGAGCGGCTCACCTTCGAGGAGGTAATGCTCTCGGGCCTGGCGCGCGACGGCGGCCTGTACCTGCCCGAGAGCTGGCCGGCCTTCAGCGCCGAGGACCTCGCCGCCTACCGCACCATGCCCTATGCCGACATGGCCGCGCGCGTCATCGCGCCCTTCGTTGGCAACGCCTTCTCGGCCGAGGAGCTGCTGCGCCTCTCGCGCGAAGCCTACGCCACCTTCGATCATCCCGACGTGGTGCCGCTCAAGAAGCTGGCGGTCGACAACCTGTACCTGATGGAGCTGTTCCACGGCCCGACCTTGGCCTTCAAGGACGTGGCGCTGCAACTCCTGGGCCGCATGCTCGAGGAGATCCTGAGCCGCTCGGGCAAGTGCGCGCGCATCGTCGGCGCGACGTCCGGCGACACCGGCTCGGCGGCGATCGAGGCGGTGCGCGGCAGCCGGCGCGTCGACATCTTCATGCTGCATCCGCGCGGCCGCACCTCGGAGGTGCAGCGCCGGCAGATGACCACGGTGCTGGCGCCCAACGTGCACAACGTCGCCATCGACGGCACCTTCGACGACTGCCAGGACCTCGCCAAGGCCTGCTTCAACGACCTCGCTTTTCGCGACCATCACCGGCTGACCGCGGTGAACTCGATCAACTGGGCGCGCGTGATGGCGCAGATCGTCTACTACACCGCCGCCGCGGTGCGGCTGGGCTCGGCCGAGCGGCCGGTGTCGTTCTGCGTGCCGACGGGGAACTTCGGCAATATCTACGCGGCCTATGCGGCGAAGCAGATGGGCGCGCCGATCGGCCGGCTGATCATCGCCACCAACACCAACGACATCCTGGCACGTTTCATCGAGAGCGGCGCGCAGACCATGGCCGCCGTCGAAGCGACGCTGTCGCCCAGCATGGACATCCAGGTGTCGAGCAATTTCGAGCGCCTGCTGTTCGACCTGTTCGACCGCGACGGGCGCGCGCTCGCCAAGGCGATGGCGGCGTTCCGCGCCACCGGCACGATGCGCGCCAGCGCCGCGCAGCTGCTGCGCGCGCGCGGCATCTTCGACGCCGGCCGGCTCGACGACAGCGGCACCTTGCGTGTCATAGCCGAGGCGCTACGCGACACTGGCGAGCTGCTCGATCCGCACACCGCGGTCGGCTACGCGGTGGCACGGCAGAAGCGTGGCGATCCGTTGTCGCCCATGGTCGTGCTCGGCACCGCGCATCCCGCGAAGTTCCCCGACGCGGTCGAGAAAGCCGTCGGCAAGCGGCCGGAATTGCCGGAGCGCATGGCCGATCTCTACAAGCGGCCGGAGCGCTGCACGGTGCTGGGCAACGATCTGCGGGCGTTGCAGCAGCTGATGGACACCACGCCGGCGCCGCGATGAGCGTCCGCGTCACCACCCTCGACAACGGATTGCGCGTCGTCACCGACACGATGGCCTCGGTCGAGACCGTGGCGCTGGGCGTGTGGATCGCCGCCGGCGCGCGACACGAGAGCGGAGAGCGCAATGGCCTCGCGCACATGCTCGAGCACATGGCGTTCAAGGGTACGCGGCGACGCACCGCGCGCGGCATCGCCGAGGAGATCGAGACCGTCGGCGGCAGCCTCAACGCCTATACCGGGCGCGAGACCACCGCCTACCACGCCACGATCCTCAAGGAGGACGTGGCGCTGGCTGTCGATCTGATCGCCGACATCCTGCTCGACTCGACCTTCGTCGAGGAGGAGATGAGCCGCGAGCGCGGCGTGATCCTGCAGGAGATCGGCCAGGCGCTCGACACGCCCGACGACATCATCTTCGACCGTTTCCAGGAGGTCGCGTTCCCCGGCCAGCCGCTGGGCCGGCCGGTGCTGGGCACCGAGGAGACGGTGACGTCGATCTCGCGCGAGGACCTCTTCGCCTGGCTGCGGGCGCGCTATCACGGCGGGCGCATGGTGCTGTCGGCCGCCGGTGCCATCGAGCACGAGCGTTTCGTCGAGCTGGCGGCGAAAGCCTTCGCGCGCGTGCCGAAGTCCGGCGACGCCACGGCGCCGGTGCCGGCGCGCTACGCAGGCGGCGAGCGCCGCGACGAGGACGATCTCGAGCAGGTGCATCTGCTGATCGGCACCGAGGGCCTCTCCTATCTCGACCCGGACCACCACGCCGCGGCGGTGTTCTCGACCTTGTTCGGCGGCGGCATGTCCTCGCGCCTGTTCCAGCGTATCCGCGAGGAGCGCGGGCTGGTCTACAGCATCTCCTCCTTCACCTCGTCCTATCGCGACGGCGGGCTGTTCGGCATCTACGCCGGCACCGGCGCCGAAAGCCTGGCCGAGCTGGTGCCGATGATCTGCGCCGAGTTCGTATCGGTGGCCGACACGCTGCAAGAGAGCGAGATCGCCCGGGCCCGCGCCCAGCTCAAGGCCGGGGTGCTGATGGCGCTGGAATCGACCCATGCGCGCTGCGAGCAGGCGGCCCGCCACCTGCTGACCTACGACCGCGTGATCCCCCACACGGAGACCGTGGCGCGTATCGAGGCGGTCGATCGCGCCGCGGTGCGGCGGGTCGCCCGTCGACTGTTGTCAGGCAAGCCCAGCGTCTGCGCCCTGGGGCCGGTCGAGCGGCTCGAGACCTACGACTCGATCGCGGCTCGTCTGCGCGCCTAGCGCGGCTGGGCATGGGCAAAGTTCAAGAATCGTGTAAAATAACGGCGTACCCCTAAGGGAGTGACGCCCGGGATGTTCCGCCTGTCCGACGTGCCACTCGCGCTGGCCTCGACGCCGCGCCTGCCGTCGGAGCGCGTCTTCCTGCGCATGCCCAACCTCGACGACTGGCGTGAATGGGCGGAGCTGCGCGCCGCCAGTCGCGCCTTCCTGACGCCCTGGGAACCGACCTGGTCGGAGGACGCGCTGACGCGCGACTCCTATCGCCGCCGCCTGCGCCACTACATGCAGGAATGGCGCGCGGGCGAGGGCTACACCTTCTTCATCTTTCTCAACGACACGCGCCGGCTGACCGGCGGCATCTCGGTGTCCAACGTGCGCCGCGGCGTCGCGCAGAGCGCCAGCATCGGCTACTGGATGGGCCAGCGTTACGCCGGCCACGGCTACATGACCGAGGGCTTGGCGGCGCTGCTGCCCTTCATGTTCGACGAGGTGCGCCTGCGCCGGCTCGAGGCCGCCTGCCTGCCGAGCAACGAGCCCAGCAAGTCGGTGCTGCGCAAGGTCGGCTTCCGCGAGGAGGGGCTGGCGCGGCAGTACCTGAAGATCAACGGCGTCTGGCACGATCACGTGCTGTTCGCGCTGCTGGGCGAGGACTGGCGGGCTCAGCTCGCCGGGCGCTGATCCGCTTCGGCGGCCGGCTCTTCGTCCGGCTTGGCGCGCAGCACCTGGATCATCAGGATGATGGCGGCGAAGGTCCCGGCGGCCAGCAGGCCAAAGCCCCAGGCGTAGGAGTCGGTCAGCACCAGCGCGATGCTGAACAGCGCCGGGCTGATCAGCGGACCGGCGAAGGTGAAGACCACCGTGCCACCGGTGATCTCACCGGCGCGGCCCGGCGGCGCCAGGCGCGCGATCTCCGCGACGTAGACTCCGGTCCAGCTGATCGCCGTCAGCCCGAGGAAGATCACCAGCGCATAGTAGACGACCAGCGGCCAGCTCGGCTGGGCGAGCGCCAGCGCCGTCAGCCCGACGGTCATCGACACGGCGAAACCCAACAGCACATGGCGGGGCTTGCGCGTGATCTCGGCGACGACGCCCCAGGCGATGCGGCCGAAGATGCCCGACAACGCCAGTATCGAGGCGAGGCCGCCGGCTTCGACCAGCGACATCTGCAGGTGGTTGACGCCGTAGATCACAATGAAGGTCGACAACGCCCCTTGCGTCGCCGAGAAGAAGGTCGAGGCCAGCGCCAGGCGACGCAATTGCGGTCTGCGCCAGACCTCGCCGATCGGCCTGAGAAAGTCGCGCAGCTTTGGCGTCGGCGCGTGGGCATTGAGCTGGCCCTCGATGTCGTACTTGTGGCGCAACGGCTGCAGGGCGAAGGCGAGCGCGACGCAGGTGAGGGTCACGCCGAAGGCGGCGATCTGCCAGCCCCACAACCGCTCGATCCAGGGAATCGTCGCGCCGGCCAGCACGCCGCCCAGTGGAATGCCGGTCTGCTTGATCGAGAACACCACGTTGGCCAAGCGCGGCGGCGTCACCCGCGCCAGCACTTGCGAGCTGGCCGGAGTCGGCGGGCCGTAGCCGCAGCCGATCAGCACGCCGACCAGGATGATGGTCCAGAAGCTGCCGACACCGAACAGCAGCGCGCCGATGGCGCAGCACAGGAGCGCGCGCTGGCTCACGGTGATGGCCCCGAAATGCGTCGCCATCGAACCGCCAATCAGAGCGGAGATCATGGCGAACAGGTAGACCACCGAGGTCAGGAAACCGATGTATTCGTCGCCAATGCCGTAGCTGACGCTCGCCGCGGGGGCGAGGACCGGGATCGTCTGCCAGGCGAATGCGGTCAACGTCTGAGCCGCCAGCATCGCGCCGGCGACCGCTACAAAGGCCCGTTCCCCGGCCTGGGGAGTCGGATTCGCGTCAGAAGCGACCATAGACAACGTCAGGTAGAGCCTTGTTGCGGACTTCGTTCTATACCAAACGGCCCATGGCTGAGCGCGTGAAAACCGCGTTAGCAGTTCCCCGAAGCATAGCACAGGCCTTCGGCCTGGTGAATCGTCTCGTCAATCTCTAATTGTCGGGTGGGGCCCGTCACAAGTCGGGCCAATGTATCATGCGATGACAAGCAAATAGCCGCGAAGCCCAGGCACGGCGAGGTTACCGCCGGGGCGGCCGCCCGTCTGATCGCCATCCGCCGCGTCAGTAACCTAGCGGGCAAGTATCCGCAGTCCGACGGGAAACTCTACCAACGGTATCAGCGCTCGCCACGGCGAACACGCCCGAAGATCGCCAGCGCAAAGAGCCCTGCTGACACCGCCATCAGGGCGTATCCCAGCGGGTAGGACTGCGTCAGGTACAGCAGCTGGCGGAACAGCGTCGGCCATAGGACGGGGCCGAGAAAGACGAAGAACGAGGTGGCGCCGACAAACTCGCCGGCCCGGCCTGGCGGCGCGCGGCGCGCGCATTCCGAGATGTAGACGCCGTTCCAGCCCACGGCGCTGGCGCCGGCGACGACGGCGATAGCGTAGA
Organism: uncultured Rhizobiaceae bacterium; assembly: GCA_964437145.1. Classification (GTDB taxonomy): domain Bacteria; phylum Pseudomonadota; class Alphaproteobacteria; order Reyranellales; family Reyranellaceae; genus JAFAZJ01. The sequence goes on from CAYTFW010000014.1 coordinate 12,360, forward strand.
CGAGCCAACGTGGCCAATGCGGCTGGGCCAGGGCCATGGCGAGGCCCGACAGCGCCATGATCACGCCCAGCGCGGCAAGCACCGTCAGCGGCCGGCGGATCGCGTCGGCCAGCGCGCCCCAGCCGATGCGACCGGCGATGCCCGCCAGGCTGGCGGCCGAGAGCAACGCGCCGGCGGCGACGTAGTCGAGTCGCAGGTGGTCCATGCCGTAGTTGACGATGAAGTTCGTCACCGTCGCCTGGGTCGCCGAGTAGGCCATGCCGACCAGGCAGAGCAGGCGCAGCGGCGGATCGCGCCAGCACATCGCCAGCGGCTCGACGATGGTGGCGAGGCTCGGGAAGACGCGACCGTGCGCGGCGCGCTCGTCGTCGTAGAGCCGGCGCAGCGGATGGATGACGATGGCCGTCGCCGCGGTGATCAGCGCGATCGACAGTGTCGCGTGGCGCCAGCCCGCTGTCTCGACGATTGACGGCAACAGCGCGCCGCTCAGCGCGAAACCCAACGGCACGCCGCTCTGCTTGATGGAGAAGGTGACGTTCGACAGGCGCGGCGGCGTCACGCGCGCGAGAATCTGCGAGCTGGCCACGGTCACCGGTCCGCCGCCGAGTCCGATCAGCATCGCGGCGAGGATCGCGGTGGCGATGTGACCGACCGTGAGCAACGCCACACCGCAGGCAGCGACCAGCAGCGCGATCTGCGTGAAGCGGATCGGGCCCAACCGGCGCGTCATGGAGCCGCCGGCCAGCACGGCGGCGATCGACGTGAGGTAGACCAGGGCGACGAAGTAGGCGACGTCGTCCTTGCTCGCGCCCATCACCGGCGCCGCGGCCGGCGCCAGCACGGGGCCGCTGTTGAACGCCATGGTCGACAGCACTTGGACCGCCGCCAGCGAGGGCAGCGCGATCAGGTACAGCGAGCGGGACGTTCCGGCGGACGCCGGTGGAGTCATCAGCGTCGGCCGCCGCTCTTGCGCGCGGGCCGGCCGCGCGAGCCCGAGCCGGTGCGCGCGCCGCGGAAGACGCGGGTGTCGCGCGGCCCGGCGAAAGGCTGCGGCGCGACATCGGCCTTCGCGCGGCCGCCCTTGCCGGGCTCGAGCGGCAGGCCGAGCTCGTTGGCCTCCAGCCGGCGGATCTCGTCGCGCAGGCGGGCGGCTTCCTCGAACTCCAGGTTCGACGCCGCGTCGCGCATGCGCTTCTCGAGCTCGGCGAGATGGGCCTTCAGATTGTGGCCGACGAGCTGCACGTCGCCTGATACGCCGGTATCGACCGTGTAGTGGTCGCGCTCCGACATCGACTGCAGCACCTCGTTGATGTTCTTGCGGATCGAGGCCGGCGTGATGCCGTGCGCCTCGTTGTAGGCCTGCTGCTTCTTGCGCCGCCGCTCGGTCTCCGACATCGCGTATTTCAGCGCGTCGGTCATGCGGTCGGCGTAGAGCAGCACACGGCCATCGACGTTGCGCGCGGCGCGGCCGATGGTCTGCACCAGCGAGGTCGGCGAGCGCAGGAAGCCTTCCTTGTCGGCGTCGAGGATCGCCACCAGGGCGCATTCCGGGATGTCGAGGCCTTCGCGCAGGAGGTTGATGCCGACCAGCACGTCGAAGGCGCCCAGCCTGAGGTCGCGGATGATCTCGATACGCTCAAGCGTGTCGATGTCGGAATGCAGGTAGCGGCAACGAATGCCGGCCTCGTGCATGTACTCGACGAGGTCCTCGGCCATGCGCTTGGTCAGCACGGTGACCAGCACGCGCTCGCCTTTCGCCGCGCAGGCTTTGCATTCCGCGATCAAATCGTCGACCTGCTTCTCGACCGGCCGCACGATGCAGACCGGATCGATCAGGCCGGTGGGACGGATCACCTGCTCGACGAAGACGCCGCCGGTGCGCTCCATCTCCCACGGGCCGGGCGTCGCCGAGACGAAGAGAGACTCCGGCCGCATCGCGTCCCATTCCTCGAACTTCAGCGGCCGGTTGTCGATGCACGAGGGCAGGCGGAAGCCGAACTCCGCCAGGATGCTCTTGCGGTTGAAGTCGCCGCGGAACATGCCGCCGATCTGCGGCACGGTGACGTGGCTTTCGTCGACGATCAGCAGCGAGCCCTCGGGGAAGTACTCGAACAGGGTCGGCGGCGGCTCGCCCGGCTTGCGGCCGGTGAGGTAGCGCGAGTAGTTCTCGATGCCGGCGCAGGAGCCGGTTGTCGCCAGCATCTCCAGATCGAAATTGGTGCGCTGACCCAGGCGCTCCGCTTCCAGCAGCCGGCCGGCGCGGTTGAACTCCTCCAGCCGCTTGCGCAGGTCCTCCTTGATCTGGTTGATGGCGCCTTCCATCGTCGGCTTGGGCGTGACGTAGTGGCTGTTGGCGTAGATCACGACGTCCTGCAGCGACGCGGTCTTCTCGCCGGTCAGCGGATCGAACTCGACGATGCTCTCGATCTCGTCGCCGAACAGCGAGAAGCGCCAGGCCTTGTCCTCGTAGTGCGCCGGGAACAGCTCGACCGTGTCGCCACGGGCGCGGAAGGTGCCGCGTGCGAAGGCGTTGTCGTTGCGCTTGTACTGGATCTCGACGAAGCGGCGCAGCAGCTGGGCGCGATCGATCCGCTCGCCGGCATGCAGGCGGAAGGTCATCGCCTGATAGTTCTCGAGCGGGCCGATGCCGTAGATGCACGACACCGAGGCGACGATCACCACGTCGTTGCGTTCCATCAGCGCGCGTGTCGCCGAATGCCTCATTCTGTCGATCTGCTCGTTGATCGACGAATCCTTCTCGATATAGGTGTCCGAGCGCGGCACGTAGGCTTCGGGCTGGTAGTAGTCGTAGTAGGAGACGAAGTACTCGACCGCGTTGTCGGGGAAGAAGCCCTTCATCTCGCCGTAGAGCTGCGCCGCCAAGGTCTTGTTGGGCGCCAGCACCAGGGTCGGCCGGTTCACCGCCTGGATGACATTGGCCATGGTGAACGTCTTGCCCGAGCCGGTGACGCCCAGCAGCACCTGATCGTGCTCGTTCTGGCGCACGCCGTCGATCAGCTGACGAATCGCCTCGGGCTGGTCGCCGGCGGGCTTGTAATCCGAGACCACACGCAAGGGCTTGCCATCCGGCAGGGCCGGACGGCGCTGCAGCCACGGCATGGCGAGGGGCACAACGCGGGTATCTGGCATCAACAGACTATAGCCGCCCCGGGGACCGGAAGTGAGGGGCGCTGGTCTGTGGAGGGCTTGAAAGGATAAAAGTAATCCTTTATAGTTTTAACTATGGCTAGGCAGCGAAAGCCCCAGGGTGCCGGGTTCGCCCGGTTGCGGCTCGATCCCGATCCGGCGGCGGCCGAGGCGCTGGCCCGGCTGGTCCGGGCCTATGACGATCTGGCGGCCTGGCTCGATGCCACCATTCCAGCCGGCCATCCGGCGGATCAGGTGGCGCTGCATCGCGCCTTCTATGACGCGGCGCGGCGCCAGAGCGGTCTGCCGGCCCAGCTCACGACCCTGGCGCTACGCGACTGGGCGATGCGCCGGCGCGGCGATGCCGTCGAGGGTGTGCCGCTTGACGAGCGCCTCTACAGCGTCAGGGGAATCTCGACCGTTTCGCTGGCGACGGCGGAGGGGCGTATCAGCGTGCCGTTCGCGGTGGCGGGCTATGGCCAGCGCTGGGTCGGTGCCGCGCCGGCGCGGCTGATGACGCTCAACGGCCAATGGGAACTACACATCGAAGCGGGTGCGCAGGTCACCCGCCTTTTCCAGGAGGGTACGATGGCGACGGAAACTGTCCTGACGCGAATCGGCCGGGTAATCGCCGGCATGACGCATGCCGCGGTCGACGCGGCTGAGAACGCTGGCTCCGAGGCGGTGCTCGCCCAGGCGCTGCGCGAGATCGACGCCGCCGCCGACGAGGTGCGCGGCGAGCTCGGCAAGGCCATGGCGGAGCGCACACGGCTGGAACTGCGGCGCAAGGAACTCGATCGCGAGCGCGACGAGCTCGACGCCAAGACCAAGCTGGCGGTGGAGAAAGGCCGCGACGATCTCGCCGAAGCGGGCATCGCCCGCCAGCTCGACATCGAGGCCCAGATCGGGGTGCTCGACCGCATGCTCAAGGACTCGCAGGACAGCATCGACCAGCTCGGCCAGACCCTGGGCGCCGTGCGCGCCAGCCGGCGCGAGGCCGAGAGCCGCCTGGCCGATCTGAAGCGCACGGCGAGCGCCAATGCGTCGGGCGCCGCCATGGGTGCCTCGCGCGTCGATCGCGCGCTTGACAAGGTCGAGCGCGCCCAGTCGGCGGTCGAACGCCTGACCGGCGTGCCCTCGGGCGACGCGCCGGCCGACGGCAAGGCGATCGACGAGCTCAACGACCTCGCGCGCAAGCACGCGGTCGCCGAGCGACTCGCGCGCTTGAAAGCCGGCCGCAACTAGGGCCAACTGAGTGAGCCTATGCTCGATTTCCTCCTTCTGCCCCAGGTGGCGCCGTTCTCGATCGCGGCGTTGGTCCTCTTCGGACTGACGCTGTTCGAGGTCCTGACGCTGCTTGTCGGCAAGCCGCTATCGGCGATCCTCGACCACGCGATCCATGTCGATGGCGGGCACATCGACGGCTTGCACGTCGGCAAGGAGGGGCTCGAGGGCAAGGTCGGGTTGTTCGGCACCGCCTTCGACTGGCTCAACATCGGCCGCGTGCCGATCTTCATCCTGATCATCATCGCGCTCGCCGCCTTCTCGATCTCGGGCCTGGCGGTGCAGATCGGCTTCAACGGCATCTGGCGGCCGATGCCGGCGCTGCTCGCCGTCGCCGTGGTGCTGCTGCCGACCGCCTACTTCACGCGCTGGTCGTCGAGCTTGGTCGCGCGAGTCGTGCCGCGCGACGAGACCTACGCGCAGACGGGCAATGACTTCATCGGGCTGGTGGGAACGGTGACGGTCGGGCCGGTGCGCGCCGGCGTCGTGGCGCGCGCGCGCGTCGTCGACCGCCACGGCAACGCGCATTTCCCGCGCGTCGAGCCGGCCGACCCGGCCGTCGTCATACCCGCCGGCGCGTCGGTCCTGGTGATCGACGTGCGCAAGGGCGTGCTCGCCGTCGCCCTCGCCGATCCCGCCCTCGTCGCCGATCCGCCGGCCGCGTCGAGCGGCCAATGACGCGGACCAGTAGCGACGACCCGCAGAGCGTCAGGAGACCGACATGATCAGCCAGCTCATGGATCTCGCCGTCCCCGCCATCATTATCATCGTAGCGCTGTTGACGCTCGGCCTAGTCATCGCTCGCCTCTATATCCGCGCCGAAAAGGACCGTGCCTATGTGCGTACCGGCCTTGGTGGCCAGAAGGTGGTGCTCGACGGCGGCTCGATCGTGCTGCCGGTGTTCCAGAGCATCGCCTGGGTGAATCTGCAGACGCTCAGGCTCGAGGTGCGGCGCGACAACGCCGACGCGATGATCACGCGCGATCGCATGCGCGCCGACATCGGCGTCGAGTTCTACGTGCGCGTCAAGCCGGATGGCCCGTCGATCGCGCTCGCCGCGCAGACCCTGGGCGATCGCACCAACGACGCCGAGCAATTGCGCTCCCTGATCGAGGCGAAATTCGTCGATGCCCTGCGCAGCGTCGCGGCCACCATGGCGCTGGCCGAGCTGCAGGAGCAGCGCGCGACCTTCGTCCAGTCGGTGCAGACCGCCGTGGCGCGCGACCTCGAGCTCAACGGCCTGGAGCTGGAGAGCGCCTCGCTCACCAAGCTCGACCAGACCGACACCAAGTTCTTCAACCCCAACAACGCTTTCGACGCCGAGGGCCTCACGGCGCTGACCAAGATCACCGAGACGCGCCGGCAGGAGCGCAACCTCACGGTGCGCAACACCGAGGTGGCGATCGCCCAGACCGATCTCGAAGCGCGCCAGCGCACCCTCGATATCGAGCGCCAGAAGAAGGAATCCGAGCTCAACCAGCAGCGCGACATCGTCAACAAGACGGCCGAGACTCGCGCGGCGGCGGCGCAGAAGGAAGCCGAGGCGCGCCAGGCCGAAGAGCAGGCGCGCATCGCCGCCGACCAGGTGATCGCCCAGCGCACCGCCACGGCCAAGCAGGCGCAGGAGACGGCGCGCATCGAGGCCGACCTCGCCATCCGCCAGCGCCAGATCGAGAGCGAGCGCGCCGCCGAGACCTTGGCGATCGGCAAGAAGCGCGACATCGAGATCGCCGATCAGGATCGCGCCATCGCCGTGGCCGACAAGAGCCGGGCCGAGAGCGAGGCGCGGGCCAAGGCCGAGGAAGCGCGCGCGCTGGCGACGTCGGCGACGGAAAGCGTCGAGACGGCGCGTCAGATCGCCATCGCCGAACGTACCCGCCAGGCCTCCGTCATCGAGGCGCGCCAGCAGGCCGAGCGCGACGCCGCCATGGTGACGATCGCCGCGCAGGCCGAGCGCGAGGCGGCGGAGAACAAGGCGGCGGCGATCCGCACCGAGGCGCAGGCCGACGCCGACGCCGCCAAGATCCGCGCCGAGGCGCAGGCCAAGACCTACGAGGTCGAGGCCGACGGCCAGCGCAAGATCAACGAGGCGCGCAACGCCATGTCGGCGGCGATCATCGAGCTGGAGATCACCAAGGAGCGCCTGCGCGTGATCCCGCTGGCGCTGGCCGAGGCGGTGAAGCCGCTGGAGAAGATCGGCGACGTGAAGATCATCGACATGGGCGGCGGCCTGCCCGGCCGCAACGGCGCGTCGCACGACGGCGCCGCGGCCGGCGCGTCGCCCAGCGACTCGCTGCTGAACGCCTTGCTGGCCTACCGTGCGCAATCGCCGGTGATCGACAAGCTGCTCGTCGAGGCCGGCTTCGACGCCTCGGCCAATCCGGTGCGCGCGCTGGTCGACGGCGTCGGTGGCACGCCCGCGAAGCCGCATTCGGAATCGTGATCGACCGTCGGCGGCGACGTCGGAACGCTGGCGGAGGGCCTGATCGGGGACCGATACATCTGGGCCATTGGAATCGCCCATCGCGGCGGCGACCGATGGCCACGATTCGAGACGACATCGCGATCGGCCGCCACGCCGACGCCGGATGGGACGCGCTCAGTGACTTTCAGGCGGGTGCAGCGCCACGCCGCTGGTGCGATCAGCGCGCGGTCGCGGTGCGGTGGTGGGTGATCCACCGGCCCTGCGTCGCGGCGACCTTCTCGCGGAGGTCCGGCGCGCAGGGCTTCGAGTTCTCCATGGTGATGCCCTGGCCGGCCCCGTGCAGTGCGCCCATGTACGATGTCTGCTTGTCGGACCAGCTCCCGGTTTGCCGCTCGAAGGCCATCATCGCGCGGAAATGCGCTTGCCAGTCGAGACGGCAGTAAAGAGCCATGCCGGAACGCATCCCGGCTTCGATTATCCGGCGCTCGACGTCGTGTGGCAGCAGCGGCCGGGCGCGCTCAGCGGGAGATTCGCGCGGCACGTTGGAGCCGTCATCAAGCACCAGCACATGGATTCTATCGCGCACGGCGGCGATCAGTCGCTCGACGTGACCGGGCGGCAGCGCGTCGATCAGGCCCAGTTTCGGTGGCGAGGACTGAGCATACGCCGCGGCGCACTGAAGCAGCGCGAGACTGAAGGCGACGACTCGAAGCACGACCCGAAGTCCTCAATGCGGCGTGGCGGCGCGATACTGCCGAATGCGATTGTCGATTAGCGCGGCCACGTCGGCCCGAGCTTGGGTGGTGCAGGTCGTTCCCTGACCGCCGCGCGTCATGAAGCCTTGGGCGCCGCCGTGCAGGGCGCCGATGTAGGTTATCTGGCGGTCGTTCCAGCGACCGCTGCCACGCTCGAAATCCATCATCGCGAGGAAATGGCGCGTCGAGCGGATGCCACACCATTCGGCGGTGCCGGAGATCATGCCCGTGTCGATCACGCGAAGCTCGACATCGCGTGGAATGAGCGGCCGCGCGCGTTCTTCGACTGTCTCGGGAGCGCACCCACGACCGGTGACGCAGGCGATGTGGCCGATCCTGTCGCGTACCGCGCTGGTGAGGGCCGCGATATCTTGGCGCGACATCATTTTCTCGACCGCCAGCAACGGCGGCGCACCAGCCTGTGCGATGGCGAGTGAGGACATGGCAAAAAGAATAAATGAAAGAACAATACGTACCATAATTAAATGCTACCATAAGATGAGGAAATAATCCAGACCTCCATGTGACGAACAAGGCTCGAACCGGGGTCAATGACTTCGGCTATAAGACAGCCGCGATGCCCGAGCTCCTTCTCGTCCCCGCCCTGATCTGCACCGCCACCGCCGTTCTCGCCGGCGTGGTGCGTGGCTTCGCCGGCTTCGGTGCAGCGATGATTCTCACACCGGTGTTCTCGGCGTTCTACGGACCTGCGGTGGGCGTGCCGGTCTGCCTGCTGGTCGAGTTCTGCATTTCGCTCCCGCTGCTGCGGCGGACCTTGCCGCTGGTGGATTGGCGGCAGATCGCGACCATGCTGGTCGCGGCGGCGATCGGTGTGCCGTTCGGCGTCTGGTTGCTGGCCTCGGCCGACCCCGCGGCGATGCGCTGGGCGATTTCCGGCATCGTGCTGGGCGCCGTGCTGCTGCTCGCCAGCGGTTGGCGTTACACCGGCAGGCCCGTGCTGGCGGGCACGCTGGCGGCCGGCGCGGCCAGCGGCTTCCTCAACGGGTTGGCCGGCATGGCCGGGCCGCCGGTCGCCTTCTACTACCTCGCTGGCGCCGGCGCGGCGGCGGCGATCCGCGCCAGCTTTATCGTCTACTTCGCCGCGGTCGATCTGGTGGCGCTTACGGGGCTGACCGTACGCGGGCTGATGACAACACAGGCGCTGCTGCTCGCGGCGGTCTTCGTGCTGCCCTATATCGGCGGCGGCCTGATCGGCGAGCGGCTGTTCAAGCTGGCCAGCGAAACCTTCTTCCGTCGCCTCGCTCTGGTGATCCTGACCATCGTCGCCATCGTCACACCCTTCCTGTGACAATCCGCTAAGATGTCGGCAACGACAACGCGGAGGAAACATCATGCGGTTGAAGGACAAGGTGGCGATCGTCACGGGCGCCGCGGGCGGCATGGGCGCCTGCACGGCGAAGCTGTTCGCCAAGGAGGGCGCCAGGGTCGTGCTCGCCGACATGATCGACTCGGACGGCCAGGCGGTCGCGCGCGAGATCGGCAACACGGCGCTCTACCAGCATCTCGACGTGACCAAGGAGGCCGAGTGGGAGGCGTTGCTCGCCGCCACGACCAAGGCCTTCGGCAAGCTCGACATCCTGGTCAACAACGCCGGCATCAGCGCCAGCGATCCCGATCTGTTCAACACCGATATCTGGGACCGGGTGATGGATATCAACGCCAAGGGCGTATTCCTCGGCATGAAGATGGCCGTGCCGGAGATGCGCAAGAACGGCGGCGGCTCGATTGTCAACATCTCCTCGATCTCGGGCTTCGTCGGCCAGCGCATCGTGCATATGGGCTACAACGCCTCGAAGGGCGCGGTGCGGCTGATGACCAAGGCGGTGGCGGTGCAATTCGCGCGCGACAACGTGCGGGTGAATTCGGTGCATCCCGGCGTCATGCCGCCGATGCGCACGTCGAAGCTCACCGGCGATCCCGAAGTGCGCAAGAAGCTGATCAACGCCATTCCCATGGGTCGTGCCGGGCGCATCGAGGAGGTCGCCAACGCCTCGTTGTTCCTCGCTTCCGACGAGGCGTCCTACATCACCGGCACCGAGATCGTCGTCGACGGCGGCTTCTTGGCTCAGTGAGGGAGCAGGCGATGGCCGACTACAAGACGCTGACCTGGGAGCGCATCGACAACGTGCTGCGCATCACCACCAACCGCCCGCACGTGCTCAATGCGCAGAGCCGGGTAATGCTGCACGAGCTCGACACGGCGTTCAAACGCGCCGCCGACGACAAGGACGTGCGGGTGATCATCATCGCCGGCGCCGGCAAGCATTTCTCCGCCGGCCATGATCTCGGCAGCCCGGAGGAGTTGGAGGATGCCAAGATGCATCCCGTCGATCCCGGTTTCGCCGGCGAGTACCAGCGCCTGAGCGAGCTGTTCCTCGAGATCACCTTGCGCTGGCGTGACGTACCCAAACCGACTATCGCCCAGGTCCAGGGCTACTGCATCATGGGCGGGCTGATGCTGGCCTCGTCCTGCGACCTGATCGTCGCCAGCGAGGACGCGCTGTTCGCCGATCGCGCCATACGCTGGGGCGGCGCGCATGTGCAGTATTTCTCGATGCCCTGGGATCTCGGGCCGCGCAAGGCCAAGGAGTACATCTTCACCGGCGAGTTCTTCACCGCCGCCGACGCCGAGCGCATGGGGCTGGTCAACCGCGTGGTCGAGCGCGCGGCGCTGGAGCGCGAGACCATGGCGCTGGCCAAGAAGATCGCCGCGCACGATCCCTTCTCGCTGCGCATGGCCAAGCGCTCGGTCAACGACACGCTCGACGCGCAGGGCCAGCGCCAGGCGATCGAGATCGCCTTCAAGAACTACATGCTGACGATTCCCACGCGCATCGAGCGCGGCACCTACGGCGCCGCCGCGCGCGAGAAGAGCCCCAAGGACCGCTTCGCCGTCCTCAACAAGAAGGCGGCCCCGTAGGTGACGCGCCGGTTGTGAGGCGGCCGCCCGATGGCTAAACGTGAGTCGATGAGTATCTGGCGCAGGATTTTCGGCGGCACCGCCGGCGCCGTGATCGGCGGACCGATTGGCGCGCTGCTCGGCGCCGGCGGCCGGCGCGACGACTCCCCCAACGCGCGGTCGGACGGCCGGCCCGAGGCGACGCGGCAGGTCGCCTTCACCATCGGCGTCGTCGCGCTGGGCGCCAAGCTGGCGCGGGCTGATGGGCGGGTGACGCGGCGCGAGATCGACGCCTTCCGCTCGTTTTTCCACGTGCCACCGGAGGATGTCGAAAGCGTCGGCCGCTTCTTCGACATCGCCAAGCGCGACACCTATGGCTTCGAGGTTTACGCGCGCCAGGTCGCCGGCCTGTTTCCCGACGATCCGGATGTGCTGGAGGAGGTGCTCGTCGGGCTGTGCCTGATCGCCGGCGCCGACGGATCGGCCTCGCTGTCCGAGATCGAGTGGCTGCGCGCCGTCGCGGCGATCTTCGGCCTGGGCGAGGCGCGCCTGCGCCGCGCCTTCGCCGCCGCCGGCGTCACGCTGCGTGACGATCCCTGGGCGATTCTCGGTGTGATGCCCGATGCCGACGCCGAGGAGCTCAAGCGCGCCCATCGTCGGTTGGCGTTGGAGTTCCATCCCGACCGCCTGATGGCGCGCGGCCTGCCGGCCGAGGCGATCGAGCTCGCCAATCGCGAGTTCGCCGCCATCAACGCCGCCTACGACAAAGCCCGGGCCGCGCTACCCGCCGGATCCGTCGACTCGCAATGACCCACTTGCCGGCGCTCGACGGGTTGCGGGCGCTGGCGGCGCTGTGGGTCGTGGCCTTCCACGCCACCGCCTTCACCGGCGTCGCGCCGCCGGTGATCCGCCACGGCTATCTCGGCGTCGACTTGTTCTTCATCCTCTCGGGCTTCGTGCTGGCGCATGTCTACGCGCCGGTCTTCGCGCGCGACGGCCTGTCGTTCTACGCGCGCTATCTGTGCCGCCGCGTGGCGCGGCTGTGGCCGGTCTGGCTGGTGGTGCTGGCGCTGTTCGCGCTCAAGGCCGAGATCGGCCGCTGGAGTGGGCTGGGCGGCGGCGGCCTGCGCCTCGCCGACGATCCCGGCCTGTGGTCGCTCTACGCGCTCTTGATGCAGAGCTGGGGCTGGGCCGACGCCGAGCGCATCAATCCGCCGGGCTGGAGTCTCAGCTACGAATGGGCCGCCTCGCTGCTGTTGCCGGTCGCGCTCGCCTGGGCGGTGCGATTGCGTTCGGTGCTCGCCTGTCTCGCCTTGGCACTGGCGAGCTTGGCGGCGCACGCGATCTACACGCATGCCCACGGCTTGCCGTCGCTGCACACCGCCGCGGCGCATGGCGGCGCGCGCGTGGCGGCGGAATTCCTCGCGGGCGTCTTCTTGTGGCGCGCTTGGCGCCAGGTCGAGGGCGCGCGGTCAACCGGCGGCGTGCTTGCCGGGATCTGCGCCGCCCTGGCGATCGCGACGATGATCGACGTCGCCCCGACGCTCTGGGTCGATCATCTTATGATCGTGATGTTCGCCGGTATCCTTGTCGGCGTGGCCAAGGGGCGGGGCGTGCTGGCCAACGTCTTGTCGAGCCGCGCGCCGCGCGCGATCGGCGAGGCTTCCTACGCGCTCTACGTCGTGCACTGGTTCGTCTTCGAATGCCTGTGGTGGGCGTTCGATCGGCTCGGGCTGGCCGTCGGATCGGCGGTCGGCTGGCTGTTTTTCGCCGCGCTGATCGCCCTGTCGCTGATCGCCGCCTTCGCCCTGCATGTCGCGATCGAGCGGCCGGCGCGCGCCGCGCTGCGCCGCCTCGCCGAGGGCGCGCCGGCGCGTTAGGCTGGCGCGATGATCGAGGCGCCTTCGAACAACCATGCGCCGCGCGCGTCGCCGGTGGCGCATCTCGTGCTGCACCACACCGCGCAGCCGCTCGACGTGTCGCTCGACCTGCTGCGCTTCGGCCGCGTCAGCGCGCACTACGTCGTCGACGTCAATGGAGACATCTATCGTCTGGTCCCCGAGGATCGCGTCGCCTGGCACGCCGGGCTGTCGTGGTGGGGCGAGGCGCGCGGCCTTAACGAGAGCTCGATCGGCGTCGAGATCGTCAACATGGATGGCAACGTCCACGATTACCCCGACGCGCAGCGCGACGCGGTGATCGGGCTCTGCCGCGGCATCCTCGCGCGTCATCGCGGCATCGCCGCGCGCGACGTGGTCGGCCATTCCGACATCGCGCCCAAGCGCAAGGACGATCCGGGCGGCCGCTTCTTTTGGCGCGCGCTGGCGTCAGCGGGTGTCGGTCTTTGGCCCGCGGTGTCGGCGGCCGATGGCCCGGCCGACGAGGCGGACCTGCTGGCCGTCCTGCGGCGCATCGGCTACCCGCCGCCGCACCGCTATGGCACGCGCGCTGGTCGCCTGGCCTATGTCGACGGCAGCGACGAATCGGCTTTCGCCGACATCGTCGAGGTCGATGCGGCCGACATCATCGTCGCCTTCCAGCGCCGCTTCCGCCCGGCGCGGATCGACGGTCGCGCCGACGCCGAGTGCCTGTCTTTGGCGCGCGCGCTTGACGCGGCCCATGCGCGGGCCTAGCTGAGGGTCGTCAGACGGCTGGACGGCCGCGGCGCGGCTTCGCAGGAGGCGCGCGTCGAGGAAAGTCCGGGCTCCATGGAAACACGGTGCCGGCTAACGGCCGGCGGGGGCGACCCCAGGGAAAGTGCCACAGAGAACAGACCGCCGGGCCGGCTCGCTGGCCAGGCAAGGGTGAAACGGTGGGGTAAGAGCCCACCGCGCGACCGGCAACGGAAGCGGCACGGCAAACCCCACCGGGAGCAAGACCAAATAGGGATGGCACAGGCCGGGCGACCGGCCGAAACGCGTTTCCGCGTCGCCGTCCGGGTCGGTCGCGCGAGGCGCGCGGTAACGCGCGCCCCAGAGGAATGGTCGTCGAACGCCCCAAGGCTCGCGCCGGCGGGGCGGGAACAGAACCCGGCTTACAGGCCGTCTGACGCCTCTACTTGCCGATGCGGCTATGGCTGGATGTTCGACAGGAACTTTTCCGGCGGGCGCTCGCCCCATTGCGAGACGAAGCCTTCCTCGGCGCTCAGCAGATTGCCGCCCTGGGCGGCGTTGAGCCGGTCGGTGTCGGCCCAGCGCTCATGCGTGCGGCCCCATGGATCGCACCAGTAGTCGTAGACCTGGCTGCCCAGCAGATGGCGGCCGATGCCCCACATGTGCTCGTACTTGCCCAGGCTCTTCAGATACTCGTGGTCCTGCATCACCGCGTCGATGTCGGGGACCTCGTAGGACAGGTGGTTCAGTCCCGTCTTCTCGTGGCGGATGCAGAAGAAGACATGGTGATCGACGTGCTCGTCACCGCGGTCGAGCCGGTTGAACGAGCCGATGACGTTGTCGGGCGCGCCGGCGTAGACGTCGTCAGAGCGCACGAAGCCCAGCGTGTCGCGGAACCACTTCACCGTCTCTTCGAGCTTCGGCGTGCCCATCACGCCATGGCCGATGCGCTTGATCATGGTGGGCGATTTCGACAGCCGCATCAGCCGGCCCTTGCGGCGCAGCGGCTCGTCGCCGCTGTTGGGTGGGTCGCGCGGCACCGTGATCGGCGGCAGCTCGGCGACACCGTGCACGACCTCGATCTGGTAACCGTTGGGCTCGCGCAGGCGCACGCGCTTGCCACCGCCGGGCTCGTCGATGGTCTCGACACCGGAGGCGCCGGGCAGGGCGGCGAGCTTGCGCAGATCGTCTTCGCTGCGGGCGTGATAGGCGAAGCCCACGAACCTGGCGTCGCCCTTCTCGGTGACGTGGATATGGTGCGGGGCGTCCGAGCCGCGCATGTAGAGCGCGCTGTCGGTGCGCGCCGAGCGCACCATGCCGAAATGCGTGAGGAACTCCTCCATCACGTCGAGATCGGGCGCGCGCAGGCGGCCCCAGGCGAGGTCGGTCACTTTGACGGTCGGTGCGGTCATGGCGCTCTCCCGCAAGCCTGCGCCTCGCGGCTGGCGTGCGGTGGATTGTCCCCAATGAACCGGGTTGCGACAAGCGCCGAAGATGGCGAAAACGTGGCGGCCGAAGCCCTGGAATGAGCCAGCGGCGGCCTTATTGTCGCCATGGGCGGTTCCCAGCTTTATGGGCGTCCGGGTGGTCGGAGCGCGGCCGCCGATAAAAAACAAGGTGGAGAAGACGATGACCAAGATCCTCGTCGGCCTCAGGGTCGCGCCAGTCCTGATCGCGACGTCGTTGCTGCTCTCGGCTTGCGGCAACACCTGGGGTCAACGCGCGGTGACGGGCGGTGGCATCGGCGCCGCCAGTGGCGCCGCGCTGGGCGCGATGACCGGTGGTGTCTCTGTTCTGGGTGGCGCGCTGATCGGTGGCGCCGTTGGTGCCGGCATCGGCGCGGCGACCACGCCCCGCTGACCCGACGCGGCGCCGCGCGCCGCCTCTTGAGTTCCCGCGTCTCTCGCATCGCCGCTCGCCCTCTGCGAATAGCGGCCAGCGTGAGCTATTGCCGAAAGGAGAAGACCATGCGCGCTTCGACCCTGAGCAAGACCGTCACCATCCTCGCCGGGCTGGCGACCGTCGCGTTGCCCGTTGTGCCGGCCCTGGCGCAGCTTGATCCGCCGCCGCGCGGCGCGATCGATGGCGCTGCCGGTTTCCGCGACGAGACCGGCAAGGTCTGGACGCCCGACAATGTCGGCCAGCCCGACACCAAGCCGGTGCCGCCGCAAGACCGCGCCTTCGATCCACGCCAGCAAGTGGTGCCCACGCCGACGGTGTCGATCCAGGTGCCCGATGTCAGGGTGATTGGCACGGTGCCGGTGCTCTCGCGCCCGGGCAGCTCGGTGCCGATCGTCACGCTCGAGACGCCGTCGCTGCGCCTCGTCGACCGCGAGCGATGGGTCGCCACGCTGATCCTCGCCAATAACGGTGAGCGCGCCATCGACGCCCAGATCAGCTGCCGCTTCAACAATGATCGCCTCCTGGTCGAGGAGGCCAAGATCACGCTGCGCGGCATCGCGTCGGGTCAGCGTGTCGAGGCCCCGGCGCGCGGCCCGCAGGGTCAGCTCTACGTCAACAACGCGGTTTGCGCGGTCGACTCACCGCTGCAGTGAGCCGGCCGATATGGGGCCGCCGGGTGGAAGCGTCTCGCCGCCCGGCGGCCTTTTCTCTGCGCCATAACCAGTCGACGCATCGAACGAAACGTGATTCAATCCGCGATACGCATGCGGGTTATGCCGACCGTGTATTTTGAATCACCGTTTTCGCAGCGGGTAGAGGGCGATCGCATGGGGCAGCACCATTAGCGGGGGCGGCTAGCTCAGGAGGTTTGAAGCTAACCCATTCTCCAAGCGTCCATTTTTGCCCGCGCAAGGGTTTGACGCCCGCTTTTTCCCATGATATCCCATGATATCCCGTAAGCCGTCGATGTCGGCGTGGGAGGCCACCGGTTCCGCGTGGGGCGGAGGGGGCTCAAAGACCGGGCGCATGGGGGATGGGACATGTTCCTATCCACATACCTGATGAAGGTGGACGGCAAGGGGCGGGTTTCCGTCCCGGCCGCTTGGCGCGCCCATCTCAGCCAGGACGGCTTCGACGGTTTCATCGGCTTCCCGTCGCTGACCCACGCCGCGATCGACGCGCGCGGCAAAGGTGGCTTCGGCCAGCTGATGGCTAAGCTGCGCAGCGATAGCGAGGCGCGCGCCGGCACGCTGGAGACCGAGCTTTTCGTCGAGGGCGACAACGACGCCGCCTATCTCTCCAGCGTCGCGATCGACGTGTCGTTCGACGGCGAGGGCCGCCTGTCGCTGCCGCCGACGATGTGGTCGTCGCTGGGCGTTGGTGGTGGCGGCGAGAAGCCCGGCCAGCTCGCGTTCGTCGGCCGCAACTCCTATTTCCAGATCTGGACCGCCGCCGCCTGGGCGGCGCAGGCCGAGCGCGAGCGCGAGCGCTTCATGGCGCGCATCGCCAGCCGCCGCGTCGTGCCGCTGCCGGGAGACGGGCGATGAGCGCGACCCGCGCGCCCGCTCCCCACATCCCCGTCCTCGTCGAGGAGGTCGTCGGCGCGCTGTCGCCGCGCGCCGGTGCGCTCCTCGTCGACGGCACCTTTGGCGCGGGTGGCTACACCCGTGCGTTGCTGGGCGCGGCCCCCTGCCGCGTAATCGGCATCGATCGCGACCCCACCGCGATCGATGCCGGCCAGCTTCTTGTCGCCGAGTACGGCGGCCGCCTGCGGCTGATCGAGGGCCGCTTCGGCGACCTCGACACCTTGCTGGCGGCCAACGACGTGGCGCCGGGGACGGTCAACGGCGTGACGTTCGATCTCGGCGTCTCCTCGATGCAGATCGACAGCGCCGAACGTGGCTTCTCGTTCCGCTTCGACGGCCCGCTTGACATGCGCATGTCGGCGAGCGGCGCGTCGGCGGCCGACGTGGTCAACGACACCGACGAAGGCGAGCTCGCCGACCTGATCTACCGTTACGGCGAGGAACGCCAGTCGCGCCGCGTCGCGCGCGCCATCGTCGGCGCGCGCAGGCTCGCGCGCATCGAGCGCACGGGTCAGCTCGCCGACATCGTGCGCCGCGCGCTGGGCCCGGCGGCGGCGCGCGCGGCGATCGATCCGGCGACGCGCACCTTCCAGGCGCTGCGTATCCACGTGAACGACGAGCTGGGCGAGCTGGAGCGCGGCCTCGCCGCGGCCGAACGCGTCCTGGCGCCCGGCGGTCGTCTCGCCGTTGTCTCGTTCCATTCGCTGGAAGACCGCCTGGTGAAGGGCTTCCTGCGCGGTCGCGCCGAGGAAGGCCCACGTCCGTCGCGCCACCTCCCTGATGCGCGCCGCGCCGATCCGCGCCGGCCGGGCTGGCGGCTTGTCACGCGCCGGCCGATCGAGCCCGGCGAGGCCGAGATCGCACGCAATCCGCGCGCGCGTTCGGCCAAGCTGCGCGTCGGCGAGAGAACAGGAGGCGCGGCATGATCAACCGCGGCGTCGTGTTCTGGATCGTGGCGGCGATTCTCACCGGCATCGGCCTGTACGTCGTGAAGTACCACGAACGGCGGCTCGAGGAGCGACTCGAGGCGCTCAACCGGCAGATCGTCGAGAACCAGCGCGCGACCAACATCCTGCGGGTGGAGTGGGCGCATCTCGGCGAGGTCAATCGCATCGAGGCGCTCAACGCCAAGTACATCCGTCTGCAACCCATCACGATGCGCCACATCGGCGCCATCAACCAGATTCCGCCGCGGCGTGCGGGCGGGGCGATCGCCACAGACACCGGAAAATCCGGGTCGGACGCCCCCTCAAAGGCCGACGCCCCCTCAGCGTCGGCGATTCCTCGCCCCGCCGCGGCGCGAACGGAGGCTGGCGTGAGAACGCCAGCCTCCACTCCTTCACAGGCCAAGCCGGCGATCGACGAGCCGGTGACCTCGGGTATCGACGAGGATGAACCAGCGCCGCCAGCCGCGGCGGCACCGCAGCCCCCGTCGCCCCCGCCGGTACCCGCGACGCCACCGGCGGCCGGAGGTCGTCGGTGATCGCGCGGCTGTGGCGCCGTCGTCCGGCCGACGATGTCGAGGTGCCCACGGTCGACGATCCGCTGTCCGTTCCCAACCGCCCGGCGGCCGCGCCGCGCGACGCGCTCGAGATCGCGCGCTCGCGCCTGTCGATCGCCAGCGCGCTGTTCGCCGTGCTGTTCGTCGTCATCGCGCTGCGCATGGCGCATGTCTCGCTGCTGCGCGAGGCGGGCGAGGGCGGTGGTCCGGGCACGGCGGTGGCCGGCAACACGGTGCGGGCGGAACGCGCGGAGATCGTCGATCGCAACGGCGTGATCCTCGCGACCTCGCTGCCCGTGGCCTCGCTGTTCGTCAATCCGCGCCAGGTGATCGACGTCGACGAGGCCTCGCGCAAGCTCTCGGCCGTGCTGCCCGAGTTCAAGCCCGACGACATCCGCGAGAAGCTCGAGTCGGGCAAGAGCTGGGTATGGGTCAAGCGCGCGCTCAGCCCGCGCGAGCAGGACGCGGTCAATCGCCTGGGCCTGCCCGGCTTCGAGTTCCAGAACCAGGAGCGGCGGATCTTCCCGCAGGGCGCCGTGGCGCCGCACATCCTGGGCTACACCGACGTCGACAACACCGGCGTCGCCGGCATCGAGAAGACCTTCGACCAGCGCCTGCGCCAGGGTGAGAAGCTCACCCTGTCGATCGACCTGCGCCTGCAGCGCTTCGTCGAGCAGGAGCTGGCGCGCGCGGTGCAGAAGTTCTCGGCGATCGGCGCCACCGCCGCGGTGATGGACGTCAACACCGGCGAGGTCCTGGCGCTGGCCTCGCTGCCGGCCTACGACCCGAACAAGCACCGCACGATCTCGCCCGAGGCGCTGTTCAACCGCTCGACCCTGGGCGTCTACGAGCAGGGCTCGACCTTCAAGATCTTCAACACCGCGATGGTGCTCGACACCGGCCGCTTCACCCCGGCTTCGGCCTTCGACGCGCGCGAGCCGATCAAGATCGACCGCTTCACCATCAACGACTACCACGGCCAGCATCGCGTGATGTCGGTCGCCGACATCTTCAAGTTCTCGTCCAATGTCGGTTCCGCCAAGATGGCGCTGGAACTCGGCGTCGAGGGTCAGCGCGCTTTCTACGACAAGATCGGTTTCCTCAAGCCGGTGCCGGTCGAGCTGCCCGAAGTCGGTCGGCCGCTGTTTCCCAAGCACTGGCGCAAGATCAACCTGCTGACGATCGCCTTCGGCCACGGCATGTCGGTGACGCCGCTGCACGTCGCGTCGGGCACCGCGGCGATGATCAACGGCGGCATCTACTACCCGCCGACCCTGCTGAAGCGTGACGGTCCGCGCGCCGCGGAGGCCGGCGTTCGCGTGATCCAGCCCAAGACCTCGCAGCAAATGCGGGAGATGCTTCGGCTGGTGGTGTCGGAAGGCACCGGCAAGACGGCCGACGTGCCGGGCTACGAGGTGGGCGGCAAGACCGGAACGGCCGAGAAGCCCGGCAAGTCGGGCTATCGCGAGAAGGCGCTGATCAGCTCATTCGTCGGCGCCTTTCCCATGCGTGCGCCGCGCTACGTCGTGATGGTCTCGATCGACGAGCCCAAGGGCACCAAGGAAACCGGAGGCTACGCCACGGGTGGCTGGGTGGCGGCACCCTCGGTGAAGGCGATCATCGAACGCATGACGGTGTTGTATGGTATCCCCCCGGTCGACCCGGCGGCGGCCGCCAAGGCCATGGCGGCGATCGACGCCGCGGCGGCGCGGGAAGCCGCGAAGCCGGCGTCGACACCTGCGCCACCGCCGGCGACGACCAAGCCAGCCGCGCCGAAGACCGCCGGCACGACGATCGATCAGATCCTCGGCGCCACCCCGCAGCCGGGAGGTCGTTGAGTTGCGCCTGAGCGAGCTCCTGCCGATCAACCTCGACCGCGCCTCGGATCGCGAGATCGCCGGCGTGACGGCGGACTCGCGCGCGGTCAGGCCGGGCTATCTGTTTGCCGCGCTGCCCGGCAGTAAGGTCGATGGCGCACGCTTCGCCGCCCAGGCGGTCCGTTCGGGCGCGGTCGCCATCCTCGCCGGGCGCGATGCGGTGCTTGAAGGTGTTCCCGAAGGCACCGTCGTGCTGCGCGACGCCGAGCCGCGCCGCGCCCTGGCGCTGATCGCCCGGGCGTTCGCCGGCGCGCAGCCCTCGACCATCGTCGCCGTCACCGGCACCAACGGAAAGACTTCGACCGCCGATTTCACGCGCCAGATCTGGACCGCGCTCGGCCATCCCGCCGCCAGTGTCGGCACCCTGGGCATCGTCTCGCCGGCGCTCAACAGGCCGCCGGGCCTGACGACGCCCGATCCGGTGGCGCTGCACGCCGATCTCGCGAGCCTCAAGCGCGCCGGCGTCGATCGCGTGGCGATGGAGGCGTCGAGCCACGGTCTGGACCAGTTCCGCCTCGATGGCCTGAGCCCGCGCGCCGCCGCCTTCACCAACCTGACGCACGAGCATCTCGACTACCACCCGAGCATGGACGCGTATTTCGCGGCCAAGACGCGGCTGTTCACCGACCTGCTGGCGCGCGACGGCACCGCGGTGATCAACGCCGATTCCGATCGCGCCGTCGCGCTGGCCGAGATCTGCCGGCGACGCGGCGTGCGGGTGTGGACCTACGGCGCGGCCGGCCGCGAGCTGAAGCTCGAGCGCGCGACGCCGTCGACGCGGGGGCAGTCGCTGGCGCTTTCGCTGTTTGGGCGGTCGTACGCGGTCGAGTTGCCGCTGATCGGCGACTTCATGGCCGCCAACGCGCTGGCGGCGCTCGGTCTGACGATCGCCGCCGGTGACGACGCGGATCGCGCGGTGGCGACACTGGTCGGATTGCGCGGCGCGCCTGGCCGGCTGGAGCTGGTCGGCCGCGCGCCTTCCGGCGCGGCGGTCTATGTCGACTACGCGCACAAGCCCGACGCGCTGGAGATCGTGCTGCGTACCATGCGGCCCTTCACGCGCGGCCGGCTGATCGTCGTCTTCGGCTGCGGCGGCGATCGCGACCGCGCCAAGCGGCCGATCATGGGCGGCATCGCCGCGCGTCTCTCCGATCTTGTCTTTGTGACCGATGACAATCCGCGCAGCGAGGCGCCGGCCGAGATCCGTCGCGAGATCATGCGCGGCGTGCCCGATGGCGCCGCTCACGTGCACGAGATGAATGACGGCCGACGCGCGGCGATCGCGGCGGCGCTCGACGCGGCGCGCGGCGCCGATGATCTGGTCGTTGTCGCCGGCAAGGGTCACGAGCGCGGCCAGACCATCGGCGACGTGACGCATCCCTTCGACGACGCCGAAGTCGTTCGCGAGCTGTCGGGTGATCGCGCGACGGGGGCGGCGGCATGAGCGTCGGCTTCGTCAAGCGACCGCTATGGACCAGCGCCGACGCGCAGGCGGCGACCGGCGGCGTCGCGCTTGGGCCGGCGTGGCTGGCGTCCGGCATCGCCATCGACACGCGCACGCTGGAACGCGACGATCTGTTCGTCGCTTTGCGCGGCGATCGCGACGGCCACGCCTTCGTGTCCAACGCCTTCGAGCGCGGCGCCGCCGCGGCCCTCGTCGACGATCCGTCGCTCACCGTCGAAGCCGCGGGCGGGCCGCTGCTGCGCGTCGCGGACTCGCTGAAGGCGTTGGCGGCGATGGGCGTGGTGGCGCGCGCGCGATCTCTAGCCAAGGCGATCGCCGTCACCGGCAGCGTCGGCAAGACCAGCACCAAGGACGCGCTGCGCCACGTGCTGTCGCGGCAGGGCCCGACTCATGCCGCCGCCGCGAGCTTCAACAACCATATCGGCGTGCCGGTGACGCTCGCGCGCCTTCCCGTGGACGCGCGCTTCGGCATTTTCGAGGTCGGCACCAACCATCCCGGCGAGATCGAGCCGCTGGCGCGCATGGTGCGCGCCGACGTGGCCATCATCACCACGGTCCAGCCGGTGCATATCGAGCATTTCGGCACGATCGACGCCATCATGCGCGAGAAGGGCCAGATCTTCGCCGGCGCGGCTGGCGGCACCGCCATCCTCGAACGCGATTCCCCGTTCTTCGACGCGCTGGTGGCGATCGCGCGCGGTCACGGTGTCCAGCGGATCATCAGCTTCGGCGAGGACGCCGCTTCCGACGTGCGCCTGACCGCTTGCGGAACAGATGTGAACGGCAGCGACGTTGCGACGCTGGTCCTGGGCCGCGAACTTCGCTATCGCGTCGGCGCGCCGGGCCTGCACTGGGCGCGCAACAGCCTCGCCGTGCTGGCCACGGTCGAGGCGCTGGGCGCCGACGTGGAGGCAGCGGCGGCGGCGCTGGCCAGCGTCTCGCCGCCGGCCGGGCGCGGCGCGCGTCGCCTCGTGGCGCTGCGCGGCGGCGACATCGAGCTGATCGACGAGAGCTACAACGCCAGCCCGATCGCGGTGCGCGCCATGCTGTCGAACGTGGCGATGGCGAGGCCCGGGGCCGGTGGCCGCCGCGTGCTGGTGCTGGGCGACATGCTCGAGCTCGGCGCTGAGGCCGAGGCGGCGCATGTCGGGCTGGCGCCCGACATCGAGGCGGCCGGGGTGTCGCAGGTGTTCACCTGCGGACCGAACATGGAAAAGCTGCGGGCGGCGCTGCCGGCGCCGCTGCGCGCGGTCCATGCGGTCGATTCGGCGCGGCTGGCGCAGCGCGTGGTCGAAGGGCTGCGCGCCGGCGACGTCGTGGCGGTCAAGGGCTCGCTGGGTTCGAAAATGAAAGTGGTCGTCGACGCCATCCTGGCGATGGGTGCGGTGGGCGGCGGACCGGGAAAGGGCTGAACGGACGTGCTTTTCTATTATCTGGCGCCGCTGGCGGACCAGTTCTCGCCGATGAATCTCTTCCGGTACATCACGTTCCGGGCGGGTGGCGCCTTCATGACCGCGCTGCTGCTGTCCTTCCTGATCGGCGGCCGGCTGATCGCCTGGCTGCGCAGCCGCCAGGGCAAGGGCCAGCCGATCCGCGAGGACGGTCCGGAGGGCCATCTACTGACCAAGAAGGGCACGCCCACGATGGGCGGCTTTCTCATCCTGATCGCGCTCACCGTCGCCACCCTGCTGTGGGCCGACCTGGGTAACCGCTACATCTGGGTCGTGCTGCTGGTCACCCTGGGCTTTGGCGCGATCGGCTTCCTCGACGATTTCCTCAAGGTCACCAAGCGCAACACCAAGGGTTTGCC
Organism: uncultured Rhizobiaceae bacterium; assembly: GCA_964437145.1. Classification (GTDB taxonomy): domain Bacteria; phylum Pseudomonadota; class Alphaproteobacteria; order Reyranellales; family Reyranellaceae; genus JAFAZJ01. Next base: position 35,644 of record CAYTFW010000014.1, read on the forward strand.
GGGCTGGCTGAAGCTGGTGGCCTCGGTCGTCTTCGCCGTTCTGGCGGTGGTCGTCGTCGCGCAGGCCTCGCCGACGCCGCTGCGCTACCAGCTGGCGCTGCCGTTCCTCAAGAACGTGCTGGTGCCGCTGGGCATCATCGGCTTCTTCGTCTTCGCGGTGCTGGTGATCGTCGGCGCGTCGAACGCGGTCAATCTCACCGACGGCCTCGACGGCTTGGCGATCGTGCCCGTCATCATCGCCACCGGCGTGTTCGGCATCATCAGCTACTTCGTCGGCCACTCGGTCTACACCAATTACCTGCAGCTGCACGGCATCCCGGGTTCCGGCGAGCTGGCGGTGATCTGCGCCGCGCTGATCGGCGGCGGGCTGGGATTCCTGTGGTTCAACGCGCCGCCGGCCATGGTCTTCATGGGCGACACCGGCTCCTTGGCCATGGGCGGCGCGCTGGGCGCCATCGCGGTGATCATCAAGCACGAGATCGTGCTGGCCATCGTCGGCGGGCTGTTCGTGCTCGAGACCGTCTCGGTGATCGTGCAGGTGGTCTCGTTCAAGCTCACCGGCAAGCGCGTCTTCCGCATGGCGCCGCTGCATCATCACTTCGAGAAGAAAGGCTGGGCCGAGCCGACCATCGTCATCCGTTTCTGGATCATCGCCACCATCCTGGCGATGGCCGGGCTGGCCACCTTGAAGCTGCGGTGAGAGCGCGATGATCGACCTCTCCGCCCTTCGTGGATCGCGCTTCGTGGTGCTCGGGCTCGCCCGCAGCGGCCTCGCGGCGGCGCGCGCGCTGAAGGCGGCGGGGATCGCGTTCACGGCCTGGGACGACAACGCGGCCAAACGCGAGGCGCTGGCGGCGGAGGGCGTGCGCATCGCCGATCCAGCGAGCATCGACTGGGCCGGCGTTGCCGGGCTGGTGATGAGCCCGGGGATTCCGCATTCCTTCCCCAAGCCGCACCCGGCGGCCGCGGCGGCGAAGGCGGCCGGCGTGAAGCTGATCGGCGACATCGAGCTGCTGGCGCTTAGCGGCTCCAAGGCGCGCTTCGTCGGCATCACCGGTACCAACGGCAAGTCGACGACGACGGCGCTGATCGGTCATATCCTGCGCACGGCGGGCGTCGACTGCGAGATCGGCGGCAATCTCGGACCGGCGGCGCTGGATTTCCGGCCGCTCGGCGCCGACGGCGTCTACGTGCTGGAGATGTCGTCGTTCCAGCTCGAGCTGGTGCCCAGCCTGCGCTTCGACGTCGCCGTCTGGCTGAACATCACGCCCGACCACATCGATCGCCACGGCGACCTCGTAGGCTACATCGCCGCCAAGCGGCATATCTTCGACAATCAGCGGCCGGCCGATGTCGCCGTGGTCGGCGTCGACGACGAGGCGTCGAGGGCCGAGGCCGTACGGCTGGCAGGTGGCCGCAAGACGATCGGCATCACGGTGAGCGGCAACGCGCCCGCCGATGTGACGGTGAACGCCGGCATCCTGCGGGACGCGGGCGACGACGCGACGGTCGATCTGCGCGGCATCAAGACCCTGCCCGGCGCACACAACTGGCAGAACGCCGCCGCCGCCTGGGCGGCCTGTCGCGCGCTGGGCCTGTCGGCGACGCCGGTGGAACAGGGGTTGCGCAGTTATCCCGGCTTGGCGCATCGCCAGGAACGCGTCGCCGTCGTGGGCGACATCGTCTACATCAACGACAGCAAGGCGACCAACGCCGACGCCACCGACAAGGCGCTCGCTGCTTACGCCACGATCTACTGGATCGTCGGCGGCACGGCGAAAGCCGAGGGCATCGCGCCGCTGGCGCGGTGGTTCCCGCGCGTCGTGCACGCCTTCCTCGTCGGCGCGTCGAGCGAGCCCTTCGCCGCCACGCTCGAGGGCCGTGTGCCCTACACGCGATCCGGCGATTTGAGGACCGCGCTCGAGCAGGCGCACGCCATGGCGCAGCGCGAGCGGCGCGCCGGCGCCGTGGTGCTGCTGTCGCCTGCCTGCGCGTCCTACGACCAGTGGCCGAACTTCGAGGCGCGCGGCGACGCCTTCCGCGCCATGGCGCGCGCGCTGCCGGGCGCAATGGTCGAGACGGGGGCGGCGGCATGATCACGCTGTCGCGCAACGACACGTCGGTCGTCGGCCGCTGGTGGTGGACGGTCGATCGCTGGACCCTGGGCGCGGTCCTGGTGATCATGGCGCTGGGCATCATGATGACCATGGCGGCCTCGCCGCCGGCCGCCGAGCGCATCGGCGCCGAGTCGTTCCACTTCGTGCGCCGTCAGCTGATGTTCCTGCCGCTCGCGTTGGCCGTGCTGTTGGTCGCCTCGATGGCCTCGCCGCGCATGGTTCGACGTGTCGCGCTGCTGGTCTTCGCCGCCAGCGTGGTCGGTCTGATCGGCACCTACGCGATCGGTACGGAAATCAAGGGCGCGCGCCGCTGGCTGTCCTTGCCCGGCTTCGGCACGGTGCAGCCGTCGGAGTTCGTCAAGCCGAGCCTCGCGGTGATCGCCGCGTGGCTGTTCGCGCAGAAGAAGCTCAACCCGTCCTTTCCCGGCTACATGCTGGCGACCGCGCTGTTCCTGTTCGTCATGGTCCTGCTGGTCGGTCAGCCCGATCTCGGCATGACGATCGTCGTCGCCGCCGTGTGGTCGGCGCAGTTCTTCCTCGCCGGCCTGCCGGTCTGGGTCGTCGGCTTCGGCGCGATCGGCGCGGTGGTATCGATGGTCGGCGCCTACATCGCGTTCCCGCACGTGCAAAGCCGCATCGACCGGTTCATCTATCCTGATTCGGGTGACAACTATCAGGTCACCATGTCGCTCGACGCCTTCGGCAGCGGCGGTCTGTTCGGCCGGGGGCCGGGCGAGGGCACGGTGAAGGCGCTGCTGCCGGACGCCCATACAGACTTCGTCATGGCGGTGGCCGGCGAGGAGTTCGGCCTGATCACCTGCCTGTTCGTCGTCGCGCTGTTCGTCTTCGTGGTGCTGCGCTCGCTGGCGCGCTCGATGAAGGAGACCAGCCTGTTCATCATGCTGGCGGCCAGTGGGCTGGCCATCCAGTTCGGCCTGCAGGCGGCGATCAATTTCGCCTCGACCATCCAGCTGATGCCGGCCAAGGGCATGACCCTGCCGTTCATCTCCTATGGCGGCTCCTCGGCGATCTCGGTGGCGCTCGCGGTCGGCATGCTGCTGGCGCTGACGCGCGAGCGCGCCGGGCTGGGGGAGGCGGCATGAGCGCCCAGCCCGTAGTCCTCGCCACCGGCGGCACCGGCGGCCATGTCTTCCCGGCCGAGGCGCTGGCCGGCGAGCTGGCCGCGCGCGGCGTCAGCCTGGCGTTGATCACCGACGATCGCGGCAGGCAATGGCCGGGCGAGCTGGCGCGCCATCCCGTGCACCACGTGCGGGGCGGCAGCCCGAGCGCCGGCGGTATCGCGCGCCGGCTCGCCAATACGCTGGGTCTGGCGATGGGCACGGCGCAGGCCTTCGGCGTGATCGGCCGGGTGCGGCCCTCGGTGGTCGTCGGCTTCGGTGGCTACGCTTCGGTGCCGGCCCTGCTGGCCGCGCGCTTCCGCGGCGTGCCGCGCGTCGTGCACGAGCAGAACGCCGTGCTCGGCCGCGCCAACCGCGTCGCCGCGGCCGGCGCGCGCGCCATCGCCACATCCTTCCGCAAGGTCCGTCATATCGCCGATGGCGATCCGCGCATCCATCTCGTCGGCAATCCGGTGCGCGACGCGGTGCGCGCCTTGCGCGAGGTGGCCTATGAGCCGCCCGGCGCCGACGGGCCGATCCGCTTGGTGGTGATCGGCGGCAGCCAGGGCGCGGCCTCGTTCAGCACGGTGATTCCCGAGGCGATCGCCGCGCTGCCCGAGGCGCTGCGGCGACGCCTGCGGCTGGCGCAGCAATGCCGCGCCGAGGATCTCGAGCGGGTGAAATCCTTCTACGCGGCGCGCGGCATCGATGCCGAATGCGCGCCGTTCTTCCGAGACTTCCCGGCGCGTCTTGCCGGGGCCCACCTCGTTGTCGCGAGGGCGGGGGCGTCGACGGTGGCCGAGCTTACGACTTCAGGTCGGCCATCGGTCCTCATCCCCTTCCCCCACGCAACTGAGGACCATCAACGCGCGAACGCCCTGGCGGTCGACGAGGTGGGCGCTTCCATTCTGCTGCCGCACGAGGCCTTCACGGCCGACGCGCTGCGGCTTCATCTCGAGACCTTGTTCGCCGATCCACGGCGCTTGGCCGACATGGCGAAGGCGGCGCGCGACGCCGGCCACCCCGACGCCGCGTCGCGCCTGGCCGATATCGTTGTCGGCGTCATGAACGGGAGTACGCATCCGTGAGGGCGTTGCCGCTGAACATCGGCCTGATCCATTTCGTCGGCATCGGCGGCATCGGCATGTCGGGCATCGCCGAGGTGCTGCACAATCTCGGCTACAAGGTTCAGGGCAGCGACCTCGCCGACAACGCCAACTGCAAGCGGCTGGCCTCGCTCGGCATGAAGATCATGATCGGCCATCGCGCCGAGAATGTCGGCGCGGCGCAGGTCGTGGTCGTGTCCTCGGCGGTCAAGCCCGACAATCCCGAGGTGCTGGCGGCGCGCGCGCGCTTCACCCCCGTGGTGCGCCGCGCCGAGATGCTGGGCGAGCTGATGCGCCTGAAATGGTCGGTGGCGGTCGGCGGCACGCACGGCAAGACGACGACGACCTCGATGATCGCCGCCCTGCTCGACGCGGCGCACCTCGATCCGACCGTGATCAACGGCGGCATCATCAACGCCTACGGCACCAACGCGCGGCTCGGCCAGGGCGACTGGATGGTGGTCGAGTCCGACGAATCCGACGGCTCGTTCCTGCGCCTGCCGGCGACCATCGCCGTCGTCACCAACATCGATCCCGAGCACCTCGACCACTACGGCGATTTCGACGCGCTGCGCGCCGCTTTCGTGCGCTTCGTCGAGAACATCCCGTTCTATGGCTTCGCCGCCTTGTGCAGCGACCATCCCGAGGTCCAGGCGATCATCCCGCGTGTCGCCGACCGCAAGATCGTCACCTACGGCCTGGGCGCCAGCGCCGACGTGCGCGCGCTCAACCTCAAGCTCGACCGCAATGGCGCCGATTTCGACGTCATGATCGAGAACCGCGCGACCAATCAGTCGGCGATGATGACCGGGCTGCGCCTGCCGATGTTCGGTCAGCACAACGTGCGGAACGCGCTCGCCGCCATCGCCGTGGCGCACGAGATGGGCATCGACGACGAGACCATCAAGCGCGGCCTGGCGGGCTTCAGCGGCGTGCGCCGCCGCTTCACCCGCACCGGCGAGGCGCACGGCATCACGGTGATCGACGACTACGGTCATCACCCGGTCGAGATCGCCGCCGTGCTGCGCGCCGCGCGCCAGGCCTATGGCGGCTCGGGCGCGGTGATCGCCGTCGTGCAGCCGCATCGCTACAGCCGCCTGCGCGACCTGCGCGACGATTTCGCGCGCTGCTTCGGCGACGCCGACGCCGTGATCGTCGCCGACGTCTACGCCGCCGGCGAGGCGCCGATCGCCGGCATCGATCGCGACATGCTGGTCGAGCGCATCGGCCGCGCCGGCCAGCAGCGCGTCTACGCGCTCGACGGCCCCGGCCAGCTGCCCGCGCTGGTGTGGAGCATCGCGCGGCCGGGCGACGTCGTGGTCTGCCTCGGCGCCGGCAATATCACCGCCTGGGCGCACGCGCTGCCCGGCCAGCTGCAGCAGATCGCCACGCAGCAGGCGCCGCGCGCCGTGGCCAACGATTCCGGGTCGGTCGCATGATGGCCGGCACGCGTTCCGCCCCGCATCTGATCGATCGCCTGCCCAAGGTGCGCGGCCGCTTGACGGCCGACGCGCCACTGGCACCCGTCACCTGGTTCCGCGTCGGCGGCGCCGCCGAGGTGTTGTTCCGCCCGGCCGATGTCGAGGATCTCCAGGCCTTCCTCGCCGCGCTGCCGCGCGATATCCCGGTGACCGTGCTCGGCGTCGCCTCGAACCTGCTGGTGCGCGACGGCGGCGTGCGCGGCGTGGTGGTCCGCCTGCTGCGCGGCTTCGTCGACCTGAAGGTCGAAGGCACGACGGTGGTCGCCGGCGCCGGCGCGCTCGATCTCAACGTGGCGTTGACCGCGCGCGACCATGGCGTGGCCGGACTGGAGTTCCTGAGTGGCGTGCCGGGCACGATCGGCGGCGCGCTGCGCATGAACGCCGGTGCCTATGGCGGCGAGATGAAGGACATCGTCGAGCAGGCGGAGATGGTCGGCCGCGACGGCGCGCGGCGGATCGTGTCGGCCGCGGAGCTAGGCTTCACCTATCGCCACAGCGCCGCGCCCGAACAGGCGATCTTCGTCAGCGCCACATTGCGCGGTCGCGCCGGTGAGCAGGGCGCGATCGGCGCGCGCATCGTCGAGATCGACCAGGCGCGCGAGGCCAGCCAGCCGCGCAGCCGCACCGGCGGCTCGACCTTCGTCAATCCGCCCGGCGCCAAGGCCTGGGAGCTGATCGACCGCGCCGGTTGCCGTGGCCTGAGGATCGGCGGCGCGCAGGTCTCGGAGAAGCATTGCAACTTCCTGATCAACACGGGTGACGCCACCGCACATGACATCGAAGCCCTGGGCGAGGAAGTGCGCCGTCGCGTCTTCGAGCAAAGCGGCGTGGCGCTGCAGTGGGAGATCAAGCGGATCGGCGAATTCGCGTCCGCACCCGTGATGCCGGGAGTGCCGGCATGAGCAAGCGTGTCGCGGTCCTCAAAGGCGGCTGGTCGCCGGAGCGCGAGGTCTCGCTGGTCACCGGCCGCGAATGCGCCGCCGGCCTGCGCAGCGCCGGCTACGAGGTCACCGAGATCGACGTGACGCGCGACCTGCCGGCGCTGATCGAGGCGCTGCGCCCGGCCAAGGGCGGTGGCCCCGAGGTCGTGTTCAACGCGTTGCACGGCAAATGGGGCGAGGATGGCTGCGTGCAGGGCGTGCTCGAGATCCTGCGCGTGCCCTACACCCATTCCGGCGTGCTGCCCTCGGCGGTGGCGATGGACAAGCCGCTGTCGCGCCACATCTTCAACTCGCTGGGCATGCGCTGCGCCGACGGCATGGTGATCGAGCGCCGTTCGCTGCTGGCCGGCGATCCGATGCCCCGGCCCTACGTGGTCAAGCCGATCGACCAGGGCTCGAGCATCGGCGTGCATATCGTGCGCCAGGGCGACAACCTCGCCGTCGTCGAATCGGCCGAGGCGAAGTTCGGCGATCGCGTGCTGGTCGAGAAGTACGTGCCGGGCCGCGAGCTGACCGTGGCGGTGTTGGGCGATCGCGCGCTGACCGTGACCGAGCTGCGTCCCACCGTGGCGTTCTACGACTACGAGGCGAAGTACACCGATGGTGTGACGCAGCATCTCGTGCCGGCGCCGATTCCCGACGCGGTGCGCGAACTGGCGATGGAGTGGGCGCTTCTGGCGCATCGCACGTTGGGCTGCTCTGGGCTGAGCCGCGCCGATCTGCGCTGGGACGACAGCAAGCCGGGCACCGAAGGCCTGGTGATCCTCGAGCTCAACACCCAGCCCGGCATGACGCCGCTGTCGCTGGCGCCGGAGCAGGCGAAGTGGGCCGGCATCGAGTTCTCGCAGCTCGTGGCCTGGTTGGTGGAGAACGCGCGATGCCCGCCGTAACCACCACGCCCTTCGGCAAGGACATCGATGTCCGCCCACGCCGCGGCGCCGCGCGACGGCCGGGCGCGCCGCGTCCTGGCGCGGCACGACCCACGCAGGGCCGCAAGACCGCGCGCAAGCGTTTTCGCCTGAACGTATCGTGGCGCGCCGCGCTCATCCTGGGCGTGGTGGTCATGACCCTGGGCGGCGGCGCGATCGCCGGCTACGCGCTGTGGAAAAGTGGCGCCATCGACGACGGCAAGGCCTGGATCGAGGGCGTCAAGAAGCGCGTGACCGGCTTCGCGCCTTTCCCGCTCGAGGACGTCACGGTCGAGGGCCGCAAGCACGTCACCAAGGACGCGGTGCTCAAGGCGCTCAACGCCGCCCGCGGCGATTCGCTGCTGACCATCGATCTGCACGGCGCGCGCGAGCGGCTGGAGCGTATCGAATGGGTCGAGCACGCCGCCGTCGAGCGGCGCTGGCCCGACACCATCCATGTCGCGTTGCGCGAGCGCCAGGCGGTGGCGCTGTGGCAGTCCAAGACGGCCGGCGCCAACGGCGCGAGCGTCGCCGAATACATCCTGATCGACCGCTCCGGCCGCAAGGTGCGTACCGTCGATCCGGCGGAAAGCTCGGTGCGGCTGCTGCTCGCCGGCGAGGGCGCGCCCGAGCAGGTGGCCGGGCTGTTCCTGTTGCTGCAAGACGCCAAGCCGATCGCCGACAGGCTGCGCGCCGCGGTCTTCGTCGGCCAGCGGCGCTGGAACCTGATCCTCGATCACGGCCTGCAGATCCGGCTGCCGGAGGAGGGCGCCGGCGAGGCGCTCAAGCGCGCGCTCGAGCTGGACCGCTCCGACCAGCTGCTGTCGCGCGACCTTTCTGTGATCGATCTGCGGCTGCCCGACCGCATCACGCTGCGCCGCGCCGGCGCGCCCGACCCGCTATCGTCGGTGGGCGGACGACCCGAGCCCGCGCCCCCATCGCCGCCGGCCGCGACCGGCGGTCCGGCCAATCCCCCCGCCGCCAAGCCCCCGGCGGCGCAACCAGCCCCAGACGGCAAGCCGCGCGGCGGCCAGAAGACTTGAAGGGTGAGTACAGTGATCAAGGCGAGGAACGGTATCGTCGCGGCGCTCGACATCGGCACGAGCAAGGTCGTCTGCTTCGTGGCGCGGATCGACGGCTCCGGCCTGCGCGTCATCGGCATCGGCCAGCATCACTCGACCGGCCTGCGCTCCGGCAACATCGTCGACATGGAGGCCGCCACCCGCGCGATCTCCTCGGCGGTCAGCGCGGCCGAGGAGATGTGCGGCGAGACGGTGCGGGAGGTGCTGGTGGGCGTCGGCGGCGGCCAGCCGGCCTCGCACAACCAGCAGCTCGACGTGCAGGTCGGCAACCACGAGATCGGCGAGCGCGACGTGCGCCGCCTGCTGTCGCAGGTGCACTTGCCGGCCGAGACCGCCGATCGCGACCTGATCCACACCCTGCCGATCGGCTACACCGTCGACGGCTCGGCGGTGGTCGAGCCGCGCGGCATGTACGGTGAGCGGCTGGGCGGGCAGATCCATCTGGTGACGGCAGCCACCGGCGCGATGCGCAATCTCGGCATCTGCGTCAAGCGCGCCCATCTCGATATCGCCGACCGCGTCGTCTCGGCCTATGCTTCGGGACTGGCCTCGCTGGTCGCCGACGAACGCAACCTCGGCGCCACCTTGATCGACATGGGCGGCGGCACGACCTCGATCGCCGTCTTCTACGACGGCCATCTCGTGCACGTCGATTCGATCCCGATCGGCGGCATGCACGTGACCAGCGACATCGCCCGCGGCCTGTCGACGCCGATCGCCGACGCCGAGCGCATGAAGACCCTGATCGGCCGCGCCCGCGCCAAGCCCAACGACGAGTACGACATCATCGACGTGCCGCTGATCGGCGAGCAGGAGCGCACCACGCCCAACCACGTCCCGCGCAGTATCCTGGTCGGCATCATCCGCCCGCGTGTCGAGGAGACCTTCGAGCTGGTGCGCAGCCGGCTCGAGGCCAGCGGCGTCGACCGCCTGGCCGGAGGCCGGGCCGTGCTGGTCGGCGGTGCCAGCCAGCTCGACGGGCTGGGCGATGTCGCCGCCGACATCCTGAAGAAGAAGGTGCGCATCGGCGGGCCGATCCGCGTCGCCGGGCTGGCCGAGTCGACCGGCGGTCCGGCCTATGCCGCCTGCGCCGGCCTGTTGATCCACGCCGCGCAGCAGGCCACCAACCAGCCGCAACAGGCGGCCCAGGCGGCGGAGCCGCCTGTCGGGCGCTTGGGACGAATTGGCAGTTGGATACGTGAGAACTTTTAGTCTAGAATCTGGCGTGGGACTGGCACTCCCCACTTGACTGGCACAAAAAACGCCGGCGCCGTCGACGGTTGCACCAAATAATACCGCGACGTCATCCAACGAAGATCACCCCTCGTCTACGTGTGGAGACAATGCCATGACGATTAGCTTGTCGCTCCCACAGCAGGAGTCCGACCTGAAGCCGCGCATCACCGTGATCGGTGTGGGCGGTGCCGGCGGCAACGCTGTGAACAACATGATCAGCTCGGCTCTTGAAGGCGTGGAGTTCGTGGTCGCCAACACGGACGCCCAGGCCCTCGGACAGTCGTTGGCTGATCGCCGCATCCAGCTCGGCATCAGCATCACCCAAGGTCTCGGCGCCGGCGCGCGCCCGGCGGTGGGTAAGCAGGCCGCCGAGGAAGCGCTTCCCGAGATCATGGCCGCCCTCGAAGGCTCGAACATGGTCTTTGTCACCGCCGGCATGGGCGGCGGCACGGGCACCGGCGCCGCGCCGGTCATCGCCCAGGCCGCGCGCGACCAGGGCATCCTGACCGTGGGCGTGGTGACCAAGCCGTTCCACTTCGAGGGACGGCGCCGCATGACGATGGCCGACGACGGCATCTCCGAGCTGGAGAAGTACGTCGACACGCTGATCATCATTCCCAACCAGAACCTGTTCAAGATCGCCAACGAGAAGACGACCTTCGCCGACGCCTTCAAGATGGCCGACGACGTCCTCTATTCGGGCGTGCGCGGGGTCACCGACTTGATGGTGATGCCCGGCCTGATCAACCTCGACTTCGCCGACATCCGCACCGTCATGGGCGAGATGGGCAAGGCGATGATGGGCACCGGCGAGGCCGAGGGCCCCGACCGCGCCAAGGCCGCGGCCGAGGCGGCGATCTCCAACCCGCTGCTGGAAGACGCCTCGATGAAGGGCGCCAAGGGCGTCCTGATCAACATCACCGGCGGGCTCGACATGACCCTGCTGGAGGTCGACGAGGCGGCCAACCGCATCCGCGAGGAAGTCGACCCCGACGCCGACATCATCTTCGGCTCGACCTTCGACGCCGCCATGCAGGGCCGCATGCGGGTCTCCGTCGTCGCCACCGGCATCTCTGCGGCGGTCATGACCCAGCCGCAGCCGACCCTCATCAACATGGACAACCGGTCGATGCAGACCGGCCAGCCGCACCTGCAGCGCATCATCACGCCGCAGCGTCCGCCGTCGGCCTATGCCACGATCCCGCAAGCGCCGCCGACCATGACCGCGGCGCCGATGGCCGCGGCCGCACCGCCGCCGCCGGTGACGACACCGCCGCCGGCACCGATGGCGGAAGCCGCCGCGCCCGCCATGGCCGAGATGGCCGCGCCCGAGCCGGTCGCGCCGCCCCCGGCCCCGACGACGGAGATGGTGGCCGAGCCGGCGGTAGAAGCGGTGGCGGCGCCGGCCGAGTTGCCGTTGGCCGCGCCGGTCATCGAGCCGACCATCGCCGCGGCGCCGCGCGTCGAGGCCGACATGCGCGCCGGTCGCCTCGCGCCGGCCGTGAAGCCGGTACCGACGGCGGTCAAGGCGCCCGAGCCGGCGCGCGCGCCGACCGTGGTCACCAAGCCGAGCCTGCTGCAGAAGGTGACCGGCCTGATCGGCGGCACTCGGCCGACGGCGCCGGCGGCGCCCCAGCCGGTCGCCGAGCCGCCCAGGGCGGTCGAACCGCTGCCGCCCCAGCGCCCGGCCGCGGTGGTCACCGCGATCCAGCCCTCGCTCAGCGGGCTGGACGCCACGTCCCGCGCCAAGGCGTCGCGCGAGGAGGACGATCTGCAGATTCCGGCCTTCCTGCGCCGCCAGGCGAACTGACCGCGTTGGCCGGGCGGCCACGCCCGGCCGGTTTTCGTATCTCCACACGGTACTTCCGGGGGCCTTCGCGCCCCCGCTTTCTTTGCCGTCCTATGCTATAAGCCGGGCTGCCGGCGCATCCCCCGTGCCGGTGCGACGGACGACTCCATGACGGGCAGAACGAGGCTGGCGATGCGACGGTACGCGGGTGCGGCGGCGAGGGCGCTGGTGCTGGCGACAACGCTGGCGCTGGGCGCCTGCGGCATATTCGGCGGGAGCGACGACGACAAGGTCTACGCCGAGGCGCCGGTCGAGCTGCTGTACAACCGCGCGCTCGATTCGCTGGGCGCCAGCGACTACAAGAACGCCGCCAAGGCCTTCGAGGAGGTCGACCGCCAGCACCCCTATTCGGTGTGGGCGGTGAAGGCGCAGATCATGCTCGCCTTCGCCCACTACCAGGCCAACAAGTACGACGACGCGATCATCGCGCTCGACCGCTTCATCGGCCTGCATCCCGGCCATCGCGACGTGCCCTACGCCTACTATCTGAAGGCGCTCAGCTACTACGAGCAGATCTCCGACGTCGGCCGCGACCAGCGCATGACCGAGCAGGCGCTGACCGCCCTGGGCGAGGTCGTGAAGCGTTTTCCCGACACGCCCTATGCCCGCGACGCGCGGCTGAAGATCGACCTCGCCGTCGACCATCTCGGCGGCAAGGAGATGGAGGTCGGCCGCTTCTATCAGACGCGCAAGCAATGGGTCGCGGCGATCAACCGCTACCGCCGCGTCATAGAGCAGTATCAGACCACGACGCACACGCCCGAGGCCTTGCACCGGCTGGTCGAATGCTATCTCGCGCTGGGCGTGACCAACGAGGCCAAGATGGCCGCCGCCGTGCTCGGGCACAACTTCCCGGGCAGCGACTGGTACGCCGACACCTACTTCCTGCTCGAGGGCGTCGATTTGCGGCCGGAGAAGGACGAGCGATCCTGGCTCGGCCGCGCCTGGCAATCGATCTTCTGATGCTGCGTTGTCTCTCGATCCGCGACTTCGTTCTGATCGAGAAGCTGGACCTCACCTTCCCGACGGGCAAAGGCTCGCGCCTGGGTGCGCTCACCGGCGAGACCGGTGCCGGCAAGTCGATCCTGCTCGACGCCTTCAGCCTGGCGCTGGGCGGCCGCGCGGCGCAGGGCATCGTGCGCGCCGGCGCGACGCAGGCCGTGGTCGGCGCCGAGTTCACCCTGTCCGAAGATCACCCCGCGCACGCCATCCTCGCCGAGCAGGGCGTGGCCGACGAGGGCGACAACCTGCTGCTGCGTCGCGTCGTCGGCGTCGATGGCCGCGGCCGTGCCTATGTCAACGACCAGCCCGCCTCGGTCGGCCTGCTGAAGCGGCTGGGCGAGACCCTGGTCGAGATCCAGGGGCAGTTCGAGCAGCACGGCCTGCTGGTGCCGGTGAACCATCGCGACACGCTCGACGCTTTCGGCGGCCTGCAAGCCGACGCCGCGCGTGTCGCCGCGGCGTGGGCCGCGTGGCGCACCGCCGAGACCGCGCGCGGCGAGGCCGCCGCCGCCTTTGAGCAGGCACAGCGCGACGAGGAGTATCTGCGGCACGCGGTGGCCGAGCTCGACAAGCTCGATCCCAAAGCCGACGACGAGGAGACCCTGGCGACGAAGCGCCAATTGCTGCGCCATGGCGCGGCGATCGGCGAGGCGGTGGCGCAGGCGCTCGACGGGCTGGAGCGCGACAAGGGCGTGACCGGCAAGCTGGCCGCGGCGCATCGGCTGATCGAGCGCCAGACGGGCAACGCCGCCGGCCGCCTCGACGCGGCGCTGGGCGCGCTCGATCGCGCCCTGTCGGAGGCGGCCGAGGCGGTGGCGCAGCTCGAGCAGGCGCGCGACAGCCTGGGCGACGATCCGGGCGCGCTGGAGCGCGTCGAGGAGCGGCTCTTCGCGTTGCGCGCCGCCGCGCGCAAGCACGGCGTGCCGGTGGCCGAACTCGCCGGGCTGCGCGGCCGCATGGCCGAGCAGCTCGCCGCGCTCGACGATGGCGAGGCGCGTCGGCGGCGACTGGAGGCCGAAGCGGCCAAGGCGCGCGCGGCCTTCGTCGGCGCGGCCGAGGCGCTGTCGGGCGGGCGCGCCAAGCAGGCGACGCGACTAGACAAGGCGGTGATCGGCGAGCTGGGGCCATTGCGCCTGGAGCGCGCGAAGTTCGTCACGCGCATCGACCGGTTGGCCGAGAAGGATTGGTCGGCCTCGGGGGTCGATCGCGTCGAGTTCCTGGTGTCGACCAATCCCGGCACGCCGCCGGGTCCGATCGGCAAGATCGCCTCGGGCGGCGAGCTGTCGCGCTTCATGCTGGCGTTGAAGGTGGCGATGGCCAAGATCGGCGACGTCGCCACCGTGGTGTTCGACGAGGTCGACAGCGGTGTCGGCGGCGCGACGGCGGCGGCGGTGGGCGAACGCCTGCGTCGGCTGGCGCGCGATCTGCAGGTGCTGGTCGTGACGCATTCGCCGCAGGTCGCGGCGCTGGCCGACCAGCATTGGCTGATCCGCAAGACGTCGAGCCGCACCCGGGCCGCGACCGAGGTGGTGGCGCTCGACGCCGCCGGCCGGCGCGAGGAGCTGGCGCGCATGCTGGCCGGCGCCGAGGTCACGGCCGAGGCGCGCGCCGCGGCCGACCGCCTGATGGCGGCGCGGGTTTGAGCATGGTGCCGGCGCGACTTCACGTGACGGACCTCTCCTGTCATTCCGAGCGAAGCGAGGAATCTAGGCGGGCTCGCTGGATTCCTCGCTTCGCTCGGAATGACAGAACGAGTCTGTCCCGGCGAGACGCGCTCTAGGAGACGGGGAATGTCGCGCGCGGCGAAGGTGGTCGAGCGGATCGCGGTCGACCAGCTCACCAAACGGCAGGCCAACCAGGAGCTGGCGCGCCTGGCGCAGGAGATCGCGCGGCACGACAAGCTCTATCACCAGCAGGACGCGCCGGAGATCAGCGATGCCCAATATGACGCGCTGCGCCAGCGGTTGACGGCGATCGAGGCGAGGTTCCCGGAGCTGGTGACGCTCGACAGCCCATCGCTGAAGGTGGCGCCGGCGCCCTCGGCCGGCTTCGCCAAGGTGCGTCACGCGCGACCGATGCTGTCGCTCGACAACGCCTTCAGCGACGAGGAGGTCACCGAGTTCGTTGAGCGCGTGCGCCGCTTTCTCGAGCGCGAGATCGCGCTGGATGCCGATGCGGAGATCGCGCTGACCTGCGAGCCGAAGATCGACGGGCTGTCGCTGTCGATCCGCTATGAGCACGGCGAGCTGATGCGCGCGGCGACTCGCGGCGACGGCAGCGAGGGCGAGGACGTTACGGCAAATGTGCGCACGCTCGCCGATGTACCGAAAAGGCTGAAAGGTAAGGCGCCCGATGCGCTCGACGTGCGCGGCGAGGTCTACATGCGCCGCGCCGACTTCCTGGGGCTGAACGAGCGGCAGGCGGCCGCCGGCGAGAAGACCTTCGCCAATCCGCGCAACGGCGCGGCCGGTTCGCTGCGCCAGCTCGACCCCACGATCACGGCGGGCCGGCCGCTGCGCTTCTTCGCCTATGCCTGGGGCGAGGCCGAGCCGCGCGCCTGGGACACGCAGCACGATTTCCTCAAGCGGCTGACGCAGTGGGGCTTCCAGGTCAACCCGGAGACGAAGCTCTGCCGCACCGTTGACGACGTGCTGGCGTTCTACCGCGATATCGGCACGCGGCGCGCGTCGCTGCCCTATGACATCGACGGCGTGGTCTACAAGGTCGACCGCGTCGACTGGCAGGCGATCCTGGGCTTCGTCAGCCGCTCGCCACGCTGGGCGATCGCGCACAAATTCCCCGCCGAGAAGGCGCAGACACTGCTCAACGGCATCTCCATCCAGGTCGGCCGCACCGGCGCGCTGACGCCGGTGGCCGAGCTCGAGCCGATCAATGTCGGCGGCGTGCTGGTGGCGCGCGCCACCCTGCACAACGCCGACGAGATCGAGCGGCTCGACGTGCGCGTCGGCGACACCGTGACCATCCAGCGCGCCGGCGACGTGATCCCGCAGGTGCTGGGCGTGGTGATGGAGCGACGGCCGCGTGGCGCCAAGCCGTTCCACTTCCCCGAGACGTGCCCGTGCGAGCTGAAGACGCAGGTGGTGCGCGAGGAAGATGGCGTGGTGCGCCGCTGCTCCGGCGGCCTGGAGTGTCCCTACCAGCAGGTCGAGCGCTTGCGGCACTTCGTGTCGCGCCAGAGCTTCGACATCGAAGGCCTGGGCTGGACGCATATCGAGAACTTCTGGCGCGACGGCTTGCTCAAGCAGCCCGTCGATCTGTTCCGCCTGAGGCGCGACGATCTGCGCAAGCGGGAAGGCTGGGGCGACCAGTCGGCCGACAAGCTGATAGCCGCCATCGACGCGCGCCGCACCATCGCGCTCGATCGCTTCATCAACGCGCTGGGCATTCCCTCGATCGGTGAGGCCACCGCCAAGGCCCTGGCGCGCGAGTATGGTGACGCCCAGGCGTGGTTCGAGGCCATGCGCGCGGCCGGCGGAGAGCGCGCGGCGAAGCCTGATGCGACCAAGAAAGAAAAAGCGGCCGCCGACGTGGGCGAGGCCTTCGGCCGGCTGTGCAATGTGCAGGACATCGGCGTGACCACCGCCGACAAGATCGTGGAGTTCTTCGGCGAGGGGCACAACGAGGCCATCATCCGCGCACTGTTGGGCGAGATCACCGTCGAGCCGTTCCGCGCGGCCGCGGTCGCCGCCGACTCGCCGTTCTCGGGCAAGGTCATGGTCTTCACCGGCACGCTCCAGGCGATGAGCCGCGACGCCGCCGAGGCCAAGGCCGAGTCGCTCGGCGCCAAGGTCACCGGCTCGGTATCCAAGAAGACCGACTTCGTCGTGGTCGGCGCCGACGCCGGATCGAAAGCCAAGAAGGCCGCCGAGCTGGGCGTGCGCATCCTGAGCGAGGAGGAATGGCTGGCGATGGCTGGCGGCTGATTTTCGTGATCGCCGCTATACGCGCAGCGCACGTGCATGAAATCACTCTACGCATAATTGATCCAGGTCAATTAACGACATAGGTGCCGCGAAGCACCTATGCATTGATTTTTAGGCATCTTTTGCCGTTGACCGACTCCCACGCAATGCATAGTTTGGCGGCGTTGTTCCCGGCCGCCGCGTCTTCCCGGTGCGCCTCAAGCGTTATCCCCCAGCGTACCCAATCAACAAGGCCCGATGCTCACGGATCTCCTCCCATCCTGGCTGTCCGTCGCCGTGTTCGCCTGGACGTTGCACATGGTCGTCTACCATGGCATCGCGCTGGGCTTCGAATGGCTGGACGCCACTGGCCGCCTGCAGCACTACCGGGTGCGCCGGCCGGAGCGCCGCGGCTACGCCGCGCTGCTGCCGCGCGTGCTGTTCAACCAATGCATCATCCTGCTGCCCTGCATGCTGGCGCTGGAATGGACCGGCCTGGCCTTCGTTGGCGAGCCGCAGCTCGACGCCAGCTGGTTCATCGCCGCGCTGCTGCTGATGGCCGTGGGCCACGACGTGGTGCAGTACATCGGCCACCGCCTGATGCATCAGCGTTCGCTGCTGCGCGTGCTGGGTCACCACGTCCATCACTCGACCGGCGCCAGCCGCGCCGTCAGCGCCTGCTACATGAGCGGCCCCGACTTCTTCCTGGAGATCGTGCTGCCCTACTTGCTGCCGCTGGTGCTGATCGGTGGCGGCGGCTCGGACCTGCTGTTCCACGTCGTGACCATGAGCCTGGGCGCGATCGGCGGCCTCTACGAGCATGCCGGCTTCGACTTCGCGCGCGCGCTGCGCGGCGAGAAGTCGACGCCGTTGCGCACCTCGATCTGCAACTTCATCGCCGACAAGATCAGCAGCCACGCCCACGCCGAGCATCACCGGCGCTCGACGGTGAGCTTCAGCGACGGCTTCGGCAGCCCGGGCATCTGCGACACGGTATTCCGCACGCGCTGGGATCTGGCCGACGGCGCCACCGCGCCGCCGGGATCCGCGCGCCCTGTCCACAGCGACAGCGGCGGCGGCGACTGACCCGGCGTCGTCCGCATTTATCCGCGTCGGATCAAGAATGTGACGTATTGTTACGGCCCCTTCGGGGGCCGTAATGCTGTGCGGGTCAATCCATCGGCACCGGCGTCAGCACGGGGCGGCCGGAGAAATGAGCGTCGAAATTGGCCAGCGCGGTCTCGCCCATCGCCCGGTTGGCCTGGCGCGTGCCGCCGCCGAGATGCGGCGTCATCACCACGTTCTCCAAGGTCATCAGCTTGGGGTGGACGATCGGCTCTTCCTCGAACACGTCGAGCGCCGCGCCAGCGATGACGCCGGCTTCGAGCGCGTCGGCCAGCGCCGCCTCGTCGACCGCCATGCCGCGCGAGATGTTCACCACGTGGCCCAGCGGGCCGAGCTTCTTCAGGAGTTCCATGTTGATGATGTGCTTGTTCGAGGCGTCCGAGCGCAGCGCGACAATCAGGAAATCGCACCACTCCGCGAGTTCCAGAGCACCGGGCAGATAGGCCCAGGGCACATCGGCCCTCTTCGTGCGGCTGTGATAGCCAATTTCGGCCTCGAAGGCGGCGATGCGAGTGGCGATGCGCGCGCCGATCGCGCCCAGGCCGAGGATGCCGACCTTGGCGCCCTTCAGACCGAGGATCGGTGGCCACAGATGCGCGCCCCTGCGTACCCACTTGCCGGCGCGGATGTAGCGGTCGCCCTCGGCGATGCGCCGTGAGGACGCCAGCAGCAGGCCCACCGCGATGTCGGCCACGGCGCTGGCGTTGGAGTCGGCGGCGTTGGTGATGACGATGCCGCGCTCTTTCGCCGTC
This sequence comes from uncultured Rhizobiaceae bacterium, assembly GCA_964437145.1. Taxonomy (GTDB): domain Bacteria; phylum Pseudomonadota; class Alphaproteobacteria; order Reyranellales; family Reyranellaceae; genus JAFAZJ01. The sequence goes on from CAYTFW010000014.1 coordinate 54,284, forward strand.
CTCAGGTCCATGCGCTCGAAGCCGGTGCCGTAGCAATGGATGATCGAGACGTTGGGCAGCGCGTCGAGCATCGTGCGGCCGCCCTCGCCGATGCTGCCGACGGTGGCGATGGCGCGCACGCGCGGCTTGAAATCGTCCGGCACCATGTGCGGCGCGATCTCGCGCGTCGGGAAGGGGCCAAAGACGTCGAAGCGCTTGTTCAGCTCCTCGGTGAACCACGGCGAGAAATGGTACAGTGCGAGCAGGCCGGGCTTTTGCGACATCCAATACTCCGTTGCTGGGAGCGCCGGCGTCCCGCCGGCTCTTCTCATGATGCCGGCGGGACGCCGGCGCTCCCAAAGATCAAAGCGGCCGCGTCGCGGCCTCGAGCCAGGCGCGTGCGTCGCCGTCGAGCTGCGCGCCCACGACCTCGCGTACTCGCGCGTGATAGGCATCGAGCCAGGCGCGCTCGGGCGCGCTCAGCAGCGCGACCTCGATGCAGGCGCGGTCGATCGGCGCGAGCGTGAGCGTCTCGAACTCGAGATAGGCGCGATCGGCGCCCTCGATCTTCGCCTCGCGCACGGCGACGAGGTTCTCGATGCGGATGCCGTAGGCGTCGGTCTTGTAGTAGCCCGGCTCGTTGCTGACGATCATGCCCGGCCGCAGCGCGACGGCGTTGTGCGCCTTGGAGATGCGGTGCGGGCCTTCATGCACCGAGAGATAGGCGCCGACGCCGTGGCCGGTGCCGTGGTCGTAGTCGAGCCCCGCCTGCCACAGATGATAGCGCGCCAGCGCGTCGAGCTGCGAGCCGGTGGTGCCGACGGGGAAGCGCGCCATGGCGAGTGCGATGTGGCCCTTCAGCACGCGGGTGAAGCGATCCTTCATCTCGGCGCTGGGCTCGCCGATCGCCACGGTGCGCGTGACGTCGGTGGTGCCGTCGCGATACTGGCCGCCGGAGTCGACGAGGTAGAGTTCGCCGCGTCGCAACTTGCGCGCGCTACGCGGGCTGGCGCGGTAATGCACGATGGCGCCATTGGCGCCGGCGCCGGAGATGGTGTCGAAGCTCAGGTCGCGGATCGCGCCGGTGGCCTCGCGCAGCGCCTGCAGCTTGTCGGAGGCGGCGATCTCGTCGGTCTCGCCCTTGGGCGCTTCGTTCGCCAGCCAGTGCAGGTAGCGGCTGAGCGCGGCGCCGTCGCGGCGATGCGCGGCGCGCACGCCGGCCAGCTCGACCTCGTTCTTGCATGCCTTGGGCAGCGCCACCGGATCCATGTCGCGCACCAGCTTGGGCTCGCCGCCGGCGCCCGAGCTCAGGCGATCGAGCGCCCAGCGCGGCGCGGTCTGCGGATCGAGCCACACCGTGCGGCCCTCGCGGCCCAGCGCTTCGAGCGCGCCGGCCAGCGCCTCGGGGCGCTGCAAGGCGACGCCGTTGCCGAGATGCGCGCGCGTCGCCGCCGGCAGCTTGCGCTGGTCGACGAACAGGTCGACGCCGGCGTCCTTGCGCAGCAGCGCGAAGGACAGCGGGAAGGGCGTGCGCGGCACGTCGCCGCCACGCACGTTGAGCAGCCAGGCGATCGAGTCGGGCTGGCTCAGCAGCACGGCGTCGGCGCCTTTCTCGGCTACCGTCTTGGCGATGCGCGCGCGCTTGTCCTCGCTCGATTCGCCGGCCAACTCGACCGGCTGCGCGATCACCGGCGACAGCGGCGGCGGCGGTCGTGACGTCCACACCGCGTCGACAGGATTGCCGTCGACCGGCACCAGGGTGGCGCCAGCCTTGGCGCAGGCGGTGGTCAGCCGCTCGGCCTCGGACAGGCCGTGCAGCCAGGGATCGAAGCCGAAGCGCGCGCCCTTGGCGAGGTTCTCCGCCAGCCAGGCATCGGGCGTGGTCGCGGGATAGTCGACCGGCGTGTAGAGCGCGACGTCGACCTGCTGGCGCACCTGCAGGGTGTAGCGGCCATCGATGAAGATGGCGGCCTTGTCGGCCAGCACCACGGCCCAGCCGGCCGAGCCGGTGAAGCCGGTGAGCCAGGCCAGGCGCTGCGCGGCGCGCGGCACGTACTCGCCCTGATGCTCGTCGGCGCGCGGCACGATCAGGCCGTCCAGCCCGCGGCGCTTCAGCTCGGCGCGCAGCGCAGCGAGGCGCGTGGCCGCTTCGCCGGCCGCCAGGCCGCCATCGCCCAGGCCATCGGCGCGGCTCGCCAGGCTCTCGCGCAAGGCGGCCAGCTCGGCGCGCACCTGCGCGTTGGCGTTCGCGGTCACCAGCTCGACCCATTCGGCGCCGGCCAGCCCCTCGGGGGCGGCGGCGATGCCGGCCATCAGCGCGCCGAGCTCGTCGGGCGCGTAGGACCGGCCATTGGATCGCAACAAGTCGGCGAGTCGGGCGAGACCGTCGTCGGGGGTCGACATTGGAACAAACCGTCGAATCAAAAGGGCGTCTTGTGCGCACCGTACGAGGCCGTGCGGACGGACGCAATAAACGAACCGGATGTCCCGCTTGTCATGGTGCAATGCAGCAGTGAATTATTGTTCAGGTCATGCTCATTTTGCATGACTGCATCTCTGCCTTAGCACTAATCCCGGAGAATCAAAGACTTATATTGTCTTTCGTACCGCGTCGGAAAAGCCGACTCGGACATGAAGGGGGCGAGAATAGCCTCGGCCCCGGGATCGAAAGTGAAGGAACCCATGTTTAGCCCGTCCAGCACGCCCGCCTTCTCGAGCTTTGGCCGCGAGATCGCGCCGACGCCGGCGCGCGGTGCGGACAAAGTCCGCGTCGACCTCGTCGATCGGCACGCCATCGAATACCGCGCGCGCGTTCATCGTGCCGAGGTCGTCGGCGAGATGATTGGGGGTGGCATCGCCCGCCTCTGGGGCCATCTCCGCATGGCCCTGCGCCGCCGGGCGGCCATCGCCGAGCTGAACGCGCTCGATGACCGCATGCTGGCCGATATCGGCCTGTCGCGCGGCCAGATCCACGCCGCCGTCGACGCCGCGGCGGGCTTCGGCCCCGACCTGCCGGTCGGCCCGGGCGCCGCCAGGCCGTTCAACGACAACGCTTACAGCCGCGTCGCGTAAGCGGTCTTCGTCTCCCTGAGCGCGCGCACCTCCCCCATTCCCCGCGCGCGCTTCCTGAAAGGGCCGGCCCCACGCCGGCCCTTTTTTTGTCGGCGACTCAGCGCTTGAGCACCAGGGTGCGCCAATCGGCCCCGCCGGCCTCGTGGTCGATGCCGCGGCTCTGCGCAAAGCCCTGGGCGCGATAGGCGGCGAGCACCTCGTCGGCCTGCTCGACCAGCAGGCCCGAGAGGATCAACGTCGCGCGCGCGGCCGCGGCGCCCGCGAAAGACGGCGCTAGCCCGACCAGCGGACCGGCGAGAATGTTGGCGACGATCAGGTCGTAAGGCGCGCGCGAGGCCAGCGGCGGCGCGGCCAATCCCTCGGAGAGATGAAACGCGCACAGATCGGCGACGCCGTTGAGCGCCGCGTTCTCGCGTGCCACGGTGATCGAGTCGGGATCGTTGTCGCCGCCCAGGATCGGCCGCCGCCAGGCCAGCGCCATGGCGATGGCGAGGATGCCGCTGCCGGTGCCGACATCGACGGGATTGCGGATGCTGGCGGGATCAAGCGCGCCGATCGCCTCGAGGCAGCCGCGCGTCGTGGCGTGCGTGCCGGTGCCGAAGGCGAGGCCGGCATCGATGCGCAGCGCGATCGCGCCCGCCGGCGCCGGCTCGGTCGCATGCGAGGGATGCACCCAGAAGCGGCCGACCCGGAAGGGCTGGAAGGAGCGCTGATTCTCCGCCACCCAATCGGTGTCGGGCAGAATCTCGATGGCCCAAGCCGGCGCCGCGAGGCCAGCACGCCGCGCCGCGCCGGCGATCGCCGCTTCCAGCAGCGCACGGGTCGCCGCGTCCGGCCCCGATGGATCGGCGGCCTCGCCATAGACCTCGCTGCGCCACGGCCCGTCGCGCGTGGTCTCGACGGTCGAGACCACGAGGCCATGGTCTACCAGCGCGTCGGACAGGGCGCCGTCGAACGCCATGGCGGCGGGGGCGGGAATGGTGACGGCGATCTTCCAGGCGGGCATGACGTGCCCTAGCACGCGGAGCGGGCTCGTCGCGAGCGTCTACACGCCGCCGTACCGCGCGCTGGCGGACGAGAGCGAAGTCCCGTAGATCGGCGTCCGGAGCCGATGGAGGCGGACTCATGAGAACGATCGACTTCGAGACCTTCGCCAAGCAGGTGGCGGCCCGCAAAGCCGAACTGGGCCTGACCGGCGACAACTACGTCCCACGCAACGACGGGCGCCGACGCACGCCCGAGAAGTGGGCGATCCTGGCTGAGTTGAAGCGGATGAACAGTCCGTTCCTGATTGGAGTCGACGTCGATCCGCCGGCACAGGACGAGGACGATGCCAGTCGTTGAGTTCGAGGAGTACGAACGGCAGTTGGCCGAGCGCAAAGCGGCGCTCGGCCTTACTGGCTACGACTACGTGCCGCGCAACAGTGGTCTCCGGCGCACGCCCGAGAAGCGGGCGATCCTGGCTGAGTTGAAGCGGATGAACAGTCCGTTCCTTGTCGGCGTCGATCTCGATGCGCCGGCCGACGAAAGCTGACGACCGGGGCTGATCACGCCGCCTGGACGAAGCTGTCGAGGACCTTCTTCGGGCCGGCTTTCTCGAACTCGACATCGAGCTTGTTGCCGTCGATGGCGGTGATCAGGCCATAGCCGAATTTCTGGTGGAAGACGCGCTGGCCGATCGACAGGGAGTCGGCGGGGCGGTCGCCCTGGGCGCGGCGGTCGTCGAAGGTGTCCGCGCGGCCGAAGCGACCGCGCTGGAACTGGCCGCGTCCGCTGCCCGAGCCGCGCGTGGCGCCGCCGATCTGGCGTGCGCGGTTCCAGTCCGGGCCCCAGTCGACACTGTCGACATCGACATCGGTCATGCCGGAGCCGCCGCGCAGACCGCCGAAATGGCCGGTCGAGGCCGTGCCGTAGAGGCCGGCGTCGCTCGAGGCGTCGACATGCGCCGGTGGCAGCTCCTGCACGAAGCGCGAGGGGATCGCCGCCTGCCACTGGTTGAAGACGCGGCGGTTGGCGGCGAAGGAGATATAGACCCGCTTGCGCGCGCGCGTGATGCCGACATAGGCCAGCCGACGCTCTTCCTCCAGGCCCGACAACCCGCTCTCGTCGAGCGCGCGCTGGTTGGGGAACAGGCCTTCCTCCCAGCCGGGCAAAAAAACGGTGTCGAACTCGAGGCCCTTGGCCGCGTGCAGGGTCATGATGTTGACCATGTCGCCGCCGGCGCGCTCGTTGCCCTCGGTGACCAGCGCCACGTGCTCGAGGAAGCCCGACAGCGAGTCGAACTCCTCCATGGCGTTGACCAGCTCCTTGAGGTTCTCCAGCCGGCCCGGCGCCTCGGGCGAGCGGTCGCGTTGCAGCATGTCTGTGTAACCGGATTCGTCGAGCACGGTCGCGGCCACGTCGAAATGCGGGATGCCCTCGAGCATGCCGCGCCAGCGATCGAAGCTCTTGATCAGGTCGCCGAGCGTCTTGCGCTGCTTGGCCTTGAACTCGTCGGTCTCCAGCGCGCGCCGCGCCGCCTCGAAAAGACTGACGCGCTGCGTCTTGCCGATGTCGCGCAGTGTCTTCAGCGCCGATTCGCCCAGCCCGCGTCGCGGCACGTTGTAGATACGCTCGAAGGCGAGGTCGTCATCGGGCTGCGCGATGAGGCGCAGATAGGCCATCGCGTCGCGGATCTCCTGGCGCTCGTAGAAGCGCGGGCCGCCGATCACCTTGTAGGGCAAGCCGAGCGTGATGAAGCGTTCCTCGAACTCGCGTGTCTGGAAGCCGGCGCGCACCAGGATGGCGATCTGCGACAGCGCGTGCTTCTCACGCTGGAGCGCCTCGATCTCCTCGCCCACGGCGCGCGCTTCCTCGTCGCCATCCCACACGCCGCGCAGCCGGACCTTGTCGCCCTCGGCCATGTCGGTCCACAAGGTCTTGCCCAGGCGGCCCTCGTTGTGGGCGATGACGTGGCTGGCGGCGGCGAGGATATGCGGCGTGCTGCGGTAGTTGCGTTCCAGGCGAATGACGGTGGCGCCGGGGAAATCCTTCTCGAAGCGCAGGATGTTGCCGACCTCCGCGCCGCGCCAGCCATAGATCGACTGGTCGTCGTCGCCGACGCAGCAGATGTTGCGCTGCTGATCGCCGCCCGGCCCGCCGACGCCCTGCGCCAACAGCCTGAGCCACAGGTACTGCGCCACGTTGGTGTCCTGGTACTCGTCGACCAGGATGTAGC
>CAYTFW010000015.1:0-59009 GCA_964437145.1 uncultured Rhizobiaceae bacterium
GTGCATCAGGACGATGATGCGCAGGCGTTTCATGGTGTTCCTCCCTTCTCCCCGCCTTCGCGGGGAGAAGGGAATGTGGAAGCCATGCCATCACATCGCGATCCATTCGCGGCGGGAGGGGCTGTAGAGCGAGTGCACCGCGCGCGCCGTGAGCAGCACGGTGAAATCGGTCTTGAGCTTGTGCTGCGGGCCCACGGCGCGAAGCCTGAGCTCGCGGCAGCGATCGATCATGGCGTCGAGCACGGCGTCGAGCGTCAGCTGATACTCGCCGGTCCACTTTGCGACCAGCTGACGGATCTCGGCGCGGTGGTGGCGGATGAAGGTCGACGCCGCCGGCGAACGCGCGTGGCGCGGATCGCTGGAGAAGATGCGCGTGAGGTCGCGGTCGTAGGTCTTGGGCGTGTCGACGACGTAGAGCGCCTGCTTGTTTCGGTAGTGTTCCTCGAGCGTGCGCGTGTTGCGGCTCAGTGGCTCGACCTTGAGCCGCTTGGTGAGGATCGGCCGCTCGCCGGCGATCGCCTGCATCAGCTCGTCGACGTATTCCAGCTTCCTGAGCGCCGGCCAGTCGGCGTAGCGCCGCCGCCAATCCGAGCGCGGGCGCAGCCACACCGCGAAGGTCTCGGCGAAATCCTCGTCGGGATGGCTCTGCGCGTACCACAGGCGCAGATGCTGGACGTAATTCTTGCTCGCCGGATTGGGCCGATAGTACTTCGGATAACGCGTCGTCGATGGACCGAACAGCTCCTGCCAGCGGCGCCGGCGGTTGAGCTGATAGGCATGGCGCACGACATGTCCCGCCTCATGCCGGAGGATCTTCATGCATTCGGGGATCGTGCCGCCCTCGACGTCGATGATCTTGCGCCGTTCCAGGCGCATCAGCCTGGGATGGGCGAGATAGAAAGGGACGGCGATGCCCGGTGTGGTGTCGGGGCTGAACCACTCGTCGGAGATCCAGGCGTGCGGCTTGATGGTGATCCCGCGCTGCTCGAGTTCACCATGCAGCTCGGCGAGGCAATCCTCCAGCCAGGTGCCTTCGACGCGGACCTTGAGGTCCTTGAGCCTGAGCTTCAGCAGCTCCTCGTCGGACAGGCGCGCCCAGGGAAAATGACGACGCGCCATGGCCGGGGACTCAGACCGGCTGCTCGAGCGTCGGCGCGCTGTCGGCGTTGGTGGTGCGGTGCATGTCGCGCACCTTGGTGGCGTCGTAGCGCCGCGCGCGGTGCATCGTCGCGCGGTTGTCCCACATCACCAGGTCGTGCGGCCGCCAAACATGGGCGTAGACGAACTGGCGCTGTGTGGCGTGCTCCGTCAGATCGCGGATCAGCGCGCGCGCCTCGGGCACCGGCCAGCCCTCGATACCGCCGATATGGGCGGAGAGGTAGAGCGACAGCCGGCCGCTCGACTGGTGGCGACGCACCAGGCGCTGGCGCACCGGCGCCCACTTCACGCGCTCCTCGTCGGTGAAGTCGGTGAAGCCCAGGATGCCGCGCGAGAAGATCTGGCTGTGCACCGTCACCATGTCGCGCACCAGATCCTTGGTCTCCTGGTCGAGCGTGTCCCACGCCGCGCGCATGTCGGCAAACTCGGTGTTGCCACCGCTTTCCGGAATGACGCGCGCCGAGAGCGCCGAGTACTTGGCCGGCGTCGCCTTGAACGAGGAGTCCGAATGCCAGAGCTGATTACCGAGGCTGAACAGCCGCTTGCGGTCGTCGCGCGCCAGCACCTTGCCGTGCTTGTCGAGGTTGGAGATGTCGTTGACATCCATGCTGAGCCGGCGGTCCTCCGGCTTGGCGATGTCGCCGGTCGCCGTCTCCATCGGCCCGAACTTGCGGCTGAAGGCGAGCTGCTGATCGTCGTCGATGTCCTGGTCGCGGAAGACCAGCACGGCGTAGTGGTCCATGCCCGCGGCGACCGCCGACGTCTCGTCCGGCGTCAACGGCTTGCGCAGGTCGATGCCCCGGACTTCGCCGGCGAAGTCGGGGCGGGCGGGGTCGCGGGGGGTGATGGTCAGCGTCATGCCGACAGGCTCGCGCAGTCCGGGGCGGATGACAAGCCGCCACCAGCGGGCGAGAATGCCGTCGCGGGCGGGAGGCGCAGGGAATGTCGGGCATTTACGACCAGGTGATGAGCTACATGGAAGGCAAATGGGTCGCGCTCGCCGTGGCCCTGGGCACCTATCTGATCAGCTTCACCACCTCGTCCAAGCGCACGGTCAACGGCGTGGTCGTCGAGGACATCACCCTCGACTATGGCGCGCTGGTCGCCGGTCCGGTGGCCGTGGTGTTGGCGGCGATGATCGCCCTGAAGCTGTCGCGGCAGCCGATGATCTGGGGCCATCGCGCCGTCCACTACGCCATCCTGGCCGGCATCGCAGTCATTGGCGCGCACCGTTTCCTTACTTCAGGGTTCTTTTTCTGACCACCGACATCCGTCTTGAAAACGCGTGCGCCAGCCCCGATGTTGCGCCGCGAACAACCGCTCGACGGAACCCATGGCCGATCCGCAACACGACCGCCCCCGCCTCGCCATCCTGCCAGCGCTGATCTTCAGCTCGCGCTGGCTCCAGCTGCCGCTCTATCTCGGCCTGATCGTCGCCCAGGGCGTCTACGTCTTCCTGTTCATCAAGGAGCTCTGGCATCTCGTGGCCACGGCGATGAAGATCACCGAGCAGGAGATCATGCTGATCGTGCTGGGCCTGATCGACGTGGTGATGATCTCCAACCTGCTGATCATGGTGATCGTCGGCGGCTACGAGACGTTCGTGTCACGCATGCGGCTGGAAGGCCATCCCGACCAGCCGGAATGGCTGAGCCACGTCAACGCCAGCGTACTGAAGATCAAGCTGGCGATGGCGATCATCGGAATCTCCTCGATCCACCTGCTGCGTACCTTCATCGAGGCTGGCGGCATCGGCGGACCGAAGGCGAATTTCACCGAGGCGGCGGTGATGTGGCAGACCATCATCCACCTGACCTTCATCGTCTCGGCGATCGGCATCGCCTTCGTCGACCGCCTGACCTACGCCCCGCCGACGGCGGGCAAGATCACCGGCCACTGACTGGGACCGCCGGCGTCCCGCCGGCTCATGAAGAGGCCGGCGGGACGCCGGCGGTCCCAGAAGACTATTTGACCGACGAGAAGCTGGTCGGCGCCAGGAACTGGTTGGCGACGTTGGCGACGATCGCGCCGTCCTTCTCGGTCTCGGCGCGCTTGGCCAGCCACTCCGGATCGGACGCGAACTTGTTCCACTTGGTCTCGCGGTCGGCCAACGAGTCCCATTCGAGCAGATAGTAGAGATCCTGGTTCGACTCGCCGACCAGCACGGTCCAGAAGCCGGCCTGCTTGATGCCGTGCTTCTCCCACAGCTTCAAGGTGATGGTGTCGAAGCGCTTCAGCAGCGCCGGCAGCCGGCCGGGCACACAACGATAGACGCGCAGCTCGTAGATACTCATGGCGATGGTTCCTCGATCGTCCGAATGGCGAACGACGCGCAGTTCATCACCACATCAGGCGCGACGGAAGCGCTTACTTCAGCGCCGCCTCGATCAGGCCGCCCAGCGCGCCCAGCGGCTTGGCCTGCTCGTCGGTCAGCCCGTGCCGCTCCTTCAGGAAGGCGGGATCGTTGTAGCCGGCCCAGACCTTGCCGGCGGCGTCCTGCCAGACCAGAATCTTGAGCGGCAGGTCGATGGCCAGCGATGGCTTGGCCAGCATCAACGGTGTGCCGGCTTTGGGATTGCCGAGCACCAGCAGCTGCGTCGGCGGCATGTCGAGGCCGGCCGCTTTAGCCTCGCCGGAATGGTCGACGCGCGCGAAGATCGTGAGCCCACGTGCCTTGGCCGTGGCCTCGATCTTGGTCACCGTGTCCGCGACACTGTGCGCGCTGGGTACGGCGACGATGCGGCCGCCCGTCGCCCAGGCCGTCAGCGGCGCCAGAATCAGCGCGAACAGCAGGAAAATCCTCGGCATCGTCACCTCCATGGTCGAGGCGACGATGCGAGACCATCGAAGCCAGCCCGATCAACTCAACTCGCTTCACCATCCCGGCATAGCGCCGGTCAATCGATGCGGTAGATGCGCGCGGCGGTGCCGCTGAACAGCGCCGTCTTCTCCGCCGCCGAAGCGCCCGAGGCGAGTCGCTTGAACGCATTCCACAGCACGGCGTAGCCGGTGGAGACCTTGTCGACCGGGAAGTTGCTCTCGAACATGCAGCGCGCTTCGCCGAAGCTTTCGACGCAGTGCTCGATCCACGGCTTCCAGGCTTCGGCGATCTCGCGCGAGGTCGGCGGCACCGGGCGGTCGAAATGGTCGAAGACGCCGACCTTCATGCCCAGCCCGCCCAGCTTCACCGTCACGTTCTGGCACTTCGCCAGCTCGGTCATGTCCTTGCGCCACTGCGAATAGACGCCCGGCGTCTGATTGGCATACGGGCCAATACCCAGCGGGCCGCCGCAATGGTTGAGGATGATCGAGGTGTCGGGGAACGCGCGCGCCAGATCGGTCACTTCGCGCAGCTGCGGATGGTACTGCCAGGCCTCGAACGAAACGCCAAGCGGCGCCAATTGTGCGAAGCCCTCGCGGAAGGTCTTGTCGGCGTAGAGCCCCTTGGGCGGATTGGTGTGGCTGTTGCGGATCGCCGGGCTCTCGTCCCAGCCGGCGGCGTGGCGGATACCGCGGAAGCGGCCGTTGCCGGCGGCGATCTGCGCCTCCAGCACTGCGCGCGCCTTGGTACCCAACGTGAGATCGGCATGGCTGACGATGGCGGCGCAAGCGCGCGTCTTGCCGTAGGCGCCGCTGGCGCTCATCGCCGCGACGCCGTTGGCGAACTCGGTCTCGCCGATCGGCTTCATCTCGCGCGGGCCGTCGCCGCGATAGAAGGCCATGCAGTCGACGAACACCGTGGCGACGACGTTGTGGCCCGATCCGGTGTCGGCCAGCAGCTCGTCGAGCAGGTAGCGATGGTTGGCGCGATCCCACAGATGGTGGTGCGGATCGATGATCGGCAGGTCGGGCTCGAGAATCTCTTCCTTGGCTTGCTTCGCCAGCCAGTCGTCGAGCGGCGCCACCACGTTGCCCAGCGGCGCGCTCGGTTTGCCGGTCGTCATGTGCGTCTCTCCCCTTCTGTGCAGCGGGAGCTTAGCCCAGCTTCAGGCGAAGGCGAGCAGCGCACGTTCCGTCAAAAGGAAGTCCAGCCTTGCGTCCTCGGGGCCCGTCGGCACGCGCTCGACGCGCTGGGCGTCGAAGCAGACTCCAATGGCGGTGATGGCGCGACGCGACCGCAGGCGCGTCAGCGTGCGATCGTAGTAGCCACCGCCATAACCCAGACGGAAGCCGGCTGGATCCACGGCCAGCAACGGCACGATCAACGCGTCGGGCTCGATCACGATCGCCGCCGATGGCGGCTGCGAGGTCCCCATCGGCCCGCTCTCCAGCGCATCGCCCGGCCGCCAGGCGTGGAATGTCAGTGGCTCGCCGCGCCTGGGCGTGCGCGGCAGGCAGAGCGGGTGACCGTCCTCGTGCAGCGCCAACAGCAGCGGGCGGATGTCGATCTCCTCGCCCATCGGCCAGAAGGCGGAGATCGCCGGAACGGTACCGGTCGCCTCGCGCATCGGTACTGGACGCTCGCGCCGCCAGATGCGGACCAGCGCGTCGCGCGCCTGTGCGCGCACGCCGTCGCTGATCGCCGCGCGCTTCGCGATCATGTCGACGCGCAGGTCGTGTTTGAGCTGAAGGAGCGGTTCGTCGGTCACGGTGCGACAACGCGAAGGGTGGGGCGGCGCCACGATGGCCGTGAAGGCCCGGCTTAACCTCTGTGGCCTGCAAACGCAGGTGGGCGCCGTGTGGTCGAGACCAGGATCAAGACCAGGAACAGCTCCCTAGAGGAGAGCATTGGCCCCAGGGTTTTTGCGGCCCACGCACCGCGCAGCACTCCGCCCCGTCCCCAATGTAGGGAGTAAGGCACCGCGCCACAACATCCACGTCTTCTGGGAGCGCCGGCGTCCCGCCGGCAGGCGGCGCATCGCGCCGCCATCATGAGGCCGGCGGGACGCCGGCGCTCCCAATCAAGCGGCGGCGACCTTGCGCGCGAGACCGTCGATGCGGGTCTCGAGGCCGGAGAACAGATCCTCCAGCCGGACCTCGGGCTGCGCCGCGCGCCGCGTGGCGGCCTCGGCGCGGCTGGCCTCGAGTTCCTGGCGCAGTATCTGCAGCTCGCTGCGCGCGCGGGTGGCTTCCATCTCGGCCTGCTCGATGCGACCGGTGGCTTCGCGCGCCTTGTCGGCCATCATCAGCGCGCCAAGCACGAGCAGCTTGATCTCGGGCGCGCCGACGATCTGCTTGCGCAGATCCAGGATGCAGGCGTCGAGGTCGGTGGCGAGCGCCAGCAGACGCTCCTCCTCACCCTCGGCGCAGGCGACTTCGTACTGACGGGCGTTGATACGGACGGACACGTGCGGCATGGCCTGCACTCACATTCGTTCTTGGAGGGGGATGGTCTTTATTGTTGGTCGCCACTGTGAAGCAGGCGACTGAGGCGGTCAACGCTGGTCGGCCGTCAAGAGGCTGCGGATATGCGTCATGGCGCGTTCGAGCCGCGCCTCGACATCGGTGGCGACGCGCTTGAGCTCCTCGTGCTGGCTTTCCAGCGCCGAAAGCTTGGCGGCCAGCTCGTCGGCCCGCGCGGTTTCCTCGCGCAGGCGCTGCTCGATCATCTTCTCGAGCCGGCTGAGCGCGTTGTTGACCTTGCCCTTGGCCTCGTCGAGGCCCTTGGCTTCGTCGAGCTTCGTTGTCATCGGCAATTCTTTCTCGTGGGACTCGCCCGGCGCCTGTTCCAGCATGCCGCTACAATGGGCGCATGCAGGCTGACCGTCAATATCTCGCGGGCACTAGGCAATCCACACGCAATATCTGGTTGTTTTTCCACAATTCATCGACGTAATCGGAGCCGCAAAAAGTAGGCGAAAAACGCCGCCGTCTCAAGGCCCTGTGGCCGCGTCGGCTCCATTTCGCGACGCAGGGCAAGCGGCACATGGCGCGCATTGACGCCACGCGGACCCCTCGGCATGGTGCGCGCCCTCAGGCAAACCGGCCGATTCCCGCCCCTCGCGACCGTAGAATCCTCGATCATGACCGTCTCGACCGCCGCCGCAGGCTCGCAAGCCATCGCCCATCGCGACATGGCGAACGCCATCCGGGCGCTGGCGATGGACGCGGTGCAGCAGGCCGATTCGGGCCACCCCGGCATGCCCATGGGTATGGCCGATGTCGCGACGGTGCTGTTCTCGAAGTTCCTGAAGTTCGACGCCGCCGATCCGCATTGGCCCGACCGCGACCGCTTCGTGCTGTCGGCCGGCCACGGCTCGATGCTGCTCTATTCGCTGCTCCATCTCACCGGCTACGCCGACATGACCCTGGAGGAGCTCAAGCGTTTCCGTCAGGTCGGCTCGCGCACCGCGGGCCATCCCGAGTACGGTCACGCCGCCGGCATCGAGACCACGACCGGTCCGCTCGGCCAGGGCCTGGGCAACGCCGTGGGCATGGCGATCGCCGAGCGTTCGCTGGCGGCGCGGTTTGGCGACGCGGTGGTCGACCACCACACCTGGGTGATCGCCGGCGACGGCTGCCTGATGGAAGGCATCGGCCAGGAGGCGGTCACGCTGGCCGGCCATCTCGGGCTGGGCCGATTGATCGTGCTGTTCGACGACAACGGCATCTCGATCGACGGCGCGACCTCGCTGTCGACCTCGGAAGACCACCTGATGCGCTTCGCCGCCGCCGGTTGGCACGTGCAGCGCGTCGACGGTCACGATCCCGAGCAGATCGAACGGGCGATGACCTTGGCCAAGGCGGTCACCGACAAGCCCTCGATGATCGCCTGCCGCGCGGTGATCGGCTACGGCGCGCCGAAGAAGGCCGGCACCGCCGCCACGCACGGCGCGCCGTTGGGCAAGGAAGAGATCGAGGGCGCGCGCGCCAAGCTCGGCTGGCCGCACGCGCCGTTCGTGATCCCCGACGGCATTCTCGCCGCCTGGCGCGCGCTGGGCACGCGCGGCGCCACCGCGCACAAGGCCTGGCAGGCGCGGCTGGGCGCGATGGCGGCGGCCGACCGGCTCGAATGGGACCGCCGCCAGTCGGGTGCGCTGCCCGCGTCGCTCGATGGCGCGCTGGCCGCGTTCAAGGCCAAGGTCAGCGCCGAGAAGCCGTCCTGGGCGACGCGCAAGTCGAGCCAGGAAGTGCTCGAGGTGATCAACCCGCTGCTGCCCGAGACCATCGGCGGCTCGGCCGACCTGACCGGCTCGAACAACACCCGCACCGCGACGCTCAAGCCGCTGCAGAAGGGGGCGTGGGACGGCCGCTACGTCTTCTACGGCATCCGCGAGCACGCGATGGCGGCGGCGATGAACGGCATCGCGCTGCATGGCGGCGTGATCCCCTATGGTGGCACGTTCCTGGTCTTCACCGATTACTGCCGGCCCTCGATCCGGCTGTCGGCGCTGATGGGCCTGCGCGTGATCTACGTCATGACGCACGACTCGATCGGCCTCGGCGAGGACGGTCCGACGCATCAGCCGGTCGAGCATCTCGCCGCCCTGCGCGCGATCCCCAACCTGCAGATCTTCCGCCCGGCCGACGTCGTCGAGACGGCGGAATGCTGGGAACTCGCGCTGCGTTCGGTCGAGACGCCCAGCGTCATCGCGCTCACGCGCCAGAACGTGCCGACGATCTGCGGCGGTGTGTCCGAGAACCGCTCGGCCAAGGGCGCCTATATTCTCGCTGGCTCGCCCGCCGACTCCACGCGCCTGATCGCCTCGGGTTCGGAGGTCTCGATCGCGCTCGCCGCGCGTGACCTGCTCGCCAAGGACGGCGTCAGCGCCGCTGTCGTGTCGATGCCGTCATGGGAGCTGTTCGCGCGGCAGCCCGAAGCCTACCAGGTCGAGATCCTGGGCAAGCACGGCACCGCGCGTGTCGCCTGCGAGGCGGCGAGCGGCTTCGGTTGGGAGCGCTGGCTGGGTCGGCGCGGCCGCTTCGTCGGCATGAGCGGCTTCGGCGCCTCGGGCAAGGCGAACGATCTTTACAAGCATTTCGGCATCACGCCGGAAGCCATCGCCGCCGCGGCGCGCGAGGCGCTCGCCGGCAAGGCGTAACTGAACAAGACGGAGGGATTACCATGGCTGTCCGCGTCGGCATCAACGGCTTCGGCCGCATCGGCCGCAACGTCCTGCGCGCGATCATCGAGTCGGGCCGCAAGGACATCGAGGTCGTCGGCATCAACGATCTCGGCCCGGTCGAGACCAACGCCCACCTGTTCCG
The DNA here is from genome assembly GCA_964437145.1 of uncultured Rhizobiaceae bacterium. Lineage (GTDB taxonomy): Bacteria > Pseudomonadota > Alphaproteobacteria > Reyranellales > Reyranellaceae > JAFAZJ01. The sequence continues at coordinate 9,307 of CAYTFW010000015.1, forward strand.
CTTCGACTCGGTGCACGGCCGCTTCCCGGGCGAGGTCAAGGTCGACGGCGACACGATCGATGTCGGTCGCGGCAAGATCAAGGTCACGGCCGAGCGCGATCCGTCGAAGCTGCCGTGGAAGGAACTCGGCGTCGAGATCGCCATGGAATCGACCGGCATCTTCACCGCCAAGGACAAGGCCTCGGCCCATCTCGCCGCCGGCGCCAAGCGCGTGCTGATCTCGGCGCCGGGCGAGAACTCCGACATGACCGTGGTCTACGGCGTCAACCATGACAAGCTGACCAAGGACCACGTCATCGTGTCGAACGCCTCGTGCACGACCAACTGCCTGGCCCCGGTCGCCAAGGTGCTGAACGACGCCATCGGCATCGAGAAGGGCTTCATGACGACGATCCACGCTTACACTGGCGACCAGCCGACGCTCGATACGATGCACAAGGACCTCTACCGCGCGCGCGCGGCGAACCTGTCGATGATCCCGACCTCGACCGGCGCGGCCAAGGCGGTGGGCCTGGTGCTGCCGGAGCTCAACGGCAAGCTCGACGGCGTGGCGATCCGCGTGCCGACGCCCAACGTCTCGGTCGTCGATTTCAAGTTTGTCGCAAAAAAGCAGACCAGCGCCAAAGAGGTCAACGAGGCGATCAAGCGCGCCGCCGCCAACCAGCTCAAGGGCATCCTGGGCTGGACCGAGGCGCCCAACGTGTCGATCGACTTCAACCACGACCCGCACTCCTCGGTCTTCCACATGGACCAGACCAAGGTTATGGACGGCACTTTGGTACGCGTCATGAGCTGGTACGACAACGAGTGGGGCTTCTCCAACCGCATGAGCGACACCGCCGTCGCCATGGGCAAGCTGGGCTGATTGGCTTGGGGGGCGCGTCGCTGCGACGGCCCCTTCCCCTTGCGCCAAAACCGCTCCATCGTAGGCGGATGAAGAGCAAGCAGCCCGCGCGCGCCAAGCCGGCGCCGGTGCCCCAGCCGAAGATCGCGACGACCAACACGTCGCGACGCGTCGCGACGACGACATGGCGTGGCGAGACGCCGCGCCGCACGGTCATCGTCGTGCACTGCTGGAAGCACGTCTCGGCGGCGTTGCAAGCCGCGCAGAAGGCCAAGGCGGCCATCACGCTGATCAGCCCGGCCGGCGCCTCCTACACCCATGGCGCGGCCTTCTGGGCGGCGATCGTCAAGCGCGCGCGGGAACTGTTCGCCGGCGTCGACGCCGAGATCGTGCTCGATTGTGACGGCGCGCCGGGCCACGCCATGGCCGCCTTCCGCGTCGGGCTGAAGATCGTGGCCTTCGCCGGCAACGCGGTGGCCGCGACGCGGCTGATGGATATCGCCCAACGGCACGACGCGCGCCTGGTCGAGCGGCCGCAAGCCCATCTCGACCTGATCCATAGCCGCGATCCCCTCGCCGCCTGCCATGCGTTGCTCACAAGACGCGAGGCCTGAACCGACCGCCCAGTGGCGGGGCACCATCTGCGCGTCGCGGATGCACCGTGCCCCACGCCTACGCAATCCTGACAGACGCCTGCCGCGCTTGATCGTGGCACGCCTGTTGCTCATGATTTGCCCGTGGCAACCGCGATCGTGCAAGAAAACGCCACGGTGGCTGGTCACGCGCTGGACATCGTCGGCCTCACTCATCGCTTCGGCGCCTTCACCGCCGTCGACGACGTGACGCTGTCGATCCGGCCGGGCGAGATCGTCGCGCTGCTCGGCCCATCGGGCTGTGGCAAGACGACCCTGCTGCGCGCGGTGGCCGGTTTCATCCGCCAGCGCGCCGGCCGCGTGCTGATCGACGGCGTGTCGGTCGACGAGCTGCCACCGGAACGCCGCAACATCGGCATCGTCTTCCAGAACTACGCCCTGTTCCCGCACATGACGGTGACGCAGAACATCGCCTACGGCCTCGAAGCCCGGCGCCGTCCCCGCGCGGAGATCCGTGAGCGCGTCGCGCGCTTCCTGTCGATCGTCCAGCTCACCGCGCTCGCCGGCCATTTCCCGCGCCAGCTCTCCGGCGGCCAGCAGCAGCGCGTGGCGCTGGCGCGGGCGCTGGCGGTCGAGCCGTCGATCCTGCTGCTCGACGAACCGTTCGGCGCCCTCGACAAGAACCTGCGCCTCGACATGCAGATCGAGGTCAAGCGGCTGCAGCGGCAATTCGGCCTGACGGCGATCATGGTCACGCACGACCAGGAGGAAGCGATGAGCATCGCCGACCGCATCGCCGTGATGAATCACGGCCGCGTCGAGCAGCTCGGCACGCCGGTCGAGATCTACGACCAGCCGCGCAGCCTCTTCGTCAACGGCTTCATCGGCAGCACGAACCTGCTGGCCGCCCGCGTCGCGGCGCGCGGCGACGACGGCACGCGCGTCGAGCTCGAGGCTGGCGGCGCGGTGACGGTTCGCAGCGACCTGGACTGCGCCAACGGCGAGGCGGTGCTGCTGTCGATCCGCCCCGAGCAGCTGGCGCTGCACGATACCGAAGCCGCGGATCGCTGGCCGGTCGAGGTCGGGCTGAGCCTGCCGATCGGCGGCACCACCGTGCACGACGCGCGCACCCGCGACGGCACGACCTTGAAGATCACCGAAGCCCGCTCCGGTCGCGTCGCGCCGGGCGCGTCGGTTTGGTGTGGACCGGTGGCCCATGCGCGGCCGGTCCTGTTTCGACGTCCACCCAGCGACGGGCAAGGGGTGACAGCATGATCAGGAAATCCGCGACAAGACGTCGTTTCATGGCCGGCGTGGGCGCGCTCGGCGGCGCGGCGCTGCTCTCGCGCACCGCGCTCGCCAAAGGCTCGGTGACGGCGGCGACCTATCCCGGCTCGTGGGAAGAAGCCTTCCGCACCATCGTCGCGCCGGCGCTGAAGAAGGCGTCCAACGTCGATCTCGAGATGCAGCCGCTGTTCGCCGTCGACCAGATCGCCAAGGTCAAGGCCGCGCGCGGCGCGCCGCCGTTCGACGCCTTCGTGCTCGATCCGGGCCCGCGCGTCACCGCCATCAACGACGGGCTGTTCGAGAAGTTCGACGGATCGAAGCTCGCCAACGGCGCGAAGCTGCCGGCCGGGCTGGTCGACGAATGGGGTGTCACCGTCGCCGCGCAGTTCGTCGGCATCGGCTACAACCCGAAGAAGTTCGCGGCGGCGCCCAAGGGCTGGGATGATCTGCTGAAGGAGCCCTACGTCTCGCGGCTGGGCATGACCGGCTTCCAGACGACGTTCGGCACTGTGTCGATCATCGAGATGGCGAAGATCTTCGGTGGCTCGGAGACCAACGTCGAGCCGTTCTTCACCGAGATCAAGAAGGTGCTGCCCAAGGTCGCCGCCATCGGCGCGCCGGCGGCGATGCCCGGCCTGTTCCAGCAAGGCCAATGCGACATCATGTATACCAACGTGCAGACGGTGGGCACGCTCAAGAGCCGCGGCGTCGACATCGAGTTCGTCAAGCCTGCCACCGGCACGGTCGCCTTCTTCACCACCATGCACATCGCCAAGGGCGCCACCGAGGCGGCCAACGCCTACAAGTACTTCGACGCGGTGATCTCCGCCGGCGTCCAGGCCGAGCTGATGAAGCCGCCCTATCTGTTCGCGCCGGTGAACAAGGACGTGAAGCTGAGCGCCGACATGCCGCTGAAGTCGCTCGACGAGATGAGCGGCTTCGTGCGCCACGACTGGACCAAGATCAACCCGTTGCGCGCCGGCTGGATCGAGCGCTTCAACAAGGAAGTCGCGAAGTGAGCCTGGCGGCGGCCGCCGATACCCCGCGTGTCGGCGGCCTGCCCGCCTTGTTGCGTCCCGCCGGCTGGCAGCTCTCGCTGCCGCTGGCGTTCGCCTATGCCGCCTTCTTCGCCGCGCCGCTCCTGATCCTGGTCGGCGTCAGCATCTTCAGCGACGAAAAGATCACCGATCCAGGCTTCGCCATGTGGGCGAAGTTCCTCGGCGATCCGTTCTACTGGAAGGTGATCTTCGACACGCTGAAGCTGGGCTTCTACGCCGTCGTCGCCACCGTCATCGTCGGCTATCCGCTCGCCCTGCTCTACATGTCGGCCGGCCCGACGCTGCAGCGGGTGCTGCTGTTCATCATCATCCTGCCGCTCTTGACCTCGGTGGTGGTGCGCACCTTCGCCTGGATCGTGATCCTCGGCCGCGAGGGCGTGGTGAACCATGCCGTGATGGCGCTGGGCCTGTCGGCCGCGCCGCTGCGCCTGCTGCAGACCGAGCTCGGCCTGGTGATCGCGCTGACGCAGATCGAGATGCCGCTGATGCTGCTGCCGCTGATCAGCGTGATGGGCCGGCTCGATCCCAATCTGCGCGACGCCTCCGCCGCGCTCGGCGCCTCGCGCTGGCGCACGCTGTTTCGCGTCACCCTGCCGCTCAGCCTGCCCGGCCTGACCGCCGGCTGCGTGCTGGTCTTCGCCAGCGCCACCACCGCTTTCATCTCGCAGTCGATCATCGGCGGCAACCGGCTGGTCTACCTGCCGCTGGTGATCTGGCAGCAATCGCTGGTGGTCTACAACTGGCCGCTGGCCTCGGTCGCGGCGCTCACCCTGCTGATCTCGGTCACCGCCGGCATCGTCGCCATCTCGGCGCTTGGCCGCCGCGGCACGCGGTATCTCCATGTCGGCTAGGCGGCGCAGCCTCTCGGACATCTCCTACATCGCCGTCACCGGCGGTCTCGCGGCGCTTGCGCTGCTGATCCTGGTCGGGCCGGTCATCATCGTGCTGCTGACCTCGTTGACCGACAACAGGTCGCTGAAGTTCCCGCCCACCGGCCTGTCGTTCCAGTGGTACGAGCAATTGCTCGACGCGGTGCGCTCCCGGCAGATCCATCGCGCCGCCAGCAACAGCCTGGAGGTCGCCGCCTGGGCGACGGCGGCGTCGACCTTGTTCGGCACCATGGCGGCGCTGGCGCTCGCGCGCTCACGCTCACCCTGGGCGCGCGCTACCGACGCCGTCTTCATGTCGCCGATGATCCTGCCAGGCCTGGCCTTCGGTCTCGCCGCGCTGATGTACTTCACGCTGATGGGCTTCCGGCCGTCGCTGAACCTGATCATCATCGGCCATGCCATCGTCATCGTGCCCCTTGTCCTGCGCACCACGACCGCCAGCCTTGCCCAGCTCGACATCTCGCTGCTGGAATGCTCCGCCAGCCTCGGCGCGTCGCGCTTCTATACCTTCCGCCGTGTCACCCTGCCGATCATCGCCCCCGGCATCATCGCCGGCGCGTTCCTCGCCTTCATGGCCTCGCTCGACAACGTGCCGATCTCGCTCTTCCTGTCGAGCCCGCGCACCGACATGCTGCCGATCCGTCTGTGGGGCATGATGGAGTCGACCCTCGACGTGCGCGTCGCCGCCGTATCAGGCGTGATGATCGTGACCGTCCTGACCTTGATGCTGTTGATGGACCGGCTGGTCGGCCTGACGCGGCGGATGCGGGACTGACAGAAAGACCGGAGGGAACCATGCACCTGATCGCCCGGCCACTGACCGCCGAAGCCTTCGCGCCCTATGGCGATGTCCTGGTGACGCCCGCCGAGCCCGGCCGCATCTATTTCGAAGGCGGCCTCGGCAACGCGCGGCCGAACGCGCGGCCCAGCCTGTCGATGGTGCATCGATCGCCGCCCGCCAGCCTGCCGTTCGAGGCGAACCTGCTGGAGCGCCACGAATTCTCGTCGCAGACCTTCATGCCGCTGGATATCGCGCGCTGGCTGATCGTGGTCTGCCCGCACGCCGCGGCCGGTGGCCCCGACGTCGCGCGCGCTGTCGCCTTCATCGCCGGCCCCGACCAGGGCGTCACCTATCGCCCCAACACCTGGCATCACGGGTTGACCGTGCTCGACCGGCCGGCGCGTCTCGCCGTCTTCATGTGGCGCGACGGCACGAAAGGCGACGAGGAGTTCGTCCCGGTCACCCCGTTCACCATCGGAGAGGCCCCATGAGCTGGCAACCCAAACGCGATTTCGTCGGTTACGGCCCCACGCCGCCCAATCCGCGATGGCCCAACGGCGCGCGGCTGGCGATCAACTTCGTCATGAACTACGAGGAAGGCTCCGAGCCCTCGATCCAGGACGGCGAGGACCACAGCGAGAACGGGTTGACCGAGGCGCACGGCATCGGCGCCGGCGTGAAGGGCCGCGATCTCGCCGCCGAGGGCATGTTCGAGTACGGCAGCCGCGTCGGCTTCTGGCGCCTGATGCGCCTGTTCCAGGAGCGCGAGCTGCCGATGACGGTGTTCGGTTGCGCCCTGGCGCTCGAGCGCAATCCGCTCGCCGCGCAAGCGATCAAGGAGTCCGGCTTCGACGTGTGCTGCCACGGCTGGCGCTGGATCAAGCACTACGAGCTGAGCGAGGCCGAGGAGCGCGAGCACATCCGCAAGGCCGTGACGTCGCTGCAGAAGACCGTCGGCGAGCGGCCGCTGGGCTGGTATTGCCGCTACGGACCCAGCGTCAACACGCGCCGCCTGGTCGCCGAGGAAGGCGGCTTCCTCTATGATTCCGATTCCTATGCCGACGAGCTGCCGTTCTGGCAGACCGTCGAGGGCAAGCCGCATCTCGTGGTGCCCTATTCGCTCACCAACAACGATGGCAAGTACGCCGGCTGGGTCGGCACCTCGAACGACTGGTTCGAATTCGTGCGCGATGCCTTCAACATGCTCTACCACGAGGGCGAGAAGACGCCGAAGATGATGAATGTCGGCCTGCACATGCGGCTGATCGGCCATCCCTCGCGCGCCGTCGGGCTGGAGCGCCTGCTCGACCATATCGTCGCCCACCGCGACGTCTGGGTGACCCGCCGCGTCGACATCGCGCGGCACTGGGTGAAGACCCATCCCTACGCCGGCAAGGGATTGAACGAGTAGTTTGGCCCTTCCCCACCGATCGCGCGCGCGTCAATCTGCCGGCGCGTGACGCTATCCGTGAGGCATGCCATGACCTGGGAATCCAAGCGCGACTTCGTGGGCTACGCCGGCAAGCCGCCCAATCCGCAATGGCCCAACGGCGCGCGGATGGCGATCAACTTCGTCGTCAACTACGAGGAGGGCTCGGAAGCCTCGATGCAGGACGGCGAGGGCTTCACCGAGACGGCGCTGACCGAGGCCAGCACCTCGGCCGCCGACGTGCGCGGCCGCGACCTCGGCGGCGAGGCGATGTTCGAGTTCGGCAGCCGCGTCGGCTTCTGGCGCCTGCACCGGCTGTTCCAGGAGCGCAACCTGCCGATGACGGTCTATGGCTGCGCCCTGGCGCTGGAGCGCAATCCACCGGCGGCGGCGGCGATCAAGCAGGCCGGCTACGACGTCTGCAGCCATGGCTGGCGCTGGGTGAAGCACTTCCTGCTGAGCGAGGCCGAGGAGCGCGAGCACATCCGCAAGGCCGTCGAGTCGATCAAGCGCATGACCGGTGAGCGGCCCTATGGCTGGTATTCGCGCTACGCGCCCAGCGTCAACACGCGGCGCCTGCTGGTCGAGGAAGGCGGCTTCCTCTACGATTCCGAGACCTACAACGACGAGCTGCCCTACTGGACCACGGTCACCGGAAAATCACACCTGGTGATCCCCTACACGATCACCAACAACGACACCAAGCTGCTGGGCAATATCGGCTCGACGCGCGACTGGCTGGAGTTCATCCAGGGCGGCTTCGACATGCTCTACGCCGAGGGCGCGACGGCGCCCAAGATGATGAATGTCGGCCTGCACATGCGCATCATGGGCCATCCCGCGCGCGCCTGGGCGCTGCAGCGCTTCCTCGACCATGTGATGAAGCACAAGGACGTCTGGGTGACCCGCCGCGTCGACATCGCGCGCCACTGGATCAAGACCCATCCGTACCCGGGCAAGGGCCTGAATGAGTAACCCGGCCGCCGCGTTTACAAGCCCGTCAGCGCTCGCTAGAAACGCCGCGACCGGCGCCTCCAGGGGCGCCCCAGGAGGGAAGCCGTGAAGATCACCCGTACCGTCAAGAAGATCCTCGACAATTACGAGAGCGACAACGCCGGCACCAAGGGCAACCTGGCCCGCATGCTGATGCACGGCAAGCTGGGCGGCACCGGCAAGATGGTGATCCTGCCCGTCGACCAGGGCTTCGAGCACGGCCCGGCGCGCTCCTTCGCGCCCAACCCCGACGCCTACGACCCGCACTACCACTATCAGCTCGCCGTCGACGCCGGGCTGAACGCCTATGCCGCGCCGCTCGGCCCGCTGGAAGCCGGCGCCGACAGCTTCGCCGGTGCGATCCCGACCATCCTCAAGGTCAACAGCGCCAACTCGCTGTCGACCAACAAGGACCAGGCGGTCACCGCCTCGGTGAAGGACGCGCTGAAGCTCGGCTGCGCGGCGATCGGCTTCACCATCTATCCCGGCTCGGAAGACCAGTACGAGATGATGGAGGAGATCCGCGAGATGTCGGCGGAGGCCAAGTCCTACGGCCTCGCCGTCGTCATGTGGTCCTATCCGCGCGGCGGCAAGCTCGACAAGGCGGGTGAGACGGCGATGGACGTCTGCGCCTATGCCGCGCACATCGCCGCGCTGCTCGGCGCGCATATCATCAAGGTCAAGCCGCCGACCGACGTGCTGTGGCAGCCCGAGGCCAAGGCCGCTTACGAGAAGGCCAAGGTCGACGTCTCGACCCTGCCCAAGCGCATCGCCCACGTGATGCAGGCGACCTTCAACAACCGCCGCATCGTCGTGTTCTCGGGCGGCGAGGCCAAGGATCTCGACGGCCTGTTCAACGAGATCCGCGGCCTGCGCGACGGCGGCGCCAACGGCTCGATCATCGGCCGCAACACCTTCCAGCGCCCGCGCGCCGAGGCGCTCGACATGCTCGACAAGATCATCGCGATCTATCAGGGCAAGATGTGAGCAACGACGCGCAGCGCTGCCGGCTCTACCTGATCACGCCGCCGGCGCTGCCGCATCCCCAGGTCTTCGCCCAGGAGCTGCGCGCCGCGCTCGACGGTGGCGACGTGGCCGTCTTGCAGCTCAGGCTGAAGGACGTCGGCGACGACGCCATTGCGCGCGCCGCCGACATCCTGAGGCCGATCTGCCAGCAGCGCGATGTGTCGCTGATCATGAACGACCGGCCCGACCTGGCGCTGAAGCTCGATTGTGACGGTGTGCATGTCGGGCAGGAGGACACGCCCTACGCCGAGGCGCGCCGGCTGCTCGGGCCCGACCGCATCGTCGGCGTCACCTGCAAGGCCTCGCGCCATCTGGCGATGGAGGCCGCCGAGGCCGGCGCCGACTACGTCGCTTTCGGCGCCTTCTTCACCTCGACGACCAAGACGGTGACGACGCCGGCGGCGCTCGAGATCCTCGAATGGTGGAACGAGATGATGACCGTGCCGTCGGTCGCCATCGGCGGCATCACGGCGGATAACTGCCGGCCGGTGGTCGAGGCCGGCGCCGATTTCCTCGCCGTGGCCAACGGCGTGTGGGGCCATCCCGGCGGCCCGGCCGAGGCGGTGCGCGCGTTCAACAAGATCTTCGACGAGTTGGCGCGCTGATCGTCATGCGCGCGCCGCTGCTCCTCATGCTCTGCACGCTTATGATCGGATGTGTTTCAGGCGATTCGAGCGACGCCGGCGGCGCACGCTTGCTGCTCACCCGCGTCACCTTCGATCGCACCAGCGCGCTGGGTGGCCGCCAACATGTCGAGGCGGCACATGGCTTCGCGCGCGAGGCCGCGCTGCTGCGCGGCGAGAACCGGCGCCGCCCCGTCATGATCGAGTGCCACACCGACGCCAAGGGCAGCCCGCAATTCAACGAGGGGCTGAGCCAGCGCCGCGCGCGGACCATGCGCGACATCCTGATCAACGCCGGCATCGATCCCGCGCGGCTGCGCGTCGGCGCGCCCGGCGCTACGCGGCTGGGCCGTCCGGCGGGCGCGAATACAGTTACCGCCCGAGCCGGCGACGCGCCGCTGACGCACAACAGGTATTGCGATCTGTACGTGATTTGATCGGGATGGCCGCTACCGCGCCACCGGCAGCCACAGCACGTCCTCGATGCGCGAGGCGCCGAGGCAGAGCATCACCAGCCGATCGAAGCCCAGCGCGATGCCGGCGCAATTCGGCAGGCCGTGCTCCAGCGCCGCGAGGAAATCCTCGTCGATCGGGTAGCGTTCACCGTAGAGCCGTTCCTTGAGCGCCATGTCGGCCTCGAAGCGCGCGCGCTGCACGGATGCGTCGGTGAGCTCGCCGAAGGCGTTGGCCAGCTCGACACCGCAGGCATAGAGCTCAAAGCGTTCGGCCAAGCGCGGATCGTCGGGCTTGGGCCGCGACAGCGCCGCCATCGATACCGGGTAGTCGCACAGGATCGTCGGCCGGCCGAAGCCGAGCTTCGACTCGATGCAATCCAACATGACTCGGAAGAACACGTCCTCCCAGGTGTCGCTGTCGGTCGTGCGGATGCCGATCGAACGCGCGGCGCGCGACAGCAGCGTGACGTCGGGCGCGCGTGGATCGGGCGCCGTAGCCAGCAGGTCGATGCCGGCGTACCTCTGGAACGCCTCCGCCACCGTCAGCCGTTCGAACGGACGGCTGACGTCGCATGTCGCGCCGCGCCACGACAGGCGCGTCGCGCCGGCCGCGCGCACGGCTTCGCGCAGCAGCGCCTCGCAATCGTCCATCAGGTCGATGTAGATCGCACCCGATCGGTACCATTCGAGCATGGTGAACTCGGGATGGTGCAGGTCCGAGCGCTCGCCATTGCGGAAGACGCGCGCGAACTGGAAGAGCCGGGGCACGCCGCCGGCCAGCAGCTTCTTCATCGCGAATTCTGGCGAGGTGTGCAGATAGAGGCGCCGGCGCGAATCATCGGGCGCCACCAGCTCGCTCGCGAAGGCGCGCAGATGCACCTCCATGCCAGGCGAGACCTGCAACGCCGGTGTCTCGACCTCGACGAAGCCCTCACCGGTGAACCACGCGCGCAGCGCCGCGAGGATTCGCCCGCGCGCCAGCAGCGACGGCAGCTTTCGGCCCAGCCGGTCGGGCCGCCAGTCGGGCGCGCTGGTGATCTCCTCGCTCATGGGCCGAGGCTAACACGCCGCGCTCGACTGAGGATGCGAATCGAACCATTCTCCCGCCGGCTCTCACGACAGGGACCTCAGGATGGACGGCGCGACGATCGATCGCTTCTGCCGCAAGCTGCCCAAGGCGACGCGGATCGTGCAGTGGGAAGGCGTCATCGTCTTCAAGGTCGGCGGCAAGATGTTCTGCATGCTGCCGCCGCGCGACAAGAAGCGGCGCGAGGCGTGGTTCAAGGCCGACGACGCGCACTACGAATCGCTGAAGGACGCGCCGGGCTTCCGCCCCTGCCCCTATCTGGCGCGCGCCCGCTGGGTGGCGGTCGCCGAGCCCGAGGCGCAGGACGAGGACACGCTCAAGGCCTATCTGCGTCGCGCGCATCAGGTGATCGCCGCCAAGCTGCCGCGCAAGACGCAGCTGGCGCTGGGCTTCACGCCGCCGCCCCGGACAACGGGCCGCCGCCGCTCCGCGTTCGACGAGCCGTTCTGATCGCCATGACACATCTCATGTTCTCCCCTTCTCCCCGCGAAGGCGGGGAGAAGGTGCCGAGCGCCAGCGAGGCGGATGAGGGGCTTCCTCGCGCAACGACACCGGCTGTCGTTGTCGAAACTCCGCGAAGCCCCTCATCCGCCCTTCGGGCACCTTCTCCCCGCATGCGCGGGGAGAAGGAAGGCGCGCTGACATGAGTCACGTTCCCTTTGTGGAGTCGGGTTCGTATCCCGTCCGTCACGGCAATGCGCTGCGCCCGTTGATCGACGGCACGCCGTCGTTCCGGCGCATCGGCGAGGCGGTCGAGGCGGCGCGGCACAGCGTCTGGGTCGCGGTCGCCTTCGCCACCCGCGAGTTCCAGATGCCCGATGGCCGCGGCACGTTCTTCGACCTGCTCGATCGTGCCCAGGCGCGCGGCGTCGACGTGCGGGTGATCTTCTGGCGTCCCAACGTGCTGGGCGGCGTCAACGTCATCGCCTTCGCCGGCACGCCCGACGACCACGATTTCCTGCGCCGGCGCGGCACGCGCTGGCGGGCGCGTTGGGATCGCACGCACGGCACCTATTGCCAGCATCAGAAGAGCTGGCTGATCGACGCCGGGCGCGATCGGGAGATCGCCTTCGTCGGTGGCGTGAACCAGACCCTGCGCACCGAGAGCGTGCCCGGCCACCCGGGCGCCGGACAGCGTCACGATCTCTATCTCGAGCTCGCCGGACCGTCGGCCACCGACGTGCATCACAATTTCGTCCAGCGCTGGAACGAGGCGAGCGAGCGCCTGGTCGAGGACGGCGTCTGGGCCGACAGCGGCCGCGAAAGCCTGGCCTTCCCGACACGCGCCTCGGCGACGCGTGGCAAGAGCACGGTACAGATCCAGCGCACCGTGCATGCCGGTCGGTACGGCGATGGCCGCGCCACGCCCGGTGGCCGGCCCTACGACATCGTGGGCGGCGAGCGCTCGATCCTCGACCAGTACCTACGCGCCATCGATGCGGCCAGGCGCACGATCTACATCGAGAACCAATCGGTGCCGATCGTCTCGGTCGCGCTGCGGCTCGAGGCGGCGCTGCGGCGCGGCGTCGAGGTGATCATGGTGGTGCCCGGCGAACCCGAAATCCACGTGCGTGAGGCGCGGCGGCGCGGTGAGCGGCGCGAGCTGTTCGCGCAGCTGGGTGTGCTGGGCGGCTACAACAATTTCCGCCTGGTCGGGCTGGCGAGCCATGTCGGCGGCGCGCGGCATGTGATCTACGTCCACGACAAGACAATGATGATCGACGATGTGTGGGCGACCATCGGCTCGTGCAACCTGCACGCCTTCTCGCTCGAAGGCAGCACCGAAATGAATTGCTCGTTCCACGACCCCGATGTCGTGCGCCGGCTGCGCTGCGATCTGATGGCGGAGCATCTCGGCCACGACGTCGACGCGCTCGACGATCGCGCGGCGATGGCGCTGATGCGCGCAACCGCCGATGCCAATCGTTACCGGCACGATACCGACGGGCGCGACTGGAAGGGCCTTGTTTTCCGCCTCGACGCGGCGACTTATGGCGAATAGGCACTTGGCTTGCATGCGTTATCCGGCCGACAATCCCTGTCGACCCACCGCTTGCGGAGTTCGTTTGCCATGCTCGACGATAAGTCCCTCGACCTGCTGTTCCGCACCGCGCGCACGCAGAACGGCTGGCTGCCCAAGCCCGTGACCGACGCGCAGATCCGCGCCATCTACGACATCGTCAAGATGGGCCCGACCTCGGCCAACTCGCAGCCGGCGCGCTTCATCTTCATCCGCACCAAGGAAGGCAAGGAGAAGCTCAGGCCGGCGCTGTCGGAGGGCAACACCGCCAAGACCATGGAGGCGCCTGTCACCGTGCTGGTCGCCTACGACACGCAGTTCTACGAGAACCTGCCGCGCCAGTTCCCGCATAACCAGGACGCCATCAACTGGTTCAAGGGCACGCCGGCGGCGGCGCCCACCGCGGTGCGCAACGGCACGCTGCAAGGCGCCTATCTGATCATCGCCGCGCGCGCCGTGGGTCTCGACATCGGCGCCATGAGCGGCTTCGACAACGCGCTGGTTGACAAGACGTTCTTCCCCGACGGCCGCTTCAAGTCGAATTTCCTGTGCAATATCGGCTATGGCGATCCGAGCAAGATCTTCGCGCGCAGCCCGCGTCTCGATTTCGACGACGCCTGTACGCTGATGTGAAGGAGACGGCGATGCGCAACTTCACCGAAGCGAACCTCACCGAGGAAGTCGTCGCCCGCACGAGCAAGGATTGCGATCCGCGCCTGCGGGAGGTGATGAGCAGCCTGATCCGCCACATGCACGCCTTCGTGCGCGAGACCCGGCTGACGCCGGAGGAATGGCTGAAAGGCATCCAGTTCCTCACCGAAACGGGCAAGTGGTGCGACGACAAGCGCCAGGAATTCATCCTGCTATCCGACACCATGGGCGTGTCGATGCTGGTCGACGCCATCGCCAATCCGACCGTCGGCAACACGACGGAGTCGACGGTGCTCGGGCCCTTCTTCCGCGAGAACCCGCCGATCATCAAAAACGGCGGCGATATTTCTCCCGGGATTGCGGGTAAACGCGTCGATGTCGATTGCCGCGTGCTGTCGGAGGACGGCAAGCCGATCGAAGGCGCGCAGATCGATTGCTGGCAGGCGTCATCCGACGGCGGCTACGATTCGCAAATGGGCGACGGCGAAGCGCACAATCTGCGGGGACGGCTGAAGAGCGACGCGTCGGGCCGCTTCTGGTTCGAGACGGTACTGCCGTCCTTTTATCCGATTCCCGATGATGGCCCGGTGGGCGAGTTGCTGCGCAAGATGGGCCGCCATCCCTGGCGGCCTGGCCACCTGCATTTCTGGCTCCAGGCGCCGGGCCACCGCCAGGTCATCACCCATCTCTTCGTGCGCGGCGACAAGTACCTCGACAGCGACGTGGTGTTCGGCGTGAAGGACTCGCTGATCACCGATTTCGGCGCCGCGCAGGAGCGCGGCAAGCTGAGCTACGATTTCCGGCTGAAGAAGGCGGCGTGACTCGCCCGGGAGGACACCATGGCAAAGCGCCCGATGTATCTGCAGCACGTCAATGTCTATGTCCGCAATGTCGAGCGGTCGAAGAAGTGGTACGAGGATCTGCTCGGCCTGCACGTCTACGAATACCGGCCGGGCTGGGCCGCCTTCCTGTCGGCTGACACCGAGCAGTCGCACGAGGTGGCACTGATGCAGGTGGGCGAGGATGCGCCCTTGCAGCAAAAGGGTCAGGTGGGCCTGAACCACATGGCCTGGCGCCTCGAAAGCCTCGACGACCTCAAGGATTTCTACCGGAAGATCAAGGCCGAGGGACAGCCGATCGACCGTATCATCGACCACGGCATCTCGCTCGGCATCTACATGCGCGACCCCGACGGCAACGGTGTCGAAGTGTTCTACGAGATGCCGCGCGCTGAATGGCCGGTCGACTACCACGTCTTCACCCGCGAGCAGACCGGCAGCGGTCGCTTCCCCGGCCCATGGGATGCCGAGATGGTCGGTAGCGGTACCCGTGTGACCAGCGCGGCCCAAGGCGAAAAGGGCCCTGAAAGGGCCGCCTGAGGCCGGTTGCCCCCCCGTACCCGCTCTGATA
Organism: uncultured Rhizobiaceae bacterium; assembly: GCA_964437145.1. Lineage (GTDB taxonomy): Bacteria > Pseudomonadota > Alphaproteobacteria > Reyranellales > Reyranellaceae > JAFAZJ01. Next base: position 24,454 of record CAYTFW010000015.1, read on the forward strand.
GGTTCCGCGCGCTTTCCGGGGGCGGCGTTCGCCCCCGGCCGTGTTTTAGCCATCGAGCATCGGTCCGACCGCCATGAAAGTGCCCATCAACACCATCCGCGCCGGCAACGTCATCGACGTCAACGGCCGCCTCTACGCCGCGATGAAGGTGCAGCACGTCAATCCCGGCAAGGGTGGCGCCTTCGTCACCCTGGAGGCGCGCGCGCTGAAGGAAGGCAACAAGCTGCAGGAGCGCTACCGCTCCGGCGAGACCGTCGAGCTGGTGCGCATCGACGCGCACGACTGCACGTACCTTTACAAGGACGGCGACGGCTTCCACTTCATGAACAAGGATTCCTACGAGCAATTCACCATGACCGAGGAGATGATCGGCGCCGAGCGCGCGCCGTTCCTCCAGGACGGCATGGAGGTGGTCGTCTCGATGCACGAGACCACGCCCGTGGGCATCGAGATCCCGAAGTCGGTGACCTTGAAGATCGTCGAGGCCGACGCGGTGGTGAAGGGCCAGACGGCGTCGTCGTCCTACAAGCCGGCGGTGCTGGAGAACGGCGTGCGCGTCATGGTGCCGCCGCATGTCGGCGCCGGCACGCGCATCGTGGTCAACACCGAGACCGGCGAGTACATGGAACGCGCCAAGGATTGACGGCCCTCGGGCCGTCATCCCTCGCGTCGCTCGGGATGACAATTTGGTTTTCCTGGGACCGCCGGCGTCCCGCCGGCTCATAAGATGCCGGCGGGACGCCGGCGGTCCCAATGAAGAGGAACGTTTGCGATGACACGGCCACCGACCAAGGGCGGCGACCGGCCCGTGGCGCGTGTCGGGCGCGCGCCAAGCGGGCCGATCCGCGAGCGCTCCGCGCCTTTGCCGCGCGCCAGCCAGGCGCCGCGCTCGCCGCTGATGACCATCATGCAGCGCGCCGCCTTCGCCGCCGGCAAGGGGCTGAAGCGCGATTTCGGCGAGGTCGAGCACCTGCAGTTCAGCGAGAAGGGGCCGGGCGATTTCGTCAGCCACGCCGATCTGCGCGCCGAGCAGGTGCTGCGCGAGCATCTCCTGCACGGCCGGCCGAGCTTCGGCTTCCTCGGTGAGGAAGGCGGCGAGACTAAGGGCGCGGGCGAGTATCGCTGGATCGTCGATCCGCTCGACGGCACCACCAACTTCATGCACGGCGTGCCGCATTTCGCCATCTCCATCGCGCTCGAGCGAGAGGGCGAGGTGGTCGCCGGCCTGGTCTACAACCCGGCCAACGATGACCTGTTCTACGCCGAGAAGGGCTACGGCGCCTTCCTCGAGACGCCGTCCGCCCGCGGGCGCCGCCTGCGCGTCTCCGGCCGCCGCCAGCTCGGCAGCGCGCTCATGGCCACCGGCATTCCCTTCCAGGAGAAGGGCGACCACGAACGCTTCACCGGGAGCCTGCGCGCCGTGATGGCCAAGACCTCCGGTGTGCGCCGTTTCGGCGCCGCAGCGCTCGATCTGTGCTGGGTGGCGGCGGCGCGCTTCGACGGCTTCTGGGAGTTCGACCTCTCGCCCTGGGATGTCGCGGCCGGCGCGCTGATCGTGCGTGAGGCCGGCGGCGTGATCTCCGACATCGCCGGCAGGCCCTACGCGCTGGGCGGCCCCACCATCCTCGCCATCAACCCGCTGTTGCGCGATCCCGTCGTCGAGCTGCTGGCGCCCTCGGCCTGACGTGTTATCCCGCGCCACGCTCGGCAAACCAGGGGTCGCGGTTGAGACGCGATGGGCGACAGGGTAGTGTGGCGACCTCCGGGGCCAGTCGCCGTGATCCCCCGCGGCGGCTCAGCATGGCGATCATCATGACCTCTCCGATCCTGGCGCAGCGTCGCGTCGTCCTGCCGCTTCTCGCAGGCCTCGCCATGGTGTCGCTGCCGGCGGCGGCCCAGCAGCAGCTCTACGGCGCACCCGGCTACGGCACGAGCATCGTCGGCGCCTACAACCCCTATACCCAGGCCGGCCCCGGCCAGACCGCCGGACGCGCCTATGGCGCGGCGCCAGTGGCGCCGTATCCGCCGGCCTACCCGCCGGGTGGTCCGCGCGCGCCCGTCACGGGCCCGGCGCCCGTCGGCCAGGTCGGCGCCTACAATCCATGGCGGCAGCAGCAGTCGGGCGGTGTTGCACCGCGTGGCGGCGCGCCGGGCTTCTACGCGCCGCCCGCCCCGCCCCCCGCGGCCGATCCCGGCGCCAGCCTGCCGCCGCCGCCCGGCGGGCCAATCCGCAGCCGCCTGCTGTCGATCCCCGAGACCGGCAATCCGGTGGGCGCGTCCAGCCCGTTCACCACCGTGCCTTACGTACCGCGCCGCTCCGGCGCCGCGCGGCCGCCAGCGCCGCCGCGCACGTCTGTGGCCGCCGCGCCGGCGCCGACCCAGGTCGCCAATGGCGGCGCGAGCGACAGTCCACCACCGGCGCCCACACCGACGCCGCGCATCGCCAATCCGCCAGCCTCCACCAAGCCGACGCCGGCCGTGATCGTCGAGCGCCCGACCAAGACCGCCGCCGCGAAGCCTGCGCCGGCGCCCGCACCTGTGGTCGAGCCGAAACCGGCGCCCACCGCCCCGGTCGCAGCCACAGCACCAGCCGAGCCACCCAAGCCGGCCCCGCCGCCAGCGCCTGTCGCCGCCCGGCCGCCCGAAGCGCCGAAGCCTGCGCCGGCCGCCGCCGCCGTCGTCGAGCGGCCGACCCAGACCGCGGCCGCGATCCCGCCGGCCCCGGCTCCGGTCAAGCCGGCGGCCGCTGGTGCGACCCGTATCACCTTCGAGGCCGACTCGCCCGCGCTCTCGGCCGAGGCGCGCGCCGCGCTCGACCGGCTGGCCGCCGATCTGATCGCCAACCCCGCGCGCAAGACGACGCTCAAGGCCTACAGCGCTGGCGGCGGCGGTCCCGAGACGCGGCGCCTGTCGCTGGCGCGCGGGCTGGCGGTGCGCGCCTACCTGATCGACAAGGGCGTGGCGCGCGAACGGCTCGACGTGCAGGCCCTGGGCGCCTCGGCCGATGGCGGCCCGGCCGACCGGGTCGACGCCATCAACGGCGCCGGCACATGATGTCGCCACACCATCCGCCTATACCCCGGTGAGCCGCGTCGCGAGGCCCGGCCTCCGGTCCCCAGGAATCCTGTGATGACGCGCCCCCGCGGCTATCTCCTGCGCATACTCGTCTTCCTGCTCGCCGTCGGCGCGGGCGCCTGGCTGCTGCGCGTCGAGCTGATCCGCATCTTCCAGCACAACATGCTGCTCAACGGCGCCATACTGTTGGTGCTGGTGCTGGGCATCCTCTACATCGTGCGCCAGGTCTGGATGCTGGGGCCCGAAGTTCGCTGGCTCGAGAGCATCCAGCGCGATGAGGTTCCCGCCACCGACGGCTCCGACCTGCGCCTCTTGGCGCCGATGGCGGCGATGCTGCGCGAGCGCGCCGACCGGCGCCTGGCGCTGTCGCCCGTCGCCATGCGTTCGATGCTCGAGGGCATCGGCGCGCGTCTTGACGAATCGCGCGAGACATCGCGCTACGCCATCGGCCTGCTGATCTTCCTCGGCCTGCTCGGCACCTTCTGGGGCCTGCTCGAGACCGTGAGCTCGGTCGGCGAGGCGATCGCCAACCTGCAGGTCTCCAGCGGCGACGCGGCGCAGATGTTCGCGCGCCTGAAGGCCGGCATCGAAGGACCGCTGCGCGGCATGGGCACGGCCTTCGGCGCCTCGCTGTTCGGCCTCTCCGGCTCGCTGGTGCTGGGCTTCCTCGAATTGCAGGCCGGCCAGGCCAACAATCGCTTCTTCCGCGAGCTCGAGGACTGGCTCTCGACGCATACCCGCGTCGGCGGCGGCACGCTGTCGGTCGACGGCGACGCCACGATCCCGGCCTATGTCGAGGCGCTGCTCGAGCAGAGCGCGGAGAACATCGACAAGCTGCAGCGCACGCTGCTGCGCTCCGAGGAGAATCGCGAGAACACCGGCGCCGCCGTCACCCAGCTCATCGAGCGGCTCTCGACCTTGTCGGAGACCCTGCGGCAGCAACAGCAGTTGCTGGCGCGGCTCGCCGAGAACGCCGTCGAGTTGCGCGGCTTGACCACCAAGCTCGCCGAGCAGTCGCTGGCGCAGGCGGCCGACGATCCGACCCGCGCGCATCTGCGCAATCTCGAGGCCTATATGGCGCGTCTGCTCGAGGAGACGGTACGGGGACGCACGGCGCTGGCCGACGAGCTGCGCGGCGAGTTCAAGCTGCTGGCGCGCACCTTGGCCTCGACGCGCGGCGGCGCGGCGCCGCCGGCCGACAGGGCCTGAGCCGCCATGGCCAGCATCGCCGGCCGTCGCCGCGGTAGCGCCCACGCCGACTACACCTGGCCGGGCTATGTCGACGCGCTGGCCAGCCTGCTGATGGCCTTCGTCTTCCTGCTGTCGTTCTACGCCGTGGGCCAGATGGCGCTGAGCTCGGCGGTGTCGGACCGCGACAGCGCCATCGACAAGCTCAACGCTCAGCTCGCCGCGCTGGGCGACGTGCTGAACGTCGAGCGCGCGAAATCCGCCGATCTCGATCGCCGCCTGAGCGCCCTGGGCACGCAGCTGCGCGACGCCACGACGGCGCGCGACCAGCTGGCGGGCCGATTGCGCGACGCCGAGGCGCGCATCGCCGCGCTGGGCCGCGAGCGCGACCAGCTGCAGGGCCAGCTCGCCGGCGTGATCCGCGAACGCGATCAGCTGCAGTCGAGCGTCGAGGGCTTCGTGCGCGAGCGCGACGCGGCGAGCGCCGCGGCGGCCAAGACCCAGCGCGACCTCGACGAGCTGCAGCGGCGCGCCGCCGGCATGACCAGCGAGCGCGACAGGCTGGCGGCCGAGCTGGCCAAGCTGCTGGAGGAGCGCGAGCGGCTCGCCGGCCGGCTGAAGGATGTCGAGGATCGCGCCAAGGCCCAGCTGGTCGACGACAAGAAGATGGCCGACGCGCTGAAGGCGGAGATCGAACGCCAGCGCCTGGAGCTCACGCGCCTGTCGGCGGCGATGGCGGCGGCCAACGACGAGAAGGGCAAGCTGTGGGATGACCTGACCGTCGAGCAGAAGCTCAGCGCCGAGCAGAAGGCGGCCGTCGTGCGGCTGACCGCCGAGATCGCCGCGATCAAGAAGGAGATGGCCCGGCTGGGCGATCTGCTCGACATCAAGGATCGTCAGCTCAAGGACCAGAGCGCGCAGATCGTCGATCTCGGCACGCGGCTCAATCGGGCGCTGGCCAGCAAGGTCGAGGAGCTGTCGCGCTATCGCTCGGAGTTCTTCGGCAAGCTGCGCGAGGCGCTGGCGGGGCGCGGCGACGTCACCGTGGTGGGCGACCGCTTCGTCTTCCAGTCCGAGGTGCTGTTCGATCCCGCCCAGGCGGCGCTGCGCGAGGAAGGCGAGCGCCAGCTGGTCGACCTCGCCCAACGCCTGCGCGACATCGCCCAGCGCATCCCGCCGGATGTCGACTGGGTGCTGCAGGTCGACGGCCACACCGACGTGATCCCGATCAACACGCCGCAATTCCGCTCCAACTGGGAGCTGTCGACCGCGCGCGCCATCGCCGTCGTGAAGGTGCTGGAAGCCGCCGGCCTGCCGCCCAACCGCCTGGTCGCCGCCGGCCACGCCGAGCACAAGCCGCTGGTCGCCGGCACCGACCCCGCCAGCCGGGCGAAGAACCGCAGGATCGAGCTGAAGTTGACGTCGCGTTAGCTGGGACCGCCGGCGTCTCGCCGGCTCTTTTCATGATGCCGGCGAGACGCCGGCGGTCCCATCAAGACGGCAACAACACCATCTGCGTCTGCGTGGTCTGCGTCAGCATGCGGCCACCCTCGTCGTAGAGTCTTGTCTGCCACACGCTGGTGCGACGCCCGGCGTGCAGGCGCTCGCATACGGCGCGCACCTTGCCCGCCTTGCAGCCGGCGAAGAAGTTGGTCTTGGACTCGAGCGTCGTCGTGCCGGCGCCCTCGGGCAGGTTGAGCACGGCGCCCATCGCGCCCACGGTATCGGCCACCGCCATCAACGTGCCGCCGTGGATCGTGCCGCCGAGCGTGGTGAGCTCGGGCTTCACCGTGAACTCGCCGACGACGCGCTCGGGCGACGCCTCGACGACCACGAGTCCCAAGGTCGTGGCCAGCGTGCCCGTCATGCGGGCGTTGAGGTCGGCGGCGGTCATAGCGGGCATGGCGGTCCTCTGCGGTTGAGGGCGCAGATGACCACGTCGGGCGAGGGTCGCACAATTACTTCCGAGGTTATTCGCCGTTCGGGCCGCGTCGCTCCAGCGACGCATCATGAGGCGCCGCTGGAGCGACGCGGCCCGAAGAAAAACTACTCCGCGGCGCGGTCGAATTGCAGCTCGGCCAGGCGGGCGTAGAGGCCGCCGCGGGCGGCGAGCTCGCGATGGGTGCCCATGTCGACGACGCGGCCGTTTTCCATCACGGCGATGCGGTCGGCTTTCAGCACCGTGGCGAGACGATGCGCCACGATCAGCGTGGTGCGCTGCCTGGTCAGGCGATCGAGCGCGGTCTGCACCGCGAGCTCGTTCTCGGCGTCGAGCGAGCTGGTCGCCTCGTCGAGCAGCAGGATGGCGGGATCGCGCAGGATGGCGCGCGCGATGGCGACGCGCTGGCGCTGCCCGCCCGACAGGCGCACGCCGCGTTCGCCGAGGAAGGTGTCGTAGCCCTGCGGCAGCTTTTCCAGGAACGACGCGGCCTGCGCCGCCTCGGCCGCCGCGCGCACCTCGGCGTCGCTGGCCTCGGGCCGGCCGTAGCGGATGTTCTCGAGCGCGCTGGCCGAGAACAGCACCGGCTCCTGCGGCACGATGGCGAGGCGTGAGCGCAGGTCGCTGCGCGTGACCGTGCGGATATCCGCGCCGTCGACGCGGATCGCGCCGGTCTGCGGGTCGTAGAAGCGCAGCAGCAGGCTGAACACCGTGGTCTTGCCGGCGCCCGAGGGACCGACCAGCGCCACCGTCTCGCCCGGCGCGATGTCGAGCGAGAAGCCGTGCAGCGCCGAGGTCTCGGGCCGCGCCGGATAGCGGAAGGTGACATCGCCGAACGACACCGCGCCGCGCGCCGGCGCCGGCAGCGGCACGGGCGTGACAGGGTCCTCGACCGGCGAGCGTTCGGCGAGCAGCTCGGCGATGCGTTCGGCGGCGCCGGCGGCGCGCTGCAGATCGCCGATCACCTCGGAGATCGCGCCGGCCGAGGCGGCGACGACGACGGCGTAGAACACGAAGGCCGAGAGGTCGCCGGCGCTGATGCGGCCGGAGAGCACATCGTGGCCGCCGATCCACAGCAGCACGCCGACGGCGCCAAAGACCAGGAAGATCACGATCGAGGTCAAGGTCGCGCGCTGCAGGATGCGCGTGCGCGCCGTGCCGAAGGACGCCTCGACCAGCTCGGTGAAGCGCGAGGTCTCGCGTCGCTCATGGGCGAAGGCCTGCACCGTGCGCACCGCATCGACGCGCTCGCCGGCGAAGGACAGCAGGTCGGCGATGCGCTCCTGGCTCAGCCTGGACAGCCGCCGCACGCGCCGTCCGAGCACGATGATCGGCACCACCGCCAACGGTACGACCAGCAGCGCTAGCGCCGTCAGACGCGGGCTGGTGACCAGCAGCATGGCCAGACCACCGACGAACATCAGCGAATTGCGGATCGCCACCGAGACGGTCGAGCCCACCACCTGGTCGATCAGGGTGGTGTCCGACGACAGCCGGCTCATCACGTCGCCGGTGCGCGCGGTCTCGAACCAGGCCGGGCTAAGCCGCACGATATGGGCGAAGGCGGCCTTGCGGATATCGGCGACGACGCGCTCGCCGAGCCATGAGACGAAGTAGAAGCGCGCGGCGGAGGCGATCGCCAGCACGACGACGGCGGCCAGCAGCGAGGCCAGCGCGTAGTCGAGCACCTCGGGCCGGCCGGCGGCGAAGCCGCGATCGATCAGCGCGCGCAGGCAGGCGCCGAAGGCCAGCACCGTGGTGGCGGCGACGAACAGCGCCACCAGCGCGCAGACCACGCGCCCGCGATAGGGACGCAGGAACGGCCACAGGAAGCGCAGCGGCTTCAGGTCGCGCCGTGCGGGCGCCGGGGTCGCCGGATCGGCCATCGTACGATCAGCCCAACGCCAGCTCGGCGCCGGTGGCGGCGCGGATCTCCTCGCGCAGCATCAGCGCCAGATCGCGCCCGCCACGCGTGTCGATCCAACGATCCGAACCCTGTTCGCGCGCGAAATGCGTGGCACCGGAGGCCGGCGAGGACACCCAGATCTGCCGCGTCGGCGCGTGCTTGTTGATCACGTAGGTGCCGCCATCCTCGAGCTCGACGGTCAGGATGCCGTTCTCGAGATCGACCTCGGCGCCCGGCAACGCATCCTCGAAGGCGCTGGTGAGCGCCACAAGAAAGCGGCTCGCGTCACTGTCAAAGGCGGTGTCCATGCGGAAAGCGGGCCTGCCGGGCAAGGCGTTGAAATCAAACGGTTGCCGCGCCTATAGCAGGCGTCCCGGCGGGCAACAAGGCGGGTGGAGGTCGCGGCTATCAACGACGCCACTCTGACACAGGGTCGCGCCGAAGGCGCCTACACCGGGTCGTCTCCCGGGGGCAGCGCGGCGGTCTGCTTGCCTTGCAATCCCTCATCGACCAGCCGACCAAGAAAGCGCGCGAAGGGAACGATGTTCTGACGGGCACTGGCCTCCTCGAGCGCGGCCATGTACGCGGCACGGCGTTGCAGAGGAACGACCGTCCAGGGATAGCCGCCAGCGGCCATCATCACGTTCATGAGGAAGCGGCCGGTGCGACCATTGCCGTCCATATAGGGATGGATATAGACGAAGACGAAATGGCCGAGCACTGCACGCACGGCCGAGTCGGCTTCCTCCTCCAGCATCTCGAACAACACCGACATGGCGTCGGGTACCGCTTCAAAGCGCGGCGGCACATGCATCGATTGCCGGATGTAGACGGGCGCGTTGCGATAACCCTCGAGGTCGGCCGGCCGTAGCAAACCCGCGGTGACGCTCGGGGTGAACATTTCCCGGTACCAAGTACCATGGTCGTCGCCGGCAACCTTGCCAGCGTTCTCGCCGCGCAGCACGCGGGCGAGACCCTTCTGCACCGCCTGGAATGACTGCCAATATCCCCGAGCCGCAAGCGCGTCCCGGTGCTTTCTGTCTCGCTCATCCCTGTCGGGATTCCAATCGCCGCCGCGGACGCGGTCGATCAGCGTCGGGCCGACGCGATATCCCTCGATCGACAGCGAATGGTAGGCATCCGTGACATAGGCGTCCCGCACGCGCCTGAGATAGGCCGTGGCGCCTCTCGGCTTACCGGGCGAAGGAGGAAAAACGTCGACAACCGGCGAGCGCATCTGCCGCCAGATCAAGCGGATGCGGCCGGCGTACGGCGACAGCTCGCGCCTGGGCAGGGCCAGATTGAGCTTCGTCGCGAAGGGATCGTGCTCGTGCACGACGTAATCGGCGGCGCGCATGGCGGCGACGATGTCGTCGGCGATGTGATCACGCCCGATGTTGCGGAAGGCTCCGGCGAGGCGACCGGCAACCTTGCTGTGGCCGCCTTCGAGAAGCCGGCCCAGGACTTCGGATGCATCGCGGATCAGGGCCAGCGCGGCGCGTGCGTCGGTAGGGTTGGTTTCGAAGAACCCCGGCGAACTCGCGATCAACGCCGCGGGAAGCGCGAACAGGCGCAGGCCATCCTGTTCATGAATGTCACTTTCCTTCGGCACGTTCAGACGGGCATCGAACAGCGACGTGCCATGGGGGAGAGACGTCAGGTTGTTCGCACCTTTAGGGGAGCGTACGAGAAGCTGACGGGGAACCCCGTAGTTTTGGGTGTGGAGGGAGAGCGAACTCTCCGGCGAGAGACACCAGTTCTTGCCGAAGCGCGCGTGCAGGTAGGCGGCGCAGAAGGTCCAAAACGACCCATACCAAGCCCGACTTCCACCAGGCTCGCCATCAGGACGCGCCGGGATATACCAGCCCTTCATCACTTGTTGCAGGAAGCCATTCCTGACCAAGCGCCTGCGGTGCGTCGCCGAGAGATCCGAGGATCTGATCGCAAGCGTGCCTCTTTCCTGCAGCGCCCTCAGCACTTCCAACGATTGAGCCAACTTTTCCCGCGGCGTAGCCATTTTCCAGGGCGCGCTCCGTAGCGAGGCTACATAGACAAGATTTATCCCAGATACCGATATTGAGTTTTCTCATTCTACCAAAATTAAGTCTATTTCATATACTATATTTAAGTTTATCCGTTGTTCCTCTATCAAGTTTTTCCTTTGCGTCCTGATCGCGTTCGTTCATCGCTTCTCCGAGCCACCGCAAATCCCTTCGCGAACATTCGATCTTGCGGCCACTACCCTGAATCTCTTCGCGCTTTCCGCCCCTTTCCACCCCGCTTGCCCCCGCCCGACCTCTCCTATATAAGGCGCCGCTCGCGTCCGGAGATCGCCCCGTGAAAGAGAAGATTCACCCGTCGTACCATGAGCTTACCGTCGTGATGACCGATGGCAGCTCGTTCAAGACCCGCTCGACCTATGGCGAGCCGGGCGGGACGCTGCGTCTCGATATCGACCCCAAGACCCACCCGGCGTGGACCGGCGTCAGCAAGATGGTCGATCGCGGCGGTCGCGTGTCGCGATTCAACGAAAAATTCGGCGCACTCGGGCGTTCGGGCGGCAACAAGAAGTAGCCTCCGATCAAGAGTCCCCCAGCGGGGACATCGACCAACGCCCGGCCACTCGCCGGGCGTTCGCATGTCGGGACCCCGGCGATGGCTTCCAGCCTCGAGGGGAGACCGTCATGCGCAGCATCAGAATCCTCGGCGCCGGCGACGAGAGCCGGCTGAGCGCCTTCTTCGAACGCGCGCCCGACCGCACGCTGATGCAGCGCGCCAATCTGGCGCGCGCCGGCGCCGGCTGGCATGGCCAGCGTTATGGCGGCGTGTTCACTGGCGCCTTCGAGGGCGAGCGCCTGAGCGGCGTGATCGCGCATTACTGGAACGGCTTCCTGCTGCCGCTGGTGGGCGACATCGCGCGCGATTTCCGGCCGCTGCTCGACGCCCTGCTCGACGCCTCGCCGCTGCCCGTCAACGGCGCGGTCGGCGACTGGGACCAGGTGACCGCGACGCTCCTGCACCCGCGCATCAACGGCCGCGCCGTGCGGCGCCGCGCGCGCGAGATCCTCTACGGCCTGCCGCTCGAGGCGCTGCGCGTGCCTGAAACGCTGCGCTTCGGCGAGATCACGGTGCGGCCGATCGAACTCGACGACATGCCCATGCTGACGGCGTGGCGCATGGAGTTCCTCGTCGACACCTTCAAGCTGGCGCGCGGCCCCGCCACCTTCGACGAGGCGGCGGGCGATCTCGACGCCGCGCTCCAGGAAAAGCGCGGCTGGGTGGTCGAGGCCGATGGCCGCATGCTGGCCTATAGCGGCTTCAATGCGGCGCTGCCCGATGTGGTGCAGGTCGGCGGCGTCTACACACCGCCCTTCGCCCGCGCCCGTGGCCTGGCGCGCGCCGCGGTGGCCGGCAGCCTGCTCAAGGCGCGCGAAAGCGGCGCCAGCCGCGCCGCGCTGTTCACCGACGTCGCCAACGTTGCCGCCCAACGCGCCTACGGCGCGCTGGGCTTCACCGCGATCGGCGATTGGGGCATCGCGCGGTTCTGACGCCGTTGGGGCCGCGCCGCTCCAGCGGCGCTCCTCATCCGTGAGACGAAGAGCGCCGCTGGAGCGGCGCGGCCCGGACGGCGCCTGACCTTCACTCGATCACCTCGTCGGCGCGGGCGAGCAGGGAGAGCGGGATGGTGAGGCCCAGCGCCCGCGCGATTTTCAGGTTGATCACCAGCTCGAACTTCGTCGGCTGCTGCACCGGCAGATCCGCGGGTTCGGCGCCCGCCAGGATCTTGCCCGTGTACACGCCGATCGGGCGAATCGCGCCTGGGATCGACGGGCCGTAGCTGATCAATCCGCCATCGCTCACGTACGTCGCAATCTCGTAGATGGCCGGGATCGCCAGCTGGGCGGCCAGCGCCACGATCTGGGTACGCCGCACCAGAAACGGCAGCGACGAACCGACCAGGATGGCCGAAGGACGGACCCGGGCCAGCCGGGCGAAGGCGGGTTCGATATCCGCCGCGCCACGGGCCTCCTCGACATGCAGCGATAGCCCCATGCTCGCCGCGGCGTTGCGCACTTCCGGAAGTTCCAGCGGCGAGGCTCCCGGATCGCTCAGCAACGCCACTGACTTCAGGTTCGGCACCAGCGCGCCGAGGAGTTCCAGCCGCTTGGGACCGAGGCCGGCGACGTTGAGGCTCACCCCCGTGGCGTTGCGGCCGGGACGGCCCAGGCTGTCGACGAGGCCGAGCGCGACGGCGTCGCCGCCGCTCTGAAACACGATGGGAACGCTCGACGTCGCCTGGCTGGCGGCACGCGCCGCGGGTCCGCCGATCGCCACCAGCACGGCGACCTTGCGCGCGATGAATTCCCCGATCATCGCCGGGAGGCGATCGTAGTGGCCTTCCGCCCATGCGTACTCGATGGCGACGTTGCGCCCTTCGACGTAGCCAGCTTCCCGCAGGCCGTCATGAAACGCGGCGAGCCCGGTTGCCGCCGTTTCGGGCGAGGTGATGCTCACGTAACCGACCACCGGTGTGGCGGCTTGCCGGGCCAGCCCCTCCGGCACACGCGTCAGCAGCGGCCACGGCGACGCCGCCAGAAGAGCACGCCGCTTCACGCGCAGGCGCATGAGATTTCTCCCCGAGTCGAAAGCTTAAGGAATGCCGCCGACATGCGCCAGTCGCGTCGGGGCCTCGCCACCAACGCCCGCCGATTGCCCAACGCGACCGCGCGGGCCTAGTGTTCGGCGAACCGGATGCAGCGGGAGCCTCCATTGCCGCGTGATCAGCGCAGGCTGACAGCGATCGTCGCCGCCGACGTCGTCGGCTATTCGCGCCTGATGGGCCGCGACGAGTCGGCGACCTTGGCGGCGCTGAAGGCCGTGCGCCGCGATGTCGTCGATCCGTGCGTCGCGGCGCATGGCGGACGCCTCGTCAAGACGACCGGCGATGGCCTGCTGCTGGCGTTCACCAGCGTGGTCGACGCCGTGCGCTGCGCGCTCGAGACGCAGGCGGCGATGGCGCGGCACGGCGCGGCGATCGCGCCCGACCGCCGCATCGTGCTGCGCATCGGTGTCAATCTCGGCGACGTGATCATCGACGGCGACGACATCTTCGGCGACGGCGTCAACGTCGCGGCCCGCCTGCAGGAGATCGCCGCGCCCGGCGGCGTCTGCCTGTCGAACCGGGTGCACGACGACATCCGCCCCCACCTCGACACGGCCTTCGTGGATGGCGGCGAACGAACGCTGAAGAACATCGCGCGCGTGGTGCGGGTGTGGTCCTGGTCGCCCGATTGGGCCGGCGCCGCCGCGCCATCCGCGCCGCCTCTGCCACCGCCGCTGCCCGACAAGCCCTCCATCGCCGTGCTGCCCTTCGCCAACATGAGCGGCGATGCCGAGCAGGAGTATTTCGCCGACGGCGTGGTCGAGGACATCATCACGGCGCTGTCGCGCAACAAGGCGCTGTTCGTCATCGCGCGCAACTCGACCTTCACGTACAAGGGCAAGGCCGTGGACATCAGGCGCGTCGGCCGCGAGCTCGGCGTGCGCTACGTGCTGGAAGGCAGCATCCGCCGCGCCGGCGAGCGCCTGCGCATCACCGGCCAGCTGATCGACGCCGGCAGTGGCAGCCACATCTGGGCGGACCGTTTCGAGGGTCGGCTGGAGGACGTCTTCGAGCTGCAGGACCAGCTCACAGCGCGTGTCGTCGGCGCCATCACGCCGGTGCTCGAGCAGTCCGAGATCGCGCGCGTCCTGCGCAAGCCGACCGAGAGCTTAGAGGCCTACGATCTCAGCCTGCGCGCGGTCACCGCCTATAACGCCTTCACGCGCGCGGGCAACGCCCAGGCCATCAGCCTGCTCGAGCGGGCGATGGCGCTCGATCCCGGCTTCGCGCTGGCCTACGGCTACTGCGCCCAGTGCTACACGCAGCGCCGCATCTGGGGCTGGGAGGGCGAAGCGCCCGACATATCCGTCCCGCTGGCGCGGCGTGCCCTGGAACTCGACAGGAGCGACGCGCGCGTGCTCGTCACCGCGGGCTATCACCTGCTCTACGTCGGCGGCCTGGACGAAGGCGCCGATCATGTCGACGACGCGGTCGAGATCGACCCGAACTACGCGGCGGGCTGGGCCGTCAACGGCCTGTGCCGGCTCTTCCTCGGGCGCGGCGACTGCGCGCCCTACTTCGAGCGCGCGCTGCGCCTGAGCCCGCTCGACCCCAGGCGATGGAACACGCGCAACGGCCTGGCGCAGGCGCATTTCATCGCCGGCCGCTACGAGGAGTCGCTGCGCTGCTCGGCGCAGGCGCTGGGCGAGGTGCCGGGCTATCCGCCGTCGGCGCGCGTGCGCATCGCCGCGCTGGCGATGGCCGGCCGCCTCGACGAGGCGCGAGCCGCCTGCGCCGAGTATCTCGAAGCCAACCCGTCGATGCGCCTGGCGACCGTCAGGCGCTACCTGGTCTACCGGCGCGCCGAGGACGTCGAGAAATACCTCGAGGCCTTCCGGCTGGCCGGCATGCCGGCCTGAGCCCGACCGGCGGATCTATAGCTTGATCCGTGCAAACCGAATCGATCTGTCATTCCGAGCGCCGCGAGGAATCTTTCCGTTGCCGAAAGATTCCTCGCTGCGCTCGGAATGACAGGGAATCCAAGCTGGTCGGATTCCGCTCTAGGCCCGCTGGCGCGCGCCCTTGCGCGGTTTCTTCGCCGTGACGCCCTGCCATGCCATCGTCAGCGCGCTTTTCGCCGTTGTGGCGTCGGCGGCGGCGAGGCGCAGTTGGGTGTTGCCGCGCAGGCCCCAGGTGCCCTTCACCGGCACGAAAACCTCCGGCGCGCTCGCCACCAGCATCTCCTGCTGCTCGGGCGCGAGCTTGACCACGGCCCAGGCGGCGTCGGGATAACCCATGGTCGCGAAGATCTTGCCACCGGCGCCGGCGCGGAAATCGGCGTGGCCGCCATGCGCGCCTTCGATCGCGTCGGGCATCGAGAGCGCGAGCTTGCGGAAAGCGTCGGGCGTCATGGCGTGATGCCAGCACGCCCGACGCGGCGACGAAAGCTTGTTTGAATAGCCGCGAATTGATGGGACAATTCCCGACCGTGGGTGACCGAATGAAGCGACGTGGGGTGCTGTCGACGCTGGGCGCTTGCGCGGTGTCCTGGCCGTTCGCGACCCACGCGCAGCCTCGGGCGAAGGAGCACCGGATCGGTATCCTCACGCCGGCGCCGACGCAATGGCCGCCGGCGGAGGCGGATGCGTGGCAGCGGACCCTGGAGACTCTGGGTTACAGGGTCGGCGCAAATCTGACGATCGAGCGGCGCGACGCCGATGGACGGCTCGAGCGCTTGCCGCGACTGGCCCGGGAGCTCGTGGCGGCCCGGGTCGAAGCCATCGTCGCCGTCAACACGCCGGCCACCCGCGCCGCCATCGCCGCCACCAGCACGATCCCGATTCTCATGGCCAGCGTCGGCGACCCGGTGGCGACCAACCTGGTCGCCAGCCTGCGCCAGCCCGGCGCGAACGTCACCGGCGTGTCGCTCCAGGTCGGCGAGATCGCCGCCAAACGCCTGCAGCTCCTGAAGGAGTGCGTGCCCGCCGCCACGCGGGTCGCCGTTCTGATGCACCCCGACGATCCGATCGCGGCGCCGCAGATGCGCGATGTGACGGCGGCCGCGGCGCGTCTCGGCGGCGCCATCAAGTTCCTGCCGGTGCGCCAACCCGGCGACGTCGACGGCGCGTTCGCCGAGCTCGTCGCCTGGCGAGCGCAGGCGATCCTTCGGCTCGCGGGGCAGAGCCTGCTCGTGTCGCGGCCGACCATCGAGCTGGCGATGCGCCATCGCCTGCCGACGATGCTGGTGCTGAAATCGGACGTCAGGGCCGGCGCGCTGATGGCCTACGACGCCGATCGCGTCGACGCGGCGCGGCGCGTCGCGCACTACGTCGACAGAGTCCTGAAGGGCGGCAATCCCGCCCTGATGCCGATCGAGCAACCGACCAAGTTCGAGCTGGCGATCAACCTGCGCACGGCGAAGGCACTCGGCCTGAGCGTGCCTGTGGCGCTGCTCGCCGCCGCCGACGAGGTGATCGAATAGCTTTGAACCGGTACGCGGATCGGCCACCATGGCACCCAGCGTCCAGGAGAGACCCGCATGGCCGACGAGAAGGAATCCAAGCCCAAGCTCGAGACCGGGGTGCGCTTCGGCATGCCCGGCGCCGCCCAGGGCGCCAAGCCGATCGCCGACGAGCCGAGCGAGCCCGCGCCGAAGGAAGTGCGCTGCCGCGTGCTGCGCGAGGGCGATGAGGACATGCTCGATGCCTTCCTCGCCAGCCGATCCGACACGCACATCTTCCTGCGCTTCAATCTGCGCCAGGGCGGGCTGGTCGACGATGGCCGCGCCTATCAGGGCACCTGGGTGGGCGCGGTCGAGGACGATCCGGATACCGACACGCAGAGCGTGAAGGCCGCCGCGGCGATCTTCGCCGATGGCCGCGTGCTCCTGCAGCTGCCCGAGCACGCCATCGCCGTGCTCGACGTGCTGGCCGCCGCCGCGCCGCGCGACTTCACCGAGGTCGCCGGCCCCACGGCGCAGGTCGAGAAAACGCTCTCGCATCTGTGGCTGCGCGACCGGCCGATCCTGCAGCGCCACGACGGCAGCGTCATGACCGTGAGCACCGAGAGTTTGCGCGCGCCCGATGTGCTGGGCGCCGCCGGCGTCGATTTCCGCCCGCCGATGGGCGAGGAGCTGCCGTTGCTCGGCGACTGGCACGCCGCCTTCCGCGAGGAGCTGTTCGGCATCGCACGCAACGAGGAGGCCGATCTCGAGGCGCGCCAGTGGGTGCGCCGCGCGCATGATCTGCGGCAGGGCATGGTGGTCACGGTGGGCGACAAGCCGGTGGCCTACGCCGCCGCCACCGCCAAGCTCGACGACTGCGTCAACATCGACGCGGTCTACGTGCCGCCCGATATGCGCGGTCGCGACTACGCCAAGGCCGTCGTCGCCGGCATCGTGCGCGACGCTGGGCGCGACGGCGTCACCAAGGCCTGCCTGCTCGCGGAGAAGGAACAGCCGGCTTCGATCGCCGCGTACACGGCGGTGGGATTCCAGCCGGCGTTCGACTGGACGATCGTGCGCTATCACGCGGTGTAGACCCTCGATCAACGGCGCTTGACCAAGGTAGCTTCCAGAAGCTACCTTCTGGTTCATGCGCGCCGTCGGCCTGAAAACTCTGAAGAACAAGCTCAGCGAGTACGTTCGCCTCGCGGCGGGCGGCGAGACCGTGCTGGTCACCGACCGCGAACGGGTGGTGGCTGAGCTGGTGCCGCCGCGCGCCGGGCGCGACGCTTTTGTCGCCGACGCCTTGTTGGCCGACGCGGTGCGGCAGGGCGTCATCCGGCCGCCGCTGATTGTCGGCGGCCCGCCGCCGCCGCGCCAACCCGTCGCGTCCCACGACGCGCTCATGGAAGAGTTGCGGCGGGACCGGGAAGACCGGTGATCTATCTCGACACGTCGGTCGCGCTGGCTCATCTCCTGAGTGAAACACGCCTGCCGCCGGCCTCGATCTGGCAGGAAACGCTGATCGCGAGCCGACTCCTGGAATACGAGCTCTGGACCCGAATCAACGCGCGCGGTCTTGGCCCGTCGCATGGCGAGGCGGTCCGCGCCGTGCTCGCCCGAGTCGGGCTGATCGAACTGACACCTGCGGTGCTGGCCCGTACCCTCGATCCCTTCCCCGTGCCGGTGCGCACACCGGACGCCCTGCATCTGGCCTCGATTGAGTATTTGCGCGGCCGCAGCCAAGCCGTCGAGCTGGCCAGCTACGACGAGCGGATGCTGGCCGCCGCCACCGCACTGGGCATCCCGCTGCTGGCGCTGTGAGCCGCCACACGCGGCGAGGACTTCACCCCCGCCCCCTCGGTTCGTCCTGGACATCCCGGTTCCGCGGGCACGCTCGTCAATTCGCCTGCTTCGCCGGGGTCAGATGCGTCAGCACGCAACGCCAGCGTCCGTCCAGCCGGTGATACACGTCGGTGATCCATTCATCCGCCGCGATGGGCGCGCCTTGGTATGTGCCGGTGTTCTGGCCTCGCCCCGTGACCGTGGCGACGTCGCCCATGACATGAATGTGCGCCGTGGATTTTGTCATCCGATCGTGCGTGAGCGTCCCCGATCCAATGAGGCCGAGGATGAAGCTCCCCGGAATTGGACCGCGCTCGGGGGTCACCAGCACCCAGTCGGGCGTGATGCATTCGGCGATTCGAGCGGGATCGTTGGAGATCATCGCCTCGTTGAAAGCGGTCTCGGCCGCTTCCAGGGCATCGCGATCGGATGTCATGCGGACGTCTCCTTGTTCCAGCAGCGTTGCGTTTCGCTCGGGTCGACCCGCTCGATTGTCCAACTGATCGTCCAGCGATAACCGAACGGATTGAGCACTTGCGCCATGCGCTCGCCGTGACTCTGGTCGGCGAGGTCCGGCATTCGGAACACTTCCTCGGCCGCGACAGCGCGCCGATAGAAATCGATCACCTCCGCCGGCCCCTTGGTGATGAAGCGGCAGGCCGCACTGGTGAAGTTCAGGTCCACGGACTGTCTCCCCGACGACCATCGTAATTACATTACGATACGTTCCGTAATTAATCAATCGAGTCTCCTGGAACACATGCGCGGATGGTCGCGAGACAAAAACTCGGCGCGGTCCGGAGACAGCCAACATCCCCATGCGATCGCCAGCGGCGTTGCGTTTGTCGACGAAGTCATCAACCGCGCCGAGGCTTGTCGGAATTTCCTTGATAATTTCCAAAAATAGAGAAATATAAGATCTTGTCAGATGCAACCAGCCTGGTAGGTCCAGCATGCCCTCAGACAACGCCCGGTCCATCGTCGCCGCGCTCGGCGGTCGGTGGTCGTCGAATCATGGCATGTGCCGCTGTCCGGCGCACGAGGACGCCACGCCCTCGCTGTCGGTGACCGGCACGCGCGACGGGCGCGTGCTGCTGCATTGCTTCGCCGGCTGTGCGGGTCGCGACGTGATCGCGGCGCTGCGCGGCATGGGGTTGTGGTCCCAACAGTGGCCGAACCGCGCGCCGGTGCGCTTCGCGCCGGAGCGGCCCGACCAGGCGGCGCTGCGTCGTCAGCGCCGGGCGCGCGCGCTGTGGGACGCGGCCGAGCCGATCGCCGGCACCTTGGCCGAGGTCTATCTGCGCGCGCGCGGCATCACCGGCCGCTTGCCGCCCAGCCTGCGCTTCCACGCGCGGCTGGAGCACAGCTTCCGCCTCACGGCGCATCCCGCGCTGATCGCCGCCGTGCACGATGGCGACGGCGCGATCACGGCGATCCAGCGCATCTGGCTGAGCGACGACGGGCGCGCCAAGGCGGCGCTCGATCCGGCCAAGGCGGGGCTGGGGCCGATGCGCGACGGCGCGGTGCGGCTCGATCCGCCGGCGCCGCTGATGGGCCTGGCCGAGGGCGTCGAGACGGCGCTGTCGGCGCGCCAGCTCTACACCCTGCCGGTGTGGGCGACGCTCGGCGCGTCGCGGCTGAAATCGGTGCGGCTGCCCGCGACGTGCCGCGACGTCGTGATCTTCGCCGACAACGGCGAGGCGGGGCTGCGCCTGGCGCGCGAGGCCTGCGCGCGGTTCCGCGACGACGGACGCGGCGCGCGGCTGATCGCGCCGCCCCGGGCCTTCGGCGATTTCAACGACCTGGCGAGGGCCGCCGCATGAAGCTCAACAATCTCGCACGCTTCGACACCATCGATCCGCGCGACTGGCAGGGCAAGCCGGTACCGCCGCGGCGCTGGCTGGTGCCCGACATGCTGATCCGCGGCTACGTCACCCTGCTCAACGGCGATGGCGGCGTCGGCAAGTCGCTGCTGGCGCAGCAGCTCGCCACGGCGCTGGCGCTGGGCCGGCCGTTCCTCGGCATGGCGACGCAACCCAAGCCGGTGCCGGTGCTGGCGGTGTTCTGCGAGGACAGCGCCGACGAGCTGCATTTCCGCCAGGACCGCATCAACGCCCATCTCGGCTGCGGCATGGACGATCTCGGTCATCTCACCCTGGTCAGCCGCGTCGGCCAGGCCAACGAGCTGATGGTCTTCGGCCGCCACGATGTCGGCGAGGAGACCGCCTTCTACCAGCAGCTCGACACGCGCATCCGCGACAGCGGTGCGGAGCTGGTCATCGTCGACACCGCCGCCGACACCTTCATGGGCAACGAGATCATCCGCCCGCAGGTGCGCCAGTTCATCAACGCGCTGGCGCGGCTGGCGATGATCAACAACGGCGCCGTGCTGCTGACCGGCCATCCCTCGCTCGCCGGGCTCGCCAGCGGCTCGGGCCTCAGCGGCAGCACCGCCTGGCACGCCACCGTGCGCGGCCGACTCTATCTGACACACGCCCCCACCCTCGATGGCGGCGAGGAGGAGACCAGCGATGCCCGAATCCTGAAGCTGATGAAGAGCAACTACGGCCCGTCGGGCAGCAAGCTCAAGCTGCGCTGGCGCGACCACGTCTTCGTGCTCGAGAACGAAGCGGGTGGCGCGCCGACCGACATCGTCGATCGTCTGGAGATCGACAACGCCGTGCTCGCCGGTCTGCGCAAGCTGGTCGGCGACGGCGCGCTGATCGCCGCCGATCCCGACGCATCCAATGGTCTCGCCACCAAGGTGCGCCGGCTGCCGTCGTGCCGGCGCTGGAACTGGGCCTCGATCGTCGCCGCGCAGGAGCGGCTGCTCGGCCGGGGCAAGATCGTCAAGGTCGAGATGGGCCCGCCGAGCAAGCGGCGGATCTACGTACGGCCGCATGACATGCGCCTGCCGGGCGAAGTCAGCGTCGGAAACGCCGAGGAGTGAGCGCCGATGCCGACCGACCTTCCGACGATCTTCCGACGATCTTCCGACGGGGTTCCAACGGGGTACCGACGTCTTCCGACGGGGTACCGACGGGGGCTTCCGACGGGGTTCCAACCCCCTTCCGACGGGGTTCCAACGTCCCCCGCTTTCCCCCACCCCTTAAGGGGGTGGGGGAAAGCTTCAGATCAAGACGCTCTCGCTGTCGCTTCGCGCCTTGATCTTCAAGCCCGACCCTCGACGGACCTGCCGATGACCCACCACCGCCCGCAACCCAACGCGCTGCACGCGCCCGTGCTCGAGGAGGAATTCCTCGAGGGTCACGCGATGCTGCACGGTCTGACGCATACCGACGCCAAGCGCCTGCGCGCGCTGATGCTGGAGACGCTCGGCGACGCCTTCGGCTACGACCCGGCGCTGCCCGAGCGCATCCTGCTGCGCATGGGCGCGCTGGCCGAGATCTGGCGGCATCCGCTGATGGAGGCATGGAAGCCCGCGCCCGCCTCGCCGCGGCTGGGCGACACCGCGCTCCGCGTCGCCGCCACCCATCCGCTGACCCCCGGCGGCTGGTTCGACGACTACAGCTTCTTCGAGGAGATGCTGCGCCGGATGAACAGCGAAGGCAGCGCTTGAGATGGCGCGGTCGCGTGCTAGCGTCGCGCCATGTGCGGCAAGTTCACGGCCCAGGCATCCTGGAGCGAGGTGGTCGACTTCTCGCAGCCGCTCACGGCGCGCGGCGGGGATGGCGACGCGGGCGGCGGCGATGGTGGCGACGACGAGATCGTCACCTATCGCGTCAACGCCATGGTGCCGGTCATCGTCTGGGACGCCGAGGCGCGCCAGCGCCGCGTGGTGCGCATGCGCTGGGGCTTTCCCTCGCCCAGGGACTGGCGCCGCCCGCAGCCGATCCACGCGCGCGCCGAGACCATCGACACGCGCGAGCCGTTCCGCTCGCCCTTCCACGCCGGCCAGCGCGGCATCGTCGTCTTCCGCACCTTCAACGAGGGCGAGGAGATCGTGAAGCCCAGCGGCAAGACCGAGGTCCGGCAATGGACGATCGATCCGCGCGACGGACAGCCGCGCGGCTTCGCCTTCGTCTGGCGGCGCTTCGACATCGCCGAATTCCCGGCGCCGATGCTGGCCTGCGTCATGGCGACGGTGCCGGCCAACGCGCTGATCCGCGAGACCATCAAGGCCACCGAGGACGACCCGCGCATGCCGGCGATCCTCGAGGACGCGGCGTGGGAGACCTGGCTGGGCGAGGACGGCGCCGCGCCGGCGATGGCCAAGGCGGCGCTGAGGACCATGGAGGGCGTGAACTGGCGGTCGGCGCTGGAGCCGAAGAAGCCGAGGGCGCGCCGATAGCGCACCACGGGACTTTTGTTCCTTAGGCACCCAAGAACGCAAGATAGATTCAAATTCCCGCGCGTTTCCTATATTCTTTCAACACCAATGGAGGATGATCGATGGCCAAGCCAAAGAGGGAGCAGTCGGACGCCGTACGAACCGTGGACCTGACCCCCTATATCGGCGGTCACATAGAAGCGAAGAATGAGCGCCTACTCGCAATACTTGAGAAACTGAGTGCGCAATCGGACAAGAAGGTTATTGTAACCAGCTATCCGGCTTGCAACTCAGAGGAATAGCATGGCGGCATGGAATGAGCTGCTGAACGAAACCAAAGAAGCTGGCAGCACGCATGACATCATTCGTCGGCGCTATCTGAAGCGGCTCCACAACCTCACGAAACGCAATGTCATCCTGTACTACTCAGGATGGCTGCAAAAGCCGCAGCTCGCATCTCAGCCCGGTGTTCAGCTCGGGATTTCCGACGCCGATAAAAACGGCTTCATGTCGGTGATCCATAAACTTGATCGTAGCAAGGGCCTGGACCTGATCCTGCATACGCCCGGTGGCGACATGGCCGCCACCGAGTCGCTCGTCGACTATCTGCGAGCGATGTTCAACAACGATATCCGAGCGATCATCCCCCAACTCGCGATGTCGGGTGGCACGCTGATTTCGTTGTCTTGCCGTGAAATCGTCATGGGCAAAGAATCCAGCATAGGTCCGATTGACCCTCAGTTTGGCCGGATGGCGGCGACCGGTCTGTTGCAGGAATTTGATCGAATCCGAAAAGAGATCAAAGACGACGCGTCGGCCGCGCTCCTTTGGCAGCCTGTGTTGCGTCAAATAGAGCCGGGCTTCATCACCGAGTGCGAGAACGCCGTCGAGTGGGCACGCACGATGGCTGAGCGATTCTTGGTCACGAATATGTTGGCCAAAAAGCCGAACAAGGCTGCTAGAGCGAAAGCGATTGTTGGCAAGCTAACTGAGAAGAAGACGACTAAGACCCATGGCCGACATATCGGCCTCGCTGAGGCAATATCGATTCTCGGCGACGCTGTTCGCCCCCTGGAAGAAGACCAGCGTCTCCAGGATGCAGTTCTGACGGTGCACCACGCCTGCCTAATCACGCTTGAGGCGACTCCGTGTTTCAAGTTGATCGAGAATCACATTGGGCGTGCATACGCACAGATTATGCGCCAGCAGGTATTGCCCTAGTCCTTGCTGTCCGTCTTCGCAGCCCAGCGAACCTTAGCCCCCGCGTGGGCTATCTTGCGTCGCTCCTCTGGTGACAACGACAGAGCCCGAATCCTGCCACCCTTAAGCGCCCCCGAGCCGCCCTAGCGCCACCGCAGCCGGGTTCTTTCCATCGTCGGGATTTCTGTCGGATGCCTGCCCCATGGCGATATCGCCAATCATCTCGGCAAGCTGGAGCGGATCGCGGGGGCGTTTGGGATGCTTGGTCATGGCCGGATGATGCCACGCGCGCTCGAGGGTCGGAAGCGACGGTCAAGCGCGGAGATCTTCAAACTGACCCACGCCACGAACGCCATCGACTTCGCGCGCGAAACGACTACGCTCTTCGTGACTCCTTCTCCACGCTCGCGGGGAGAGGGAGAAGGACGACATCGGCGAGAGGTGCGTGATGCTTGACCTTCTCATTCGCGGCGGCACCGTGATCGATGGCTCGGGCGCCGCCCGCATCACCGCCGATGTCGGCATCACCGATGGCCGCGTCCACGCGATCGGTCGCCTTGCCGAGCCGGCGCGCCAGACGATCGACGCCGACGGCCTGATCGTCGCGCCGGGCTTCATCGACGGCCACACGCACATGGACGCGCAGGTGATGTGGGACGCGCCGGGCACGTCGTCCTGCTACAACGGCGTGACCTCGGTGGTGATGAGCAATTGCGGCTTCACGCTCGCGCCGTGCAAGCCGGCCGATCGCGACTGGTACGCCAACTGCCTGTCCTACGTCGAGGACATCCCCGCCGCGGCGATGGCCGCCGGCATGGACTGGACCTGGGAGTCCTTCGCCGACTACCTGCAGGCGGTCGAGCGGCGGCCCAAGGCGCTGAACTACGCGATGTATGTCGGCCACTCGGCGCTGCGCATGTACGTCATGGGTCGTCGCGCGCTCGCCGAGGAAGCGACCGACGACGAGATCGCGACCATGGCGCGGATGACGCAGGACGCCATGCGCGCGGGCGCGATCGGCTTCTCGACCTCACGCGCCCACACCCACATGACGCCCGAGGGCACGCCGGTCGCCAGCCGCCAGGCGTCGTGGCGCGAGCTGGAGCGCCTCGTCGCGGCGATGGCGGCTTTGGGCACCGGCATCTTCCAGGTCGGCTCCGACGTGCGCAGCCACGCCAGCAACGTCGCCATGCTCGACGAGCTCAAGCGCCTGGCGCTGGCCTACAAGCGCACGATCATGTTCGGCCTCATCAGCACGCGCCAGGGCGACGATCCGGCGTCGTGGCGCACGCAGGCCGAAGTCATCGAGGACACCAATCGCAGGGGCGGCCGCATGTTCGGCCAGGTCAGCACGCGCTCGATCAACGCGATCTATTCGCTGAAATCCTACCTGCCCTTCGACGTGCTGCCGGAATGGCAGGTGGTGCGCGCGCGCCCGCTCTCCGAGCAGCTCGAGATGCTGCGCGATCCGACGCGGCGGCGCGCGCTGATCGAGGCCGAGCGGCGCATGAAGCCCAAGGACAACGTGCTGCAGGGCGGTGGTGCGGCCACGCTCGATCCGCGTAAGCCCGACTACGAGCAGCTCTTTGCGCTCAAGAGCATGGACTGGGACGATCCGACCGTGGCCGAGCTGTCGCGCGCCCGGGGCACGCATCCCGTCGAGACCATGATCGAGCTGGCCCTGGCGGATCCCGACCAGATCTTCGTCTGGCCGGTGGTCAACGAAGATCGCGAGGACGTGCTGGGCATGCTGAAGCGCGACACGACGCTCGCCACCTTCTCCGACGCCGGCGCGCATTCGGCACAGGAGATGGGCGCCTGCCTGCAGACGCATTTCCTGCACTACTGGGTGAACAAGCGCGGCGCCTTCACGCTGGAGCACGCCGTGCGCAAGATGACGCACGACATCGCCGAAGCGTTCGAGCTGAAGGACCGCGGGCTGCTCAAGCCGGGCTACAAGGCCGACCTAGTGCTCTTCGAGGCCGACCGCGTGCGCCCGTGCCTGCCCAAGGTCGAGACCGACCTACCCGGCGGCGCGCGTCGTCTCGTGCAGAAAGCCGAGGGCATCCGCGCCACCATCGTCAACGGCGGCGTGACGATGCGCGACGGCCAGTCGACCGGCACGTACACCGGAGAGGTGATGAAAGGCGCGGCGGCTTAACGCAAGGTGCCTGTCATCCCGAGCGCAGCGAGGGATCCAGGATCGGCCCTGGATCCCTCGTGTCGCTCGGGATGACAGTTGAGTTCAAACGACCGCGCCTCAACGCTGCCCGTTCTGGATCGCGATCTTCTTTTCCGCCGGCGTCTTCTCCGGGATCTTGGGCATGGCGATGCGCAGCACGCCCTTCTCGAAGCTCGCCTTGATGTTGTCGTCGTCGATGCCGTCGGGCAGCTGGAAGGTGCGCTCGAAGGCGCCGTAGCTGCGCTCCGAGAGGTGCCAGGCGTCCTTCTTCTCGTCGCGCTCGACCTTCTTCTCGCCCTTCAGCGACAGCACGCCGTTCTTCACCACGACGGCGACGTCCTTCTCGTCGATGCCCGGCAGCTCGGCCTCGAGCACGATCTCCTTGTCGTTCTCGCGGATGTCGATGTCGGGCGCGACCAGCGGCTGGGCCATCGCGCCGGGCAGGCTCGGCAGGCTCGGCCGGCCGAGGAAGCCGCGACCGAGGAAGGCGTCGAACACGCGATCCATCTCGGCACGTATGTCGGCGAACGGGTCGCGATAGCGCGGGGCCGGCGTGCCGGCGGTTTCGGGTTTCCTGATCTCTGTCGCCATGTGCTGTCTCCTCGCCTGCGCGCTCAAGGCATGAGCGCGGCTCTTGGCCATCGATTTGGGTCGACCACCCGCGCGATCAAGGCCACGCGCGGCGCGGTCGCGCGATCATGGCGAAACGCTCGTATGCGCCGGTGTCGACGAAAGCTTGATCCGGATCAAAGCGCGCGCCCGACCCGCGCGCCATCATGGTTGTTCGAACGATCGCGCGCGAGCGAGACCCATGAACCGTTCCCTGCTTCTGACCCTGGCGTTGATGGCGTGGCCGAACGAGCCCGCGCTCGCCGCCGACCCGAACAACGGCGAGCGCCTGGCGCGACGCTGGTGCGCCACCTGTCACGTCGTGTCCGAGAAGCAGACCGGCACTGTGACCGAAGCGCCGCCCTTCCCCGTCGTCGCCCGCCGCCCCGATTTCAGCGAGCGCACGGTCGCGTTCTTCCTGCTCGACCCGCACCCCAAGATGCCCGACATGGCGCTCAGCCGCGCCGAGGCGGCGGACCTCGCGGCGTATATCGCGACGTTGAAGTGACGGCGTGCTGGACCAGACTCTGTCATCCCGAGCGTAGCGAGGGATCCAGGGCCGCCCTGGATCCCTCGCTACGCTCGGGATGACAGCAGTGATCACCCGCGCCGCGCCGCCTCGATCTTGGCGACGTCGATCTTCTTCATGTCCATCATCGCCTCGAACGCGCGCTTGGCTTCGGCGCCGCCGACCGCCAGCGCCTCGATCAGCACGCGCGGCGTGATCTGCCAGGAGATGCCCCATCTGTCCTTGCACCACCCGCAGGCGCTCTCTTGGCCGTCATTGCCGACGATGGCGTTCCAGTAACGGTCGGTCTCCGCCTGATCCTCGGTGGCGATCTGGAACGAGAATGCTTCATTTTGCTTGAACGCCGGGCCGCCGTTGAGGCCGAGACAGGGGATACCGGCGACGGTGAACTCGACCGTCAGCGCATCACCCTGCTTGCCAGACGGATAGTCGCTCGGCGCCCGATGGACGACGCCCACCGCGCTGTCGGGAAACGTCGCGGCGTAGAAGCGGGCCGCGGCCTCGGCGTCCTTGTCGTACCACAGGCAGATCGTGTTCTTGGCCATGGTCATGTCCTTTCGCGTCAGTCGCCGTTCGCTATTTCCTGAGTTAGGCAGCGTGAGCGCACTTCTCCACCCCGGGGAACGTTTTGGTCAGCCTGGTTGGGCGAAGACGTACCTTTCGATGCGGATTGCGCTGAGCGCCCTTCGCGCCGGCATGTAAAGCGAGGACTCGGCTAAGGTGTCACCCTGCCTTTTTCCTCGAGCTGGCAGCCGAACTCGAACAACGACTTCACGCGCCCCTCGACGATCGAGTCCGCATCATGCAACGCGAAGCCGAACAGCAGCCGCTTCGGTCGCTTGGGGCGGAACGGCGCGATCAGCAGCCAGTAGCGCTGCTTGAAGTGATAGAAGTAGTAGGAGTTGCCATAAACGGACGTGATGCCGTGCTGATGCGCGATTTCGTCGGCGTCCAGGTCCGGCAGGCCGTACACCGCCGCCACCCTGTTGTCGTCCAGGACGCAGGCCGCGAAGGGCAGCTTCTGCGTCGAGCCGCACTCGGCGATCGCCCTGGGACCGCTGACGCCGTCGGATGGCGCCCATTCGCGCCCACCCAGCGCGAAGGCGAGCGTCTTACCATAGCGGTACTGCCCCGGGATCGTGGCGAACTCGAAGCGGATGAAGAGGCGGCTTCCCGGCGACTTGATGAAGGCGGCGGCCACTGTCCGGTAGTGCGAGTCCCAGGAGTCGTCATTGCGGCCCGTGATCCCCCAGTAGTACTCGTAGCGGCCGATCACCGGATGCTCCATGAGCTCGGCGAAGTCTGCGCAGCGTTGCGGGTCGCCGGCCATCAGGGTGACCGACCGGACACTCTGCTGCGCGGCGGCCGGGCCGATGCACAGCGCCGACAGCAGCATCACCAGCGCAGCGCTACGCAGCACGCGCATGGCGGCGCTCACGCCCCCTGCAACTCCAACTTCTTCCCATCGACCTGCGCGTGGTGGAAGTTGGCCTGCTGATAGGTCGTCATGAACTCGGCATAGGTGAAGGGCGGCTCCTTGCCGGCGCTCCCGTCCGCCGTGATCGGCGTCATCACGGCGCGGTAGTTGCAATCGAAGAAGAACGGGATGGCGTAGCGCTCCTGGCCGGAGCGGTTGATCACGCGGTGCGGCGTCGCCAGGAAACGCCCGTCGGTCCAGCGGCGCAGCATCATGCCGCCATTGACCAGCAGCGCGCCTTCAGGGGCCGGCGCGTCGATCCAGCGTCCGTCGGGCAGGCGCAGCGACAGGCCGGGGATCTTGTTCTGCGCCAGGATGGTCATGAAGCTGGTGTCGAGATGCGGCGCGATGCCGAACTCGTTGTTGGGCGCCGTCGGGCTGTGCTCGGGATAGTGCGACATGCGCAGCGTGTACATCGGATCGACGAAGAAGCGGGCGAAGTAGTCGGCCGGCCGGTCGAGCGCGCGGGCGTAGATCGGCAGCAGCGACAGCGCCAGCCTTTCGAAGGCGTCGCAGGTGGCGAGGATCTGTTCGCGGAAGCCCGGCAGGTTGGGCCAGCGGTTGCGGCCGCGGAAGCGCGCCTTTGCCAGCACATCCACGTGGTCGGCCGGCAGCTCGCGCTTGAAGAACACCGCCTCGTTGACGTTGGGCAGCACCGGCGTGTCGCCGACGAGGTTGTAGCGCGCGGTGGCGCCGCGCATCGGCATGTAGCCGATATTGTGCTCGTCGATCTTCATCGCCGTCTTGGCTTCGAGCGGCTGGGCGTGGAAGCGCGCGGCCTCGGCGAAGGTCGCGTCGAGCAGCGACTGCGGCACGCCGTGGCCCTTGACGAAGTAGAAGCCGATTTCGGTGAAGGCATGCCGCAGCTCGGCGCCGAGCTTCTCCAGCGCGCCAAGCTCGCCGGCGCGCAGCGGCGCGAGGTCGAGAACGGGGATCGTGTCGGTCATGGAACTCTCCTCTTTCTTACCTTCCCCCGCTGGCGGGGAAGGTGCCCGAAGGGCGGATGGGGGTGGCCGGCATAGCGGTCACTCTCGATCACTGGAGTCGTCGCACCAACCACCCCCATCCGGCGCTTCGCGCCACCTTCCCCCGCCAGCGGGGGAAGGTAGTCACTAGGCCGGCAGCAAATTCAGCCTGCGCAGGAGCTCGCGCTCCTCGTCGTAGGTCTTGGCCATGTAGTCGCGATACTCGGGGCCATCCTTGAGCAGCAGCGGCTGATCGACCTTGTCGAGGAATTCCAGATGCGCCGGCTCCTGTGCCGCCGCCTTGAAGGCCTCGCCGAGGATCTTGATCACGCCCGCATCCATGCCCTTGGGCCCGACCAGGCCGCCGGGCGACTCGACGATGACGTCGACGCCCAGCTCGCGCACCGTCGGCACGTCGGGGAAGCGCTTGATGCGCGTGGCGGTGTAGACCGCCAGCAGGCGCAGCTGGCCAGCGCTGACCATCGGCGCCCAGCCCGACGACTCCGAGGCGAAATCGATCTCGCCGCCGAGCAGCGCGCGCATGGTATCCGCCGTTCCACGATACGGCGCGTGCGTCCAGCTCAAGCCGCCATGCGCCATGCCGACGCGCTCCATCGCCAGATGCTGCGAGGAGCCGATGCCCAAGGTGCCCCAGTTCAGCTTGCCCGGGTTGGCCTTGGCATGGGCGAGGAGCTCCGGCAGCGTCTTCCACGGCGCATCGGCCCTGACCACCACGCCCATGACGAAGCCGGTGATCTGCAGGATGTAGCTGAGGTCGTTGATCGGATGATAGGTCAGCTGCTTGTTGAGCAGCGGCTGACGCAGCACGCTCATATGCATCTGCGAGATGACATGGCCGTCGGGCTTCTCGCTCTGCAGTGCCATGGCGCCCAGGATGCCCGAGGCGCCGGCCTTGTTCTCGACCACCACCGTCTGGCCGAGCTTCTTCGCCGCCGATTCGCCCAGAATACGCAGGCCGATATCGGCCGGCCCGCCCGGCGCCCAGGGCACGATCAATCGGATGGTACGATCGGGAAACTTCGGCTGCGCGATCGCCGGCGCGGCGAGCAACGCGGCGGTTCCAGCAAGGGTGGCGCGGCGTGTGATGCAATTCATGACCATGGTCTCCCCAACATCCGAATACTGACGGCGGCCCATGACCTCAGCAAGCCCCGCGCCAGGACGAGTCGCGACCGTTTTGCGCCGCATTCCGCGCCCCTCCACCCCTTGAAGCGCCGCCCTTCCCTCCTATCTCAGGGTCATCGCCGGGCCCATCGTGGGGCGGCGAGGAACGGCCCGCCACGAGCAGCCATGCTCAGGGGGCCAGAGACCGATCACATCGCTCACCTGGAGGGTGTTCCTATGCGTGCCTATGACTTTTCCCCGCTGTTCCGTTCGACCGTCGGCTTCGACCGCGTCTTCCAGCTTCTGGACTCCGTGAACAGCGATTTGGGTGGCAACGGCTACCCGCCCTACAACATCGAGAAGGTCGGCGAGAACGGCTACCGCATCACGCTCGCGGTCGCCGGCTTCACCGCTCAGGACATCGAGATCGTCCAGCAGGAGAACGCGCTGAAGGTCTCCGGCAAGATCGCCGCCAAGGACGAGCAGGCCTCGTTCCTGCATCGTGGCATCGCCGCGCGCGCCTTCGAGCGCCGCTTCGAGGTCGCCGACCATGTGCGCGTGACCGACGCCAAGCTGGAGAACGGCCTGCTGCACATCGAGCTGGTGCGCGAGGTCCCGGAGGAGAAGAAGCCGCGGGTGATCCCGGTCGGCACCGGCCAGCCGCCCCGTCCCGCCCTGCAGGCCGCCGAGTAGCTTTTCTCCCCTTCCTGCTCGGCCAAGCCAAGGAGGAGGCGTCGCGGGCAACCGCGGCGCCTCTTTTGGCGTGTCTGTGTCCCGGGGAACAGACCCGCGCGGTTGGGCGGTCCATCCTGACATAAGCGGCAGGAGGATTTCTCCGTGACCAGAATTCTGCAGACAGTGAAGAAAGTGCTGACCTCGACATCGGCGCGGAAAATCGACTTCCGCCTGGGCACGATCCATGTCGACGCCGTCGGCCTGGGAGCGATCAACTTGCTCGTCTCGTTCGGCCAGATCGCCGTCAAAGTCCGGCGGATGAAGCCGGGCGTGGCGGCACTATACGTGCCCAGCACCAACACCCTTAATTTTCCCCGGGACGACTACGGGGCGAACGCCCAGGAAAGAACCGATATCCTGCACGAGTGCGTCCACGCGCTGCACGACATGTTCGGCGGCGGCAGCACGTTTCCCAAGCGCGCCGGCTTCCGCTTCACGCCACGGAGTGAAGACGAGGCGGCGGCCTACGTGGCGGACGCGTTGTACTACCTTTACGAGACCGGCGGAGCGCAGAGCGGCGATGACGTCGTCAACACCGCCGCCGCGATCGCACGGCGCATCGTCATCTCGCGAGTGCCCTTTGTGCTCGGGGTCGAGGCCACGTTGCTGCGCCACAAGATCGTGAGCCAAGCCACCTACCCCTATAGCTTCGACGCCGTGACCATCGCGGACGGTCCCTAGAGGCGCGAAAGCCCCGCCGGCGGAGCGTTCCACCGCGGATCGTGCGGAGGCGGGGCTTGGCGGGCCCGCAAGACGCGCCGCGGGAGACCGAGGCGCCTCTTCCGGCGCACGCGCGGTCGATGCCATGATTGTCGCCTCATCGCAGGGAGACGATCATTGCCCCGGTATGACGAATGGCCCGCCGACGGCCACCTGGCGAACCAGTGGATAACGGCCGGCCAGCCGCGCGCCACGGCGGACGACGGCCTGGCCTTGGTCCTGATCGGCCAGCATGGCGATCAATGGCGCTTCGCCTTCGACCTGCCTGACGTGGTGGCCGGCAATTTTACCGTCGAGGCGGATCCCGACAGCGTGACGCTGCATGTCGTGGCCAAGGAAGTCTGGATGTCGACGGGCGATATGGCCGGCCGGTACATGGTCTTCGGCGATCTGGGCAAGCCGTTGCAGCGCCAGCTCAAGGATTCGATCTGCGCGCTGCTCTCCGGCTGGCCGTCGTTTCCCTGGAGCGAGCGCCGCTGCACCTTCTATCACTGAGCCGCGTTCCCCCGTAAACTCGGCGCCGACAGGAACGAGGGAACGAGTCTCATGAAAAGCTATAAGGTCGTCGAGTTCGGCCAGCCGATGCAGAAGGTCGAGGAGCCGACGCCGGTGCCCAAAGGCACCGAGGTGCTGGTGCGCATCACCGCCGCCGGCGTCTGCCACAGCGACGTGCATCTGTGGGAAGGCTATTTCGACATGGGCGGCGGCAACAAATACTCGACCGCCAAGACCATGAACCCGCCGCGCATCATGGGCCACGAGATCGTCGGCGTGGTCGAGGCCGTGGGGCCGGACGCCAAGGGCGCGACGGTGGGCCAGAAGGCCGTGGTCCATCCCTGGATCGGCTGCGGCAAATGCTGGCACTGCTCCAACGGCCAGGAGAATCTCTGCGGCACGCCGCGCGCCATGGGCGTCAACGCCGATGGCGGCTTCGCCACGCACGCGCTCTGCCCGCATCCCCGCTACCTGTTCGACTACGGCAGCGTGCCGACCGAGCTCGCCTGCCTCTACGCCTGCTCTGGCATCACCGCCTTCGGCGCCGTGAAGAAGGCGCAGGGCCACGACATCGGCAAGCCGATCCTGATCATCGGCGCGGGCGGCGTCGGCTTGATGGGCGTGCAGCTGGCGCGCGCCGTCATGGGCCGCGATCCGATCGTCGCCGACATCGATCCCAGAAAGCGCGAGCTGGCGCTCAAGCACGGCGCCTCGGCGGCGCTCGATCCGCGCGAGAAGGACGCGCGCAAGCAGATCATGGATCTTACCGGCGGCACTGGTGTCGGCGCGGCGATCGACTTCGTCGGCGCGGAATCCTCCGCGACGTTCGGCCAGCGCGCGCTGGCACGCGGCGGTCGCCTGATCATCGTCGGCCTGTTCGGCGGCACATTCAGCACGCCGCTGCCGATGTTCGCCTTCACCGGCGCCGCCTTCATGGGCTCGGTCACTGGCACGCCCGCCGAGATGGCCGAGATGATGGCCCTGGTGCGCGCCGGCAAGGTCAGCCCCGTGCCGGTCACAACGCGCGGGTTGGACCAAGCCAACGACGCCCTGCAGGATCTGCGCAAAGGCCTGATCATGGGCCGCGCGGTGCTGGTGCCGTAGGCGCACGCCCACCGACAGTGTAGAATGCCGCCGTCAGGAGAGACGACCATGGTCGACTGGCGTTCACGTATCACGATCGAGCCCGGCAAGCTGGGAGGAAAGGCTTGTCTTCGCGGCATGCGGTTCTCCGTGCAGGACGTGCTCGACTATTTGGCGGGCGGCATGAGTGTCGATGAGATGCTCTCCGAGTTCCCCTACCTGGAGCGCGACGACATCCTCGCCGCGCTCGCCTACGCCGCCGAGCGCGAGCGTCGCACCCACGTGCTCGCCGCCGAGTGAAGCTGCTCTTTGATCAGAACCTTTCGCCGGCGCTCCCGCGCCGGCTGATCGAGACGTTTCCGAACTCCATCCACGTCATGACGATCGGCTTGCTCGGCAGGCCCGATGAGGACATCGCGTCGTTTGCGCGCCGGGAAGGCTACGTCGTTTGCACCAAGGACGAAGACTTCAAGCGTGACGATTGGCTGATCACGGGCAACGGTCCATCCGTAATCCTGCTCCGCATCGGCAATTCGTCGACTAGCCATGTAGTCGTCACATTGATGCGCAATGCGGCAGCGATCGAGGCGATCGCTCGAGACTCATCTCCTTTCTTCGTCGAACTCGCTAGCTGACCTTCACGGGTGGAATTTCAGTCCGTCGAGGATCTTGTCGGCGACCTTGCGTTCGGCGCGCAGGGCGAGGCCGACGAGATCGAGCTTGGCGCGTTCGACCGCCTTGACCACGGCGCGGTTGGCGGCGTCGTGGCCGGTGGCGAACATCTCGCTTGTGTAGATCGCCGGCTCGACGTCGCGGGCGAGCGCGCGGTCCAGAGCGCGTGACAGCGCCGGCCCATCGGCGCCGTAGATCAGGATCGGCTGGCCGATCAGGCGGCGATAGCGCGTGGCGCTGCCGTCCTCGTAGGGCTCGCCGATGCACTCGGGAAACGACGCGGCGATGCCGCCGCTCAGGAAGGCGGTGACGTTGAGCTTCTGCCAGACCTCGAGGTCGGACCGCACCACCACGGCGATCTTGGTGTCGAAGCGGACGGGTGGAGGAGGCTCGGTCATCGTGGTGCTCATCTGTCCTCTGCTGTCATCCCGAGCGTAGCGAGGGTGTGGATTCACGTTTGAAGTGCAACAGGTGA
>CAYTFW010000016.1:0-58812 GCA_964437145.1 uncultured Rhizobiaceae bacterium
ATGCTGCGCGAGGTGATCGAGAGCTCGGCGCTGACCAACGCGCTGGTCTTCTTCATCATCTTCGGCGCGACGCTGTTCTCCTATGTCTTCCGCGCCTTGGGCGGCGACGACCTCGTGGCCGAGATCCTCAAGGCGCTGGGCATCGACACCGGCTGGGAGATCCTGGTCTTCGTCATGCTGCTCGTGTTCATCATGGGCTTCTTCTTCGACTGGCTGGAAATCTGCCTGATCGTGCTGCCGATCTTCGCGCCCATCCTCAAGAAGATCAGCTTCGAGCCGCATCTGGCGACCAACAAGGACTTCATGCTGTGGTTCGTCATCCTCGTGGCGGTGAACCTGCAATCGGCCTTCCTCACGCCCCCCTTCGGCTTCGCATTGTTCTATATGAAGGGCACGGTACCCAAATCGGTGACGATGCAGCATATCTACCGCGGCATCATTCCATTCGTGACCCTGCAGCTCATCGCATTGGCGCTCTGCATGATCTTCCCCGAGATCATCCTCGTCTTGCCGCGCTACTTCGGGTTCCTGGATTGAACGAGGCGGTCAGGCGCGTAGTGTGAACATTCTACTGAGGATCGCCGAGCGCATCGAAGCGCTGTTGCGCTGGATCGCCGAAGCGTCGGGATGGCTGATGGTCGTCCTGATGGTGGTGATCTGCTTCGACATCATCACGCGCAAGATGGGCTTCCAGCTGCCCGGGCTCGGCTCGACGCGCCTGCAGGAGCTCGAATGGCACCTGCACACCGTCCTGTTCTCGGCCTGGCTGGGCTGGTGCTACGTGCTCAACGCCCATCCGCGCGTCGACACGGCGACCGCCGCGCTGCCGTTGCGCAAGCGCGCCTGGATCGAGCTCGCCGGCGGCCTTGCCTTCGCGCTGCCCTACGCCGCCATCGTCGCGTGGTTCGGCCTCGGCTTCGTCGGCGCCTCCTACGCGACCGGCGAGGGGTCGGAGGCGGTCATCGGCATCCCGCAGCGCTGGATCATCAAGGGCCTGTTCGTCTTCGGCCTGTGGCTGCTGGTGGCCGCGATCGTCGCCGTGCTGCTGCGCCTGATCGCCTTCCTGTTCGGCGGTGTCGACGCGCGGCGGGCCGAGCTGTCGATCCAACGCACCGTGGAGCCGATGTGACGATGGCCGCCAGTGCCCATTCCGGAGTGATCGCGTGCTGAACTGGCTGGCCGAGAATCTGGCGCTGATCATGTTCGCGACGATGTTCGTCGTGATCTTCTGCGGCTACCCGGTGGCCTTCGTGCTGGGCGGCACGGCGCTGGTGTTCGCGCTGATCGCCTGGAGCCTGGGCGAGTTCAACCTGGTGAAGCTGCACAGCATCCTGCTGCGCATGTGGGGCGGCGTGGCGGTCGATCCCGTCCTCGTCTCGCTGCCCATGTTCATCTTCATGGGATCGCTGCTCGAACGAAGCGGCGTGGCCAAGGACATGCTCGACGCCGCCCAGGTCATGCTGCGGCGCACGCCGGGCGGCCTGGCGATCGCCGTGATGGTCATGGGCACCATTCTCGCGGCGCCGATCGGCGTGGTCGGCGCTTCGGTCATCCTGCTGTCGCTGATCTCGCTGCCGCCAATGCTGAAGGCGGGCTACGACAAGCGCCTGTCGATCGGCACGATCGGTTCGGCCGGCACATTGGGCATCCTCATCCCGCCCTCGATCATGCTGGTGGTGATGGGCGAGATGCTCAACACCTCGGTGGGCGCGCTGTTCGCCGCCGCGACCATTCCCGGCTTCCTGCTGTCGGGCCTCTATCTACTCTACATCTACTGGGTCGCCTTCACCAAGCCCGAGCGGGCGCCCAAGCTGCCGCGCGAGAGCGGCCCGCAGGGCGCCTATGAGATGTTCCGCGTCATCATGCACGGGATGATGCCGATGACGGTGCTCATGGTCATCGTGCTGGGCTCGATCTTCGCCGGCTTCGCCACCGCCACCGAGAGCGCCGGCGTCGGCTGCCTCGGCGCGATCGTCATCGCCTGGATGAACGGGCGGATGAACATGAAGATGCTGCGCGAAGCGATCCGCGATTCCTGCCGCGCCAACGGCCTGGTCTTCATGGTCGTGCTCGGCGCGACGGGTTTCTCGCTGATCTTCCGCGAGCTTGGCGGCGACGACCTGATGCTGGGCATGCTCAAGAGCCTGGGCATCGACACGCCGTGGACGATGATGGCGTTCGTGATGGTGCTGATCTTCCTGCTCGGCTTCCCCTTCGAGTGGATCGAGATCTGCCTGATCGTGCTGCCGGTGTTCGGTCCGATCATGCTCAAGCTCGATTTCAGCTCGCATATCGGCAGCAACCCGCTGGCCTTCATGCCGTGGTTCGCCACCCTGATAGCGGTGAACCTGCAGACATCGTTCATGTCGCCGCCCTTCGGCGCGACCCTGTTCTACATGAAGGGCACGGTGCCGCCGGATTGCAGCATGACCGACGTCTACCGCGGCATGTACCCGTTCCTCATCCTGCAGGTGATCGGGCTCGGCCTTTGCCTCGCGTTCCCGGGGCTGTCGCTATGGCTGCCCCAGGTGGCCGGATTGCTCGACTGAAACAGCGGCTTCCGCGGCCGCTCGCCGCGCGCTAGATCGCGCGCTGGAGGCTTTCATGTCACACGATTTCCCGCACCGGCCGCTCGACTTCCATCCCGTCCTGGACGCCGAGATGGCGCCGCGCGCCCGCGCCTTCGCTGACGATCTGATCCGTCGCCGCACCGTGCGTGAGTTCAGCGACCGTCCGGTCGATCGCGCCATCGTCGAAGCGGCGATCGACGCCGCGCGCCACGCGCCCAGTGGCGCCAATCATCAGCCCTGGCACTTCGTCGCCGTCGCCGATCCGGCCGTGAAAGCCCGGATCCGCGAGGCCGCCGAGGTCGAGGAGAAGGCCTTCTACGACGGCAAGGCCAGCGAGGAGTGGCTGCGCGCGCTCAGACCCCTGGGCACCGACTGGCGCAAGCCGTTCCTCGAGACGGCGCCGTGGCTGATCGTCGTCTTCGCCCAGCAATGGGGAAGCTGGCCCGACGGCTCGCGGAAGAAGAACTACTACGTGCCCGAGTCGGTCGGCATCGCCTGCGGCTTCCTGCTCGCGACCTTGCATCGCGCCGGCCTGGCGACCTTGACGCATACGCCCAACCCGATGGGCTTCCTCGGCACCCTGCTGGGCCGGCCGAAGAACGAGAAAGCCTACATGATCGTCGTCGCCGGCCATCCGGCGCCCGACGCGGTGGTGCCGCTGCACGCGCTGGCCAAGAAGCCGTTCGACGAGGTCGCGACGTTCGTGTAGCGGCGGCGTTCAGCGACTGCAGGCCGCGCCACCGAGGACGCAGAACTTGGCGCAATGCGGATGGTTCAGCGCCACCGCGCGCGACGCCTCCTGCAGGGTCGCGCCCAGCTCGAATTGCGGATCGTAGGGCAGCAGGGTGCAGGCCAGCACCGCCGGCCGCCCGGCGCCCTTGCGCTTCACCACCATGCGGGCCGTGGCGCACATGACGCTGTCCGGCGACTTGTTCAGGATACCCCAGCACGCGGTGGTGATCTCCGGCACGTCGACATGCGCGTCCATCTCCGGAAAGATGGTCAGTGCCACCGGGTCGGTGGCGTCGATCGCGATCCCATGCTCGGCGAACATCCGGGCATAGCCGGCGCGCACCGCGCCATCCGGTTCATCGGAAAAGTGCCGGCCCGCGACATGCACACGAAAGCCGTTACGCGAGAGCCACACCAGCCCGTCGAGCGTCGGCTTCCAGCTGCGCGCGCCACGCTCGGCTTCGTGCAGGGGCGGTGCGTAGTGGTCGATCGACACGCGGATTATCAGCCTGTCGCCGTGGCGTTCGCGCAGGGTCAGCAGCGCCGCCTTCATCTTGTGCATCGGCTTCATGGCGTTGGTCAGCACCATGGCCTCCATGCCGCGCGACAGCACGTCTTCCAGCATCTCCGGCAACTCGCGATTCATGAATGGCTCGCCGCCGGTGAAGCCGATCAGTCGCGTGCCCAGCCGCTCCCGCTCGATCTCGTCGAGGTACTCCCGGACCTCGGCGGCGCGGAGATAGACCAGCCGGTCGTTGCGCGGCGAGGACTCGATGTAGCAGTTGGCGCAAGTCAGGTTGCAAAGCGTGCCGGTGTTGAACCACAGCGTATCCAGCGACTTCAGCGCCACCCGTGCGCGGGGCTCGCCCCTGGCGGTGATGGCGATGTCGCGGAATTTGCGTGGATCGAGCGGCGGGAGGGCGAGGTCGGTGACGGCCATGCCGCTAGCCTAGCGCAGGGCGCTGTCGCGCTTTCATCACATCGTGGCGAGGGCGCGTGTGCCATGCGATGGTCCAGCCGCGTAGGCGGCGGACGGGAGGGCGGCGTGGTGAAATCGGTGCTGGGCGTGATCGGCGGATCGGGGCTCTACGAGCTGCCCGGCCTGACGAACATTCGCTGGGAAAAGGTGACATCGCCGTGGGGCCAGCCGTCCGACGCGCTGTGCTTCGGCGAATTCGCCGGCCTGCCGATGGTCTTCCTACCGCGTCACGGCCGTGGCCATGTCCACGCGCCCAGCGACATCGACTACCGCGCCAATATCGACGCGCTCAAGCGCGTGGGGGTCACCGACGTCGTCTCACTCTCCGCCGTGGGATCGCTGCGCGAGGACACGCCGCCGGGCACCTTCGTGATCGTCGACCAGTTCATCGACCGCAGCTTCGCGCGTGCTAAGAGCTTCTTCGGTAAGGGATGCGTGGCGCATGTCGCCTTCGGCGAGCCGGTGAGCCCGAGGCTCGCCGACCGGCTGGAAGCGGCGGCGCGCGCCGCCGGCGCCGACGTGCGCCGGGGTGGCACCTACATCGTGATGGAAGGTCCGCAGTTCTCCACGCTGGCCGAGAGCCGGCTGTATCGCGCCTGGGGCTGCGACGTGATCGGCATGACCAACATGCCCGAGGCCAAGCTCGCGCGCGAGGCCGAGCTCTGTTACGCCACCGTCGCCATGGTCACCGACTTCGACAGCTGGCACGCGGATCATGGCACGGTCGACGTCGCCAAGATCGTCGCCGTCATGCACGCCAACGCCGACAAGGCCAAAGCGCTCGTGGCGGCGTTGGCCCGCGACTTCCCGCGCGAGCACGAGCCGTGCCCGATCGGCTCGGACAGGGCGCTGGATTACGCGATCATCACCGCGCCGGAGAAGCGCGACCCGGCCGTGCTCGCCAAGCTCGACGCCGTGGCCGGCCGCGTTCTCAAGCGCTGAGTCGCTTCAAGTCGTCGGGCGTGTCGACGTCCCACAGCGTATCGGGTTCGCTCCAGCGCAGGCCGGCGCGGCGCAGCCGTCGGCGGGTCTGCGGCATGACCGACGACGTGCCCCAGGTGACGCCCGCGAACAGCGAGGGCACCGCGCGACGCAGGCCGATCAGCAGATAGCCACCATCCTCGGTGGGCAGGAACGACGCATCGTCATCATCGTGCAAGGATCGCGCACAGGCGAGCAGATGATCGGCCCGCAACGCCGGACCATCGGTGCCGATCAGCAGCAGCGGTCGATGGGCCGGCTGGCCGCGGAACACCGCGAGCATGCGTGCGCCGAGGCCGCCGGGAAATTGCCGGCGCAGCGCGACGCCATGCTTGATCGCCAGATCGCGGAACAGGGCATGCGATGGATCGGGCGCACACCACAATGTGATCCGCGCGAGATTCGCGGCGCAGGCGGTCTCGACGGTGCGCTGGATCATGGCGGCGTGCAGCGCGGCCGCGCCATCGGCGCCCAGCGCCGGAATCAGCCGGGTCTTGGCATAGCCCGGCACCGGCGCTTTGGCGAAGATCGCGACGTCAACGCGGACGGTAGCCATAGCGGATCGCCAGGTCGCGCGGGTCGACGCCACGCCAGTAGTCGAAGCGCAAACGCCACATCAGCAGAATGGTACGCAGCACGCCGCCGCTCTCCCAGCGTCGGCCCGAGGTGGTGACGCGCGCCGACAGGCAGGCCGGCGGCGAGCGGCGACGCAGCGATGTCGAGATGGCGATGTCTTCCATCAGCGGGGTATCGGGAAAGCCGTCGATCTCGACGAAGGTCGGCCGACGCATGAAGAGCGCCTGGTCGCCGGTGCAGATGCCGGTGAGCCGCGAGCGCAGATTCATCATCGCCGCGACGACCGGCAACAGAAAATGGCGGCCCTCGATGCGCACGTCGAAGCGGCCCCAGAGACAGCGCGGATCGGCGAGCATCACGGCGATCAGCTCGTCGGCCTGGTCGGGTAGAATCGTGTCGGCATGCAGGAACAACAGGACGTCGCCGGATGCGCACCGCGCGCCGGCGTTCATCTGGCTGGCGCGGCCGCGCGGCGCGACCACGACCCGATCCGCGTAGGGCCCGGCGATCGCGACCGTGCCGTCTTCGCTGCCGCCATCGGCCACGATCACCTCGGCGCCACGCCGCCGCAACGGCGCGAGCCTCGCCAGGGCGGCGGCGATACCTGTGGCTTCGTTGAGAGTCGGCACGACGATGGAGAGCATGCGCGGCCGCACTATGCGGCGGTGTTAGCCGTACCGTCTACCGCCGCGCCATCACGAGCTTGTTTCTTGGAGTTCATCCCCTACGCGGCGTGAGCCGTGGGCGAGGCTGGACCGTTGGGCAGTTCGGGCAGGCGCGCCAGCTCGGCATAGAGCGCGGGGAAGTCGACCTGCGTCGCCTCGAAGAGCTGGCGGAAATCGTCGAGCACGAAGTAGGTGCGTTGCAGCTTGTCGATCTCGTAGGCGGTGCGCATCACGCGCTTCGCCTCGAACGGCAGGCGCGCCGGCACATCGGACTCGATGGCGTAGAGCGTTTCCTTGGCCGAGGAGATGATGCCGGCGCCGTAGATTTTCGGGCCCTCGGCGGTGCGGATCAGGCCGAACTCGACCGTGTACCAGTAGAGGCGGGCGAGGCGGTGGATGTTGGCAGGGCCGGCCTCGACGCCGCGCTGGCCGTAGGCCTGCATGTAGTCGGCGAAGACCGGGTTGGCGAGCAACGGCACGTGGCCAAAGAAATCGTGGAACAGGTCGGGCTCGGCGAGATAGTCGAGCTCATCGCGGCGGCGGATCCACACGGTGACCGGAAATCGCCGCGCCGCGAGGTGGCCGTAGAAGGCGTCGTCCGGGATCAGGCCCGGCACGCCGACGATGCGCCAGCCGGTGCGCCGCTCCAGCACGTCGCTGGCACGCTCGAAGTCGGGGACGCGCTCGTCGATCCGCAGCGCCGCGAGACCGTCCAGGAACTCGGGGCACGCGTGGCGCTGCGCCAGCAAGGTCTGGCGACGCAACAGGGTGCGCCACGTGTCGTGCTCCTCGGCGCCATAGCCGTTGGCTGGTTGCCCTACGGTCCAGTCCGTGGTCATCGCGCTGTAGTCGCCGCGCAGGCCTGCGGTATCGGGAAGGAGGGGCTTCTTCATCCTTTAAGGATACGAATCGAGCCGTAGTGAATCCCTGCAAAGTGCGTCGTGTCTTGGCGTTGGATTAGTGATATAGTCTATATCTTGGACAAAAATTAGATGATTCAGCCATGATCGATCTCGACGATATCGACCGCCGTATCATCTCGGAGCTCCAGCGTGACGGTCGGCTGGCGATCGTGGATTTGGCCGACCGCGTCGGCCTGTCCGCGACCCCCTGCCTGCGCCGGGTGAAGCGGCTGGAGGCCGACGGGCTGATCCGTCGCTACGCGGCGCTGGTCGATCCGAAAGGGCTGGGGCTGAGCACCCAAGCGTTGGTGCAGGTCACGCTCGACGATCATTCGGAGCCGGTGGTCGAGGCGTTCGAGGCGGCGATCCGCCAGCGGCCGGAGGTGATCGCCTGCTATGCCGTGACCGGCGAAATGGACTTCCTGCTGCAGGTCCAGGTCGCCGACCTCGAGGCGTTCAGCGAGTTCGCGCTCAAGGCGCTGCTGCGCATGCCCGGCGTCAGGGGCACGAAGTCGAGCTTCATCATGCAGACGATCAAGAGCGATCTGGCGTGGGCACCGTCGCCAGCCGCTACGGCAGCACCCGATCGTCGCGGTGCCGCGCCAGTGCGCGGGCGTAGCGCGGCATCGCCGCGGGCATGATGCTGCCGCCGTCCGCCGGTCGATCGACGCCGAACACGTACTTGGCGAAACTCAGTTCGCGCAGCCGCGGCGTGATCTCGTCGTCCCTGTCCGGCGGTAGGATCCGCGCCGGATCGCCGATCGCGACCCAGCCGATGGGTACCGTGGCGCCGGCGTCGATGCTGGTGCGTATGTGCACCACGGCGTTGATGCGCACCACCACGCGTTCACCTAGCCGGGCTCCATTGAATACTCGGCTGCCGGCGGCGAGGAAGACGTTGTCGGCGACCGAGCAGCCCGACGCGTAGGCGTGTGGGCCAACCATGACGTGATCGCCGAGATCGAGCGGGTGATGCGCGGTGGCGCGCAATACGGCATTCTCCATGATCACGCATTCGCGGCCGATACGGATAGGTCCGCCTTCAGCGGTGATCACCGCGCCGAACAGGATGGCCGTGCCGTCGCCGATCTCGACGTCGCCGCAGATCACGGCGTTGGGCGCGATCTGCACGTTACGGCCGATGCGCGGACGTTTACCGAGGTGTTCGAGGATCAAGAGGCCCTCCTTCAGAGCACCGGGCGGACGAATGGTCCGTCTATGGCGGTGGCCGCCGCGGCGACGGGGCAAGGCCCGGTGCGACAGGTCGTGAAGTCGCAGAAGCGGCAGAGGTGGCGGGCGCAAGCTCGGCCGGTGGTGATACCGGCGAGCAGGGCGGGCAGCGCTTTTTCCAGGGCCACGCGATCCTCGGGAGCCAGCCGCGCAAGCGCCTGCCCGGCGATCTCCAGTCGGCGCGTCTGCAGCGATCGCGCGCGGCGCTTGCCGGCCGCGGTCAATGCCAACGGCACGGCACGGCCTTTCTTGTCGAGCCGTCGCGCAAGGCCGGCGCTCACCAGTTCATCGACCAGGCGAACCGTGGCCGATTGCGAGAGTCCGACGATGCCCGCCAGCTCCCGCGCGCCAATCGGCTGCCACTCGGCGATCGTCAGCAACGCGGCGGTGGCGCTCGCCGACAGGGTCGGATCCTGGATGCGATCGGTGATCGCCACGCTGGCCGCGGCCAAAAGGTTGGCGGCTACTAATCTATGCATCCTGCATACATATATTGATTCGCCCGAGCGCGCAACCCGGCGATCCACCGGCGTCCGTCAGTCGGCGCCGATGATGCGGGCGTAGACCGGCCGATCGATATTGCCGCCGCTCAGGATCACCGCGACCTTTCGGCCCTTCATGCGATCGCGCTCCCGCATCAACGCCGCCAGCGGCACGGCGCCGGCGCCCTCGGCGAGCTGGTGCGTGTCGGTATAGTAGGCGCGCATCGCCTCCTCGACCTCGGCGTCGCTCA
This sequence comes from uncultured Rhizobiaceae bacterium, assembly GCA_964437145.1. Taxonomy (GTDB): domain Bacteria; phylum Pseudomonadota; class Alphaproteobacteria; order Reyranellales; family Reyranellaceae; genus JAFAZJ01. The sequence continues at coordinate 9,369 of CAYTFW010000016.1, forward strand.
CCTGCACGATGCGCTCGGCGCCGGTGAAGATGATGTCCAGCGCCTCGGCCGATGGTATGCGCACCGCGACACCGTCGGCGAAGGTGTCGGCACTGTTGGTCTCGATCGTCTTCTTCGCCGCGAAGGACAGCGCATAGGCCGGCGCGTTGGTCGAGACGCAGCCGACGATCTTTGTCTTCAAGCCCAGCGCGTCGCGCGCGGTGATCAGGCCGCAGATCCCGGAGCCCAGGCCGATCGGCGCGTAGACCGTGTCGAGATCGGGCGCGGCGCGCAACAGCTCCATGGCGTAGGTGCCGACGCCGCGCACCAGATCCAGGGTGAACGACGGCAGCATCTCCAGCCCGCGCTCGGGCGCGATGCGGGCGGCTTCCTCGCGCGCGGCGTCGAAGTCGTGGCCGTGCTCGATCAGCTCGGCGCCGAAGGCGCGCATGGCGGCGTTCTTCTCGACGCTGTTGCCGTGCGGGACAAGGATCACCGCCTTCACGCCGTTGCGCGCGGCTGCGAAGGCCACGCTCTGGCCGTGATTGCCGCGTGTGGCGCTGATCACGCCCTTCACGTGCGGCCGCTCACGCCTGAGGCGATCCATGTAGACCAGCCCGCCGCGGACCTTGAAGGCGCCTGTGGGCGTGTGATTCTCGTGCTTGACCCAGACCTCGGCGCCGATACGCCGGGCCAGCAGCGGCCAGGCATACTGCGCCGTCGGCGGCATGGCGCCGTAGACGACGCGCTGGGCGGCCTCGTAGTCGGCGACGGTCAGCAGGGGCATATCGGTCCTCCAGCGGCCACTCTCGCGAGCCCGCCATGCGGGATCAACCGCGACCTTGTCGGCAGACAAATCGGCCGCGATCCGGGCTAGGATCGGCGCCCTGACGTCAAGAGGACCCGTTTCATGCCCATCATACCGCGCTCGCTCGAACTACAGGCCGAGCTGACGCGAATCCGCCGCGACATCCATGCCCATCCCGAGCTGGCCTACGAGGAGCACCGCACGTCCGACATGGTGGCGGCCAAGCTGACGGAGTGGGGGCTGGAAGTGCATCGCGGCCTGGGCAAGACCGGCGTGGTCGGCACCCTGCGCAAGGGCAACAGCCCCAAGGCGGTCGGCCTGCGCGCCGATATGGACGCGCTGCCGATGCAGGAGACCAACGAGTTCGAGCATCGTTCCACCAACACCGGCCGAATGCACGCCTGCGGCCATGACGGCCACACCACCATGCTGCTGGGCGCCGCCAAGGTGATGGCCGAGACGCGCAATTTCGAGGGCGCGGTGCATTTCATCTTCCAGCCCGCCGAGGAAGGTGGCGGCGGGGCCAAGGCGATGATCGAGGACGGCCTGTTTCAGAAATTCCCCTGCGACGCGGTGTTCGCGATCCACAACAAGCCCGGCCTGAAGCTGGGCACGATCGCCACCAAGCCCGGCCCGCTGCTGGCCGCTGCCGATCGCTGGGACATCCGCATCAAGGGCCATGGCGGCCACGCCGCGCATCCGCATCTCGCGCGCGATCCGATCGTGATCGGCTCGCAGATCGTGATGGCGCTGCAGGGCATCGTCAGCCGCAACACCGATCCGCTCGACGCCGCCGTGGTCACCGTGGGCTTCATGAAGGCCGGCTCGGCCTACAACGTGATCCCCGGCGAGATGCATATCGGCGGCACGACGCGCACCACCACGGTCGAGAACCGCGCCATGGTCGAGCGTCGCATGCGCGAGATCTGCGCCGGCGCCGCCGCGATGCACGGCGTCGAGATCAGCGTCGAGCATCGCGCCGGCTATGGCCCGACGATCAACGACGCCGACAAGGCGCGCTTCGCCGCCGATGTCGCGGCCGAGATTTGCGGCGAGGCCAACATCCTGCGGACGGTGAAGCCGTCGATGGGCGCCGAGGATTTCTCCTACATGCTCAACGCCGTGCCGGGCGCGATGGTCTGGCTGGGCAACGGCATCAGCGAGCAGGGCCTGCACAACCCGGGCTACGATTTCAACGACCAGGCGATCCCGTTCGGCGTCAGCTTCTTCGTGCGCGCCGCCGAGCGCTTCCTGTCGAAGGACGCCTGAGGGTGGCCCGGAGCGCGGCATGAGCTTCATCGCGATCTACCGCCGCGTCCTGGGCCTCCTGCGCCCGGAATTTGGCTTAGCCCTCACCTTGGCGCTGGCCAATATCGCTGTCGCGGGCCTGCAGTTCCTCGAGCCGGTGCTGTTCGGCCGCGTCGTCGACACGCTGACCGGCTCGGCCGGGCGGCCGAAGGACGCGGTGTGGGGCGAGACGCTCAGCCTGCTCGGCATCTGGATCGCCGTCGGCATCGGCGGCATCGTCGCCAACATCGTCGTGTCGCTGCACGCCGATCGCATGGCGCACCGCAACCGGCTGGCGGCGATGGCGCGCTATTTCGAGCATGTGCTGGCGCTGCCCTTCGCCTTCCACAACGCGCAGCATTCCGGCCGGCTGCTCAAGATCATGCTGCAAGGCGTCGACCATCTGTTCGGCCTGTGGCTGATGTTTTTCCGCGAGCATCTGGCGACATTCGTGGCGATCTTCGTCATGCTGCCGCTGTCGCTGTTCATGAACTGGCGGCTGGGCCTGCTGCTGATCGCGCTGATCATCTTCTTCGCCATCACCAACGCCTGGATCGTGGCGCGCACCGACAACCTGCAGCGCGCGGTCGAGGACTATCACAGCAAGCTGGCGGGGCGCGCCGGCGACGCGCTCGGCAACGTGCACCTGATCCAGAGCTTCGTGCGCCTGTCGGCCGAGACCCGCATGCTGCACGAGACCATCCGCGAGCTGCTCTCGGTGCAGTTCCCGGTGCTCAACTGGTGGGCGCTGCTCAGCGTGCTCACGCGCGCCGCCGCGACGGTCACGACCTTGGCGATCTTCATGCTCGGCACCTGGCTGCACCTCAACGGCCAGGCCAGTGTCGGCGAGATCGTCAGCTTCATGGGATTCGCCGCCATGCTGATCGGCCGCATGGAGCAGGCCTCGAGCTTCGTCGCCCGCATGTTCTTCCAGATGCCGGCCCTGGCCGATTTCTTCACCGTGCTGGAGACCGAGTCGACGGTGCGCGACAAGCCCAACGCCGCCACGTTGCCGCGCGTGCAGGGCGCCGTCGAGTTCTCGAACGTGGCCTTCTCCTATGACGGCCGCCGCCCGGCGCTGAAGGATTTCTCACTCAAGGTCACGCCGGGCATGACGGTGGCGCTGGTCGGCCCGACCGGTGCCGGCAAGAGCACCAGCATGGCGCTGCTGCACCGCATGTGGGACCCGCAGTCCGGTTCGATCCGCATCGACGGCACCGATATCCGCGACGTCACGCTGGAGAGCCTGCGACGCAATGTCGGCGTGGTGTTCCAGGACAACACGATGTTCTACCGCACGCTGGCGGAGAACCTGCGCGTCGGCAAACCCGACGCCACCGACGCCGAGCTGGTCGAGGCCGCCAAGCTCGCCGAGGCGCACGAGTTCATCGAGCGCCAGAGCGACGGCTACAACACCCAGGTCGGCGAACGCGGCGCCACGCTGTCGGGTGGCGAGCGCCAGCGTATCTCGATCGCCCGCGCGCTCCTGAAGAACCCGCCGATCCTGATCCTCGATGAGGCGACCAGCGCGCTCGACGCGGTCACCGAGGCCAAGATCCAGAAGGCGCTGAAGTCGCTGATGAAGGGCCGCACCACCTTCGTCATCGCCCATCGCCTGTCGACCATCCGCGACGCCGACCTCGTGGTGGTATTCGACCAGGGCGAGGCGGTCGAGATCGGCGGCTATCAGCAGCTGCTGGAACAGAACGGCGCCTTCGCGCGCCTGGTGGCGACGCAGCAGGGCGGTACACTGACCGGCACCGCGGTGCGCCAGTACATGGGCGATCCCGATACGCCCGAGCAGCCGCCCACGGCGTGAGTTTTCGCTCACTTATTGGCGCGCTCCGCTCGACTCCGCAATTCCATGTGGATGACTGCGCCTTTGGCGCGGAGGGGGCTGTCCTTGTGGCGGCGATCCATGGCATGGAACATGCGTGTCACAGTCATCGGGTGCGACGGAGGCTTCTGAGATGATGGGGAAAATCGGTTGGCGGCTCGGCATGGCGGCGCTGGGCGCGACCCTCGCGTCGGCGCTGGCGATTCCGGCGCAGGCGCAGACGGCGATCAAGTTCACTCTGGATTGGGTGTTCCAAGGACCGACCTCGCCGTTCCTCGTGGCGCTGGAGAAGGGCTACTACAAGGCCGAGGGGCTCGACGTCACCATGGATCCCGGCCAGGGCTCGGCCGGCGCCGTGCAGCGCGTCGCCACCGGCGCCTACCAGATCGGCTTCGCCGACGTGAACGCGCTGATCGAGTACAACGCCAAGAATCCCGGCAAGGAAATCCTCAGCGTCTTCATGGCCTATGATTTCCCGCCCTTCGGCGTCTACGCGCTGAAGAAGAGCGGCATCAAGACGCCCAAGGACCTTGAGGGCAAGAAGCTGGGCGCGCCGGTTTTCGACGCCTCGTTCCGCCTGTTCCCGGCCTTCGCCAAGCGCCAGGGCATCGGCAAGTGGGAGCACGTCAACCTCACGCCGCAGCTGCGCGAGCAGAGCCTGGTACAGGGCTCGGTCGACTTCATCTCCGGCCACTACTTCTCCTCGATGCTCGACCTGAAGGCGCGCGGCGTGAAGTTCGACGACATCGTCGCCATGCGCTATAGCGACTTCGGCATGAACGTCTACGGCAACGGCATCATCGTCTCCCCTGAAATGGCCAACAACGAGAAGGCGGTGAAGGGCTTCATCGCCGCCACGATCAAGGGCTGGAAGGACGTCATCGCCGACAACAAGGTCGGCATCGCCGCCGCCAAGAAGCGCGATCCGCTGATCAATGAAGAACTGGAGACGGAACGCCTGCAGCTGTCGCTGCAGACCAATATCTTCACGCCCTACGTGAAGGCCAATGGCATGGGCGATGTCGATCCGGCGCGCTTCGCGCAGTCGGTGAAGGAAGTCGCCGAGGCGTTCGGCCTGCCGGCGGCGCCCGATGTGGCCAAGGTCTTCACCAACAAATATCTGCCGCCCAAGGCCGACCGCATGGTCGCCAAGTAGCGGCCAGTTCATCAGGTTGGATGCACGGGGCGGCCAGCGACGGCCGCCCCGTTTTGCGACAAGCGAGGCGTATCGGGGAACGCGATGGTAGATCCGGCACTGGTCGAGTTGCGCGGCGTGAAGCTCGCCTACGGTCTGGGGCGGGACAGCACCCTGGCCGTCGACGGTCTCGACATGCGCATCGGCAAGGGCGAGTTCGTCGCCGTGGTCGGCCCGTCGGGCTGCGGCAAGTCGACCCTGATGAAGCTGGTTACCGGATTGCTGCCGCCGACGGCGGGCGAGATCGTCGTGCATGGCCAGAAGGTCACCAAGCCGATCAAGGGCGTCGGCATGGCATTCCAGAATCCGACCTTGATGCCGTGGCGCACGACCATGGACAACGTGTTGCTGCCAATGGAGGTGGTCGAGCCGCACAAGCGCCGCTTCCGCCGCCATCGCGCCGAGTACGAGGCGCGTGCCATGAAGCTCTTGCGCACGGTCGGCTTGGCGGACTTCGCGCAGAAGTTCCCGTGGCAGCTCTCCGGCGGCATGCAGCAACGCTCCAATCTCTGCCGCGCGCTGATCCACGAGCCCGAGATCCTGATGCTCGACGAGCCGTTCGGCGCGCTCGACGCCTTCACCCGCGAGGAGCTGTGGGGCGTGATGCAGGCGCTGTGGCTCGAGCAGCGCTTCACCGCCGTGCTGGTGACCCACGATCTGCGCGAGGCGGTCTACCTCGCCGACACTGTCTACGTGATGAGCCGGCGTCCGGGAAAGATCGTCCTGGTGCAGCAGGTCGAGCTGCCACGGCCACGCACGCTCGCCAGCACTTTCGAGCCGGCCTTCGTCGATCTCGTGCACAAGCTGCGCGACCGCATCCATCTCGAGCACGCGTGAGGGCGGACCGATGGGCAATCTCGAACGCAACTATCTCCTGCGCGCGGCGATGCCGTGGCTGGTGATGATCGTCTTCTTCGCCGTGTGGGAGCTGGCCTGCGTCGTCTTCGCCATCGAGGAGATCATCCTGCCGCGGCCCAGCAAGGTCTTCGAGGTGATCGTCCTGCGCTTCGATATCCTGCTGAAATTCTGCCTGCAAACCCTGTGGAGCACGGTGATCGGCTTCGGGCTGGCGATCGCCGGCGGCCTGCTGCTCGGCCTGGCGATCGGCGCCTCGCCCTTCGTCTATTCCGGCCTCTACCCGCTGCTGATCGCCTTCAACGCGATACCGAAGGTCGCGATCGTGCCGATCCTCATGATCTGGGTCGGCGTCGGCTCGCTGCCGGCCGTCATCACCGCCTTCGTCATCAGCTTCTTCCCGATCGTCGTGAACGTCGCCACCGGGCTCGCCACCATCGAGCCCGAGATGCGCGACGTGCTGCGCAGCCTCGGCGCCACGCGGCTGGAGATCCTGACCAAGGTCGGCATCCCGCGCGCCATGCCCTACCTGTTCGCGAGCCTCAAGGTCGCGATCACACTGGCCTTCATCGGCTCGGTGATCTCCGAGACGGTGGGCGGCAACAACGGCATCGGCTTCCTGATGCTGTCGGCCGGCGCGCGCAACGACGCGCCGACCACCTTCGCCGGCCTGTTCGCCATCGCCATCATGGGCATCCTGATGTACGCGATCTGCGCCTGGTTCGAACGACGCATGACGAAGTGGGCCTTCCGCGGCGAGCTGGTGAGCTGATCGTGTCGGTTCGCGTCAACGCGTAACACCGCATTGCCGCGGCTGCGCGGGCGGGCCGATCGCGTCATCATGGCCAGATGACGCTCGCTATTCGGCTGCTGGCGACGCTGCTCTTCGGTCTCGCCGCCGGCTTCTTTTTCGCCTTCGCCATCGATGTCGCGCCGGCGCTGGCGCGCGCAGAACCTTCGGCCGCGATCGCGGTGTTCCAGCAGATCAACATCGTCGTGCGCAATGCCTGGTTCGGCGCGGTGTATTTCGGCGCCGTCGTCGTGGCCCCGGTGGCGCTGGCCTTGACCTGGCGCGATCGTCGCGCGCTCGGTTGGCGGCTCCTGCTCGCCGCTTGGCTGATCTATCTCGGTGGCGTGCAGGCGCCGACCGCCGCGATCAACGTGCCAATCAACGAGGTCGTCGCGGCGTGGACACCATCGGCGCCGGCCGGCGACTGGCGTGCTTTGCTCGAGCGCTGGACGAGCTACAACACCTTGCGCACGATCGCCGCGACACTTGCCTTCGCGGTCTCGTTGACCAGCCTCGCGCTACCGGCGGCGCGGCGCCAGTGATATCACGCGGCGCAGTTCGTCGTCGGGAAAGTCGGGCGTGCCGTAGGTGCGGAACAGCTCGATCACGCGGGCCATCTCGTCGGCGGAGAGCCGCGTCGGCTCACTGACGGCGCGGGCGCGCAGATACATGCCGCACAGCGTCTCGACCTCGATGGCAAGCGCCAGCGCCTTGTGCGGCGTGGCGCCGGTGGCGATCAGGCCGTGGTTCGCCAGCAGGCAGGCCTTGCGGCCCTCGAGCGCGGCCAACGCGTGATCCGACAAGGCCTGCGTGCCGAAGGTGGCGTAGGGCGCGCAGCGGATCGAATCGCCGCCGGCGACCGCGACCATGTAGTGGAACGACGGCACGTCGAGGCGCAGGCAGGCCAGCGCCGTCGCGAAGGACGAATGCGCGTGCACGATGGCGCCGACATCCGGCCGGGCCGCGAAGATGTCGCGGTGGAAGCGCCATTCGGTCGACGGTCGATAAGGACCCGACCAACGACCGTCCACAGCCATGACAGGCAGATCCGCAGGCTTCATCGTGTCGTAAGGGCGGCCGCTGGGTGTGATCAGGAAGCGCCGCGCATCGAGGCGCGCGCTGGCGTTGCCCGACGTGCCCTGGTTGATGCCGCTGGCGTTCATCGCGCGACAGGTGTCGATCAGCGCTTTGCGCAGGGCGGCCTCGCTCGCCATCTCACGCCGCCCAACTATGTTCGGGAAACAGCGACAGCAGGCCGGCGGCGCTGGCCTCGCAGACGCCACGCTCGGTGATCAGGCCGGTCACCAGCCGGGCCGGCGTGACGTCGAAGGCGTAGTTCGCGACCGCCGTTCCCTTCGGCACGATCTCGACCGAGGCGATCGCGCCGCTGGCGAGGCGACCGGTGACATGCGAGACCTCGGCGCCATCGCGCTCTTCGATCGGGATGTCGCGCACGCCGTCGTTGAGCGTCCAGTCGATCGAGGGCGACGGCACGGCGGCGTAGAACGGCACGCCGTTGTCGCGCGCCGCCAGCGCTTTCAGGTATGTGCCGATCTTGTTGCCGACATCGCCGCGCCGCGACGTGCGGTCGGTGCCGACGATGCACAGATCGACCATGCCGTGCTGCATCAGGTGGCCGCCGGTGTTGTCGGCGATCACGGTGTGCGGCACACCGTGCTTGCCCAGCTCCCAAGCGGTGAGGCTGGCACCCTGGTTGCGCGGGCGCGTCTCGTCGACCCAGACGTGCACATCCAGCCCTTGATCGTGCGCCGCGTAGACGGGCGCCATCGCCGTGCCCCAGTCCACCGTGGCCAGCCAGCCGGCGTTGCAGTGGGTGAGGATGTTGACGCGCTCGCCCGGCTTCTTGCGGCGCTGCGCCGCCTCGATCAGCTTCAGGCCGTGCCGGCCGATCGATGCGCAGATCGCCACGTCGTCGGCGCAGATCTCGTCGGCGCGTGTGTATGCCGCGGTCACGCGTTGATCCATCGGCAGCGGCATCAGCAGGCCGCGCAGATCGTCGAGCGCCCAGCGCAGGTTCACCGCGGTCGGCCGCGTCGCCATCAGGCGGTCATAGGCGCGCCGCAGCATCACGTCCGATGCGTCGGTGGCCATCGCCAGCGCCATACCGTACCCAGCCGTCGCGCCGATCAGCGGCGCGCCGCGGACGACCATGTCACGGATCGCGGCCACGGCGTCATCGGGCGTGGCGAGCGAGCGGATCTCGAGGACGTGCGGCAGGCGCGTCTGGTCGATGACCTCGACGGTGCGACCGTTGGCGGCCAGCCAGATGGTGCGATAGGACTTGCCGTCGATCTTCACGTCACCCGCTCCTGGGCGCGCGTCACGGCCCACTCGGCGACCAGCAGGATCGCCGCCACCAGCAGGCCGATGATCCAGATCACCAGGGTCAGCGCCATCGCCAGCGGCGTGTTGAGCATCGCCATCGCCGCCATGACCATGTGACCCAATCCGTCGCGCCCCGCGACCATGTCGCAAACGACCACGAGAAGCAGGGCCAACAGCGCGGCGTGCCGTAACCCCCGCAGGACAGCCGGTACGATGCTGGCGGCGCCGTGCGCGGTCAGCACGCCGAGCATGGCCGCGGCGGCGGCGAGCGCCGCACCGGTCGCGGCGGCGCGCGTGCGGGTGGCCTCGCCGACACCCTCCCAAAGAACGAACAGGGGTAGCAGGGTGACGATGAGCAGCGGACCCGCATCGCCGACCCAGATGGCGAGGAAGCGCAGCGCTCGCCCGAAACTTGGTATCGCGACAGCGAGCGCGCCGAACGCCACGCAGACCGGCGTGGCGAGGGCGAGCCCGATCAGCGTGGCGACGGCCGTCGTGCGCACGGTCACCACGATCGCGGGCGAGAGACTCGGCCAGTGATCCAGCAGCGTCTCGAGAACGCGGCCGGGCGTCGGCAGCATGTAGGCGGGCTGGTCCTGGGTGGCGAGCGCGAACTGCCACGCGACAAAACCGATCGCGAGGAGGACGATACCCAGTATCAGGCCACCCACGGGATTGGTCCGGCCGAGGCTCGCGGCATGGGCGGATCGGGATCGTGCGTCGTTCATGCGTCGTCACTCCCTCAAGCCGCCGGCCGTCGGGCAAGACGCGACAGGGCGATGATGGTGACCAAGGATAGCGTCGCGGCGACCAGCGAGGCCAGCAGCGTCACCGTGACGCCGCCGCGTTCCATCATCGTGGCGAAGACCACCGGCGCGATGGCGGTGACCACGTTCAACGGCACCGCCAGCCAGCCCATATAGCGGCCGTATTCCGAACGCTCGAATAGCGCCAGCGGCAGGGTCGCGCGGACGACGGCTTTCAGCCCATTGGCGATGGCGTAGAGCGCGACGATCGCGAAGCCGGCGGCGACCGTCGAGCTGCCGGCCAAGCCGACTAGCAGCGCGACGGGCAGCGCGGCGGCGCCGATGATGGCGGCGTTCATGGTCGACAGTCGGTTGGCGAGCGCGATCTCTATCAGCCGCACGCCGATCTGGATCGGCCCCATGAAGGAGGCGAGAATCACCGCCGTCGCCGGCGAATGACCCAACTCGCGCAGAATCTCGATCAGGTACAGCGTCATGCCGGTGTAGACGATGCCGCCGGTCGACAGGCCGATCGCCAGAAGGGCGAAGACCATGGGGCGGCGCACCGGTTTGGCCGGACCCGGCGAGCGATCTCCCGTGGACGGGCTCGGCGGCGCACGCGGCGGCGCCGTCGCCGGCAGCACCAGCAGGTGGATCGGTAGGCAGATCAGCAGATGCAGGCCGGCGTAGAGCAGCACGGTGGTGCGCCAGCCCAATGTCGCATCGAGCGCGCCGCCCAGCGGCCAGAACACCGTCGAGGCCAGGCCGCCCACGGTGGTCAAGAAGGCCAAGGCCCGACGCGCCCGATCGCCAGCGATCTGGGCGAGCGCGACGGAGGAGATGGTGCCCATCATCATCACGCCGGCGATGCCCAGCAGCAGCCAGGCGGCGATGTAAGTGGCGGGGCCGTTCGCGAACGACAATGCCGCCAATCCGCACGACGCCAGCACAGACCCGGTCGCCATCAAGCTGCGCGCGCCTTTGCGGTCGACCGTGCGACCGATCCGTGGCGCCAACAGCGCGCCGACCACGAACATGATGGTCGGGCCGGCGAACACCACCTCGGCCGGCAGGTTCAAGTCCTCGCCGATATGGCGGCCCATCACCGAGGGGATGAAGAAGGTCGAGCCCCAGCCGACGATCTGTGACACGCCGAGCCCGATGATGGAGACGGGCAATGAACGCGGTCGGAAGGCGGCGGTGGTCACCGCCGCAGTGTAGCGAGCGCCAATGCGCGTTCCGATCAAATACCATCCCCCGCCAGCGGGCGCGGGTGTCACCTCGACGAGCGGGCGGATTGCTATGGTTTGCTCTGCCCACCGACGAGCGGGGCGATCGCCTATGGATTGTTGACGGTCTTCGGGTCGCACCGAGCGGATTGCTATGGGTTTCTATGGTTTTCGCCGATGGTGCGTGGGGCCTAAGCCCTTGATGCGCTTCGCCGATGTCGTGATGGCGCGGGGCGCGCTCGTCGCCCCGCTGACCGGCGAAGGTCCACAGGCCAAGGAACGGCGGGTGCGCCGTCGGCGTAGGGTCTACAACAATCGTGCGGGGCCAGCAGCCGGCGGGGAGGGATTGGGCGCACATCCGACCCTGTGTACCCTCGTCATGGCGCTGTTCGCCATTTCCGCGGCTACGGCCGCGCTTCGTGAGCGTTCGGTCGCGGAAAATAAGGGGTTTCGGTTTCCGACCTCATGCCGAGGTGGGGGCCTCTACCCGACCGCCACCGCCACCGCGTCGATGATCGCCGCCGCGTCGAGGCGCAGCTTGCCGTAGAGGTCGGGGATGTCGGCGGACTGACCGAAGCTCTCGACGCCCAGCGGCACGACGCGATGCGGGCCGACCGAGCCCAGCCATGAAAGCGTCAGCGGATGGCCGTCGAGCACCGTGATCAGCCGGGCGTTGCGTGACAGCGGCGCCAGCAGGCGCTCGACAGGCGCCGGCTCGCGCGACAGGCGGCCCGTCGTGCGGCCCCGTTGGCGCTGGGCCTCGAGCCAGTCCTGGTGCAGCCGGTCGGGCGAGGTGATCACCAGCAGACCGGTGCCGGCGAAGTCGCGGACGACGCTCTCCCAGGCTTGCAGCGCCTCGGGCGTCACGGCGCCCATGCAGACGATGGCAAGATCGGCGTCGGGCGCCGGTTCGCGCAGCCAGTAGCCGCCGTCGATGATGTCGCGGGCAAGGTCGGGGCCTAGCGTGCGCTGCGGCTGGTCGAGCGGGCGGGTCGAGAGCCTGAGGTAGAGCGAGCAACCATCGGGCTTCTGCAAGTGGTCCAGGCCGAAGCGCAGCAGCACCGCCAGCTCGTCGACATAGGCCGGCTCGTAACTCAGCAGGCCGGGCTGGCCGATGCCGATCAGCGGCGACGACACCGATTGGTGCGCGCCGCCTTCCGGCGCCAGCGTGACGCCAGACGGCGTGGCGACGAGAATGAAACGCGCGTCCTGGTAGCAGGCGTAGTTCAGCGCATCCAACCCGCGGGCGATGAACGGATCGTACAGCGTGCCGATCGGCAACAGGCGCGCGCCGAACAGCTCGTGCGACAGGCCCAGCGCGGCGAGCTGCAGGAAGAGGTTGTTCTCGGCGATGCCCAGCTCGATGTGCTGGCCGCGCGGGTCGAGGCTCCAGCGCTGCGCCGAGACCACCTTGAGCTCGCGGAACACATCCTCGGCCGCGGTGTGGGCGAACAGGCCCTTGCGATTCACCCAGCCGCCGAGATTGGTCGACACCGTCACATCGGGCGACGTCGTGACGATTCGCTCGGCCAGCGGGCCGCCCGCGGCGGCGATCTCGTCGAGAATGCGGCCGAAGCCGGCTTGCGTGCTGGTGCGCTTCTCGCGCGGCGGCGGCAACGTCTCGGGAATGGCGATATCGGGCGCCGTCAGGCGCCGTGCGCCCTGGCGGTTGAACGGCGCCTTGTCGATGAAGGCGCGCAGTTCCCTGGCATCGGACTCCAGGCCGGCAAACAGCTCCCACTCGGCGCCCGACGGCACGCCCATGCGCTGCTGCCAGTCGCGCATCTGCTCGAGGTTCATCAGGCCGGCGTGGTTGTCCTTGTGACCGGCGAAGGGCAGGCCGTGGCCCTTGATGGTGTAGGCGATGAAGCAGGTCGGCCGATCATCGTCGATCGACTCGAAGGCGTCGAGCACGGCCTGCATGTCGAGGCCGGCGAGGTTGGTCATCAGCGCGTGCAGCTGTTCGTCGTCGTGGGTGTCGAGGATGCGGCGCACGCCGGGGAAGCGGTTGAGGTCGCGCTTGAGCGCCTCGCGCCACGCTGCTCCACCTTGATAGACTAGCGCCGAGTACAGCGAGTTCGGGCAGTCGTCGATCCACTTGCGCAGATGCTCGCCGTCGGGACCGGCGAAGGCGGCTTCCAGCTTGCGGCCGTATTTCAGGGTGATGACGCGCCAGCCCACCAGCTCGAACATCTCGGCGACGCGGCCGAACAGGCGATCGTTGACCACCGAGTCCAGGCTCTGGCGGTTGTAGTCGATCACCCACCAGAGATTCCGCACGTCGTGCTTCCAGCCCTCGAGCAGCGCCTCGAAGACGTTGCCCTCGTCGAGCTCGGCGTCGCCCACCAGCGCGATCATGCGGCCGATCGGCCGCTCCGGCGCCAGCTTCTTCAAGCGCACGTAGTCCTGCACGATCGAGGAGAACAGCGTCATGGCGACGCCCAGGCCGACCGAGCCGGTCGAGAAGTCGACGTCGTCGGTGTCCTTGGTGCGCGATGGGTAGGATTGCGCGCCGCCCAGGCCGCGGAAGCGCTCGAGCTTCTCCCGGGTCTGGCGGCCGAACAGGTACTGGATGGCGTGGAACACCGGCGAGGCGTGCGGCTTCACCGCGACGCGGTCCTCGGGCCGCAGCACCGCGAAGTACAGCGCGGTCATGATGGTGGCGAGCGACGCGCACGAGGCCTGATGGCCGCCGACCTTCAAGCCGTCGCGGTTGGGCCTCACGTGATTCGCGTGGTGGATGGTCCACGCCGAAAGCCACAGAACCTTGCGCTCCAGCTCGCGCAGGAGCCGCAGGCGTTGAATGGGGGCCATGGTGGTCATCACGAATGCATACGCCCTGATGGCCGGCAAGTCCTTGCGTTTGTGTTGCCGTAGCCGCCACAAAGGGTAGAATGTTCCGGAATCTTCGGGAATCCAGGCATGATCTCCCTAGATGCTATCGACCGACGCATTCTCGGCCAATTGCAGAAGGATGGCCGGATCAGCAACGCCGATCTGGCGCAGCGCGTCGGCCTGTCCTCCTCGCCCTGCTGGCGCCGGGTGAAGGCGCTCGAGGAGGCAGGGGTCATCAAGGGCTACGCCGCGCAAGTCGACGCGCGTGCCGTGGGTCTGTCGGTCAACGTCTTCATGAGCGTGTCGCTCAGCACCCAGGTCGAGAAGTCGCTGCAGGCCTTCGAGCGCGCCGCCGCCAGCCGGCCCGAGGTCATGGAGTGCTACCTGATGACCGGCGACAGCGACTACCTGCTGCGCGTGGTCGTGCCCGACCTCGACGCCTATGAACGCTTCGTCATGGACTTCACCAAGATCCCGGGCATCGCGCAGATCCGCAGTTCCTTCGCATTGCGCCCGGTCAAGCAGGGCGCGGCGCTGCCGCTGGATCGATGAGCTGGGGTTTCGTAGCGCCTTTCGTGCTCGGCGTGTGCTCTCGATCTTGGTGGTTGATGATTACTGGCGGCGAAGGCTACCCATGCGAATCGTAGACCTCATATGCCGCCGCCCCGGCCTACTGGGGTGGCCGATTTGGGTGAAGCCGACGATTCAGAAGGGCTTTCCGCTGCTATCGGGTCAGGTCGTGGACGTAGCTATTTGGGATGCCCAGAACTACTGGCTCGTCCGTGTGCTGTCGGAGAATGCCACCGACGCTGACTTTGAGCGCGCCGTGTTCGAGTGCGTTACGTTCAAGGCGGCGTTCAGCGCCGAACTTCAGGGGCTACCCGCCGAAGCTCTCGTCTTACCTGTCCTATTCGTTGCTCGCCGCGTCCGGGAGCCACTGTGCGATTGGGCGTTCGGACTTGATGTATGGGTTCGATGCTTTGATCTGGAGTAACCCACTTCGTCGGCATTGTTGTACTAAAGGCACGGATCGGCAGATGACCAGGGGGGGAGTTGTTCATGACAGGAATTTATTGCATTGAGGGCAGTTGGTTACGAAATCCACGGAGACAACTGAGCGTCGAGCCGGTGCTCTCTATACTACGGTCAGGTAGCAAGATTCCCTACGTTCATCGCGATGTCTCGACTGACGGTGAACTCGCGTTTCATCTGCATGAGTGGTCATCGAAGGCTTATGCATCATATCCGTATCTCTATCTTGCCGTGCACGGCAACCATGGAAAGATCTCGTCGCGACGCCTGAAGAACGTTCGATATGACAAAGTTGAACTAGGTCTCGATTGGTTGGCTGGTGTTCTGGAGGATCGCTGCGACGGCCGCGTGATTATGTTCGCATCTTGTTCGACATTGCGCATTCATGGCGCTCATTTGACAAAGTTCCACGAAGTGACGGGCGTGCGGGCAGTGCTCGGCTACAAGGATGATGTGGAGTGGTTGGATGCTGCCGCATTTGAGCTGGCTCTATTCTCAATGTTGCCGAGGCAACGACGCCTGAAGAGTGCCTCGATCCTTAAGAGCATCAGAGAAGTGCGAACCCGACATAAGGAAACGACCAAACGGCTGCAGTTCAGAGCGTCCGTCATGCTGTAAATCGAAAGTGATCTTTGGGGCATGGCTTAGTTACCCTTGGCCGGCGCGGGCGCGCGGTATCGCTCACGCGCCGCCAGCGTGTCGCGCAGTTCGAGATCGCGGCGTGCGGCGAGCGACAGCAGGCAGCGATCGTGCTGCGAGACGCGTTCCTCGTCGGAGACGTGCGCCACGCTCCAGCTGCAATGCCGGTCGCGGTAGCTCGCCCAGGTCTCGTGGGTCTGCGGGTGGGGGATGGCGCCGCTATTGGTCGCCTGGCGCCCTGCCTCCGTGAGGCGACCCTCGTAGTAGGACACGGCCTTGCGTGTCAGGCAGCGATCCAATGCCTCGCGCTCGGTGGCCAGCCCGTTGCACAGCGCGCGGATCGGCGACGGCGCCAGCGACGCCAGGATTTCCGGCGGATGTGTCGCAGGATTGGCCGGTCCGCCGACCGGTGTGGCGGGCACGCGGCCCTGGTAGGTGTCGTGCTTCTTGTCGCAATCCGCCAGTGTCGCCAGAACGCGCTGCACGACACGGGCCTCGCCCTCGGCGGTGATCTCGGCTCGCAGCCTCGCCTCGGCGTCGGCGCCAGCGACGAATTCCATGCTGTGGGCATGAGCGAGGTAGCGCAGCGCTGCCGCGGTGTCCTCGTAGCGGGTGATGCGCGAGGTCAGCGCGATGGTGCGCTGGGCCGGGATGGCGACGGACAGCGCCCGGGCGGTGAAGGCGCAGTCGCGCATGACGCCGGCGCGCCAGGTGCCGATCATGTGACGCATCGCCGTCAAGCGGTTGCTGAAGCGCGTCAGCATGCAGTCGCGTGCGGCGATCTCGCGGGCGGGATCGGCATCGCCCGCGGCATCGGCCTGGCAGGCGGTGCCGGTGGTAGCCATCCACGCCGCCTGGTCCGCGTCGAAGCGCGCGCGTTCGTCGGGCGCGATGCTGAGCCGCAATGCGCGCGCCGACTCGTCGATGCGCTGGGCGAGCCGCGCCATGACGACGGCCGAGCAGAGGATGCGGGTCGCCAGCTGTACGGGCGGCGTCGGGTGGGCGCAATCAGCGGGTGTGAGGGTGGGGGGCGGGGCGGCCGCGGATTGCGCCGACGATGGCGCGGGCAAGGCTGACACGGTGAGGAGAAGGGCGCCGAATATGGGCAGCCGGATCGCTCGCATGGGGAATTAGCGCTCTTGGTTGATTGCCGGCAGGATACCACAAACCAGCGGCCCTGTTGTAGGCTGCGATGCCAAGAGAAAGTGCAGCGGGAGAGAAGCGGATGCTGTCCTACGACCACGGCACCTCGAAGACCAAGTTGATCGGCGAGACCATCGGCGCCTTCTTCGATCGTCGGGTCGCGGCCCACCGCGAGCGCGAGGCGCTGGTGGTGCGGCATCAGAACATCCGCTGGAGCTGGGGCGAGCTGGGCCGCCGGGTCGACGACCTCGCCGCCGGCCTGCTGTCGCTGGGACTGAAGCGCGGCGAGCGGGTCGGCATCTGGTCGCCGAACAACGCGGAATGGACGCTGACGCAGTTCGCCACCGCCAAGGCCGGCCTGGTGCTGGTCAACGTCAACCCGGCCTATCGCCGGGCCGAGCTCGAATACGCCATGAACAAGGTCGAGTGCGGCGCGCTGATCCTGGCGCCTTCGCTGAAGACCTCGAACTACCTGGAGATCGTCGAGGACCTGGTGCGGGATAAGAAGCTGCCGCATCTGCGCCACATCGTGCGGCTGGGCGGCGAGAAGACGCCCGGCATGCTGAACTTCGACGATGTCGCGCGCGCCGGCGGCAACGCCGAGAAGACCGCGCTGGCCGACCTCGGCCCCAAGCTGCAGTTCGATGATCCGATCAACATCCAGTTCACGTCGGGGACGACCGGCTTTCCCAAGGGCGCGACGCTCTCGCACCACAACATCCTCAACAACGGCTTCTTCGTCGGTGAAGGCCTGAAGCTCACCCCCGACGATCGCCTGTGCATTCCGGTACCGCTCTATCACTGCTTCGGCATGGTGATGGGCAATCTCGGCTGCCTGACGCACGGTTCGACCATGATCTATCCAGCGGAGGCGTTCGATCCGCTGGCCACCCTGCAAGCCTGCGCCGAGGAGCGCTGCACGGCGCTCTATGGCGTGCCGACCATGTTCATCGCCCAGCTCGACCATCCACGTTTCGCCGAGTTCGACCTGAAGAGCCTGCGCACCGGCATCATGGCCGGCTCGCCCTGCCCGATCGAGGTGATGAAACGCGTGCAAAGCCGCATGAACATGCACGAGGTCACCATCGCCTACGGCATGACCGAGACCTCGCCAGTCTCCACGCAATGCGCCACCGACGATCCGGTGGAGCGGCGCGTATCCACGGTCGGCCAGGTGCTGCCGCATATCGAGATCAAGATCGTCGACGGCGAGGGCAAGATCGTGCCGCGCGGCGAGACCGGCGAGTTCTGCACCCGCGGCTACTCGGTGATGACCGGCTACTGGAACGACGCCGAGAAGACCGCCGAGGCGATCGACACGGGCGGCTGGATGCACACCGGCGATCTCGCGACCATGGACGAAGAGGGCTACGTCAACATCGTCGGCCGGCTGAAGGACATGGTGATCAGGGGCGGCGAGAACGTTTATCCCCGCGAGATCGAGGAGTTCCTCTACCGCCATCCCAAGGTGCAGGACGTGCAGGTCGTCGGCGTCCCTGATACGCGATACGGCGAGGAGGTCTGCGCCTGGATCAAGCTGCGCGAGGGCGAGAGCGCGACCGACGAGGAGATTCGCGAATTCTGCAAGGGCCAGATCGCCCATTACAAGATTCCGCGCTATGTGCGCTTCGTCGAGGCCTTCCCCATGACCATCACCGGCAAGGTGCAGAAGTTCATCATCCGCGACGAGGAGATCAAGCAGCGCGGCCTGGTGGCGCAGAAGACCGCCTGACGATGGGGCGTAGTGTCGGCGCGCACTGTGAGCGGGGAAAGAAGCCAGCCTTGCGCTCGCGCTTAGACTCTAACGCCACACGGCCTCGGCCACCTCCACGCAGCGTCGGAGCTTAGCGCGCATGTCGTCCTCGCCGACGGGGTTGCCGGCGACGGTGCTGGCGAAGCCGCATTGCGGGCTGATCGCGAGGCGATCGAGATCGATGTAGCGCGACGCCTCGTCGATGCGTCGCCGCAGCGAGTCGACGCTCTCCAGGTCAGGCAGCTTGGAGCTCACCAGGCCCAGCACGCAGCCTTTGTCGCGTGGCATCAGCCGAAGCGGGGTGAAGTCGCCGGCGCGCGGCGTGTCATACTCCAGCAGGAAGTGATTGACCCGCGCGCCGGCGAACAACCGCTCGGCGACGCGCTCATAGCCGCCCTCCGAGAGATACTTGCCCTTGAAGTTGCCGCGGCACATGTGGACGGCGAGCGTGACATCGGGCGGCGCGCCCGCGACGCAGTCGTTGATCGCGCCGACATAGAGGTCGACCAGGCCATCGGGGTCGAGGCCGTCGGCGCGGACCATGTCGCGTACCGCCGGATCGCACAGCATCGCCAGCGCCACCTCGTCGAGCTGCACGTAGCGTGCGCCCGCCGCCGCCAAAGCCGCGATCTCCGCGCGATAGATCGCCGCGAGGTCGGCGTAGAACGCGCGGGCGTCCTGGTAGACGCCGGACTCGGCGAAGGACGATCCCCGCCAGAAATGCATGGTCGAGGGTGCCGGCAGCGTCACCTTGACCGGCAGGCGCGTGAGCGATGCCACGAACGCGACCTCGTCGACCGCGATGGGCGCGACGCGCGCGACCTTCGCGGCCACGACCGGTGCGGTGAAGTCGGTGGTCGCGCCCGTCTCGTCGCGGAACTTGAAGCGCGCCTCGCCGATGCCCAAGCCATGCGCCCGCTCGACGAAGCGGCCCCAATAGGAGCCGCGACGGAATTCGCCATCGTTGACGACGCCGAGCCCGACATCCTCCTGCAGCTGCACGGCGCCGCGGATGGCGCCGCCCATCGCCGCCTGGAATCCCGCCTCGTCGAGCGTGCCGGCGGCGCGTTCGCGAAAGGCGCGCCTCAGCGCGGCGGGTCGCAGCAGGCTGCCGACATGATCGGCGCGGAAAGGCGGACGGCCGGCGGCCATGCGCGGCTCAGCCGGCAAGTCCGTTCAACGTGCCGACCACGGCGAGCTGGATATGCGCGGCGTCGACCATCTGCGAGACCGGCACGCTTTCGTTGGCGGCGTGGCCCTGGGCGCCTGAGCCCGGGCCGAAATTGATGATCTCGATGTCGTCGTCGGCGAAGTAGCGGCCATCGCTGACGCCGGTGGCGTTGAGGAACTTCGCGCGTTTGCGCAGGCGGCTTTGGATCGCTTTCTCGAACGCCGCGACGCCCTGGCCGTTCTCCGGTGCGAAGAAGCCATTGGTGCCGGTGAGGAACTCGACCTTGTAGCTGCCGCGCGGCTCGCCGGCGGAATCGACGACCTTCTTGAGCTCGGTGAAGGCCGCCTTGACCTTCTCGTTGGGCAGCAGGCGGCGATCGATCTCGACCACGCAGGCGCTGGGCACGACGTTGGTGTTGTGGCCGCCATGGAACATGCCGACATTCACCGTCGACTTCATCGCCCCCGATACACGGCCGGGCAGCATCTTGTCGTAATAGGTCTGCAGCACGGCCACGAGATGCATCATGCGCAGGATCGCATTGTCGCCGGCGGCGGGGTTGCCGGCATGCGCCGCCTTGCCCTTGGTGGTGATGCGCGCCCACAGCACGCCGCGTTCGGCGACGATCAGCTGGTTCTCGGTCTGCGCGCCCAGGATCAGCACGTCGGGCTTCACCTTTCCCGTGGCGCGCAGATGCGCCATGCCGTCGGGGCCGAGATTCTCCTCGTCGGCGACGAAGGTGAAGACAACCTCGCCGGTGGCGGGCCCGCCACGGCGGGCGATCTCCTCGGCGAGCCAGAGCTGCACCGCCATGCTGCCCTTGCAGTTGCCGGCGCCCAGCCCGTAGACCTTGCCGCCCTTGAGCGCCGCCTTGAATGGATCGGTGTTCCAGTTGGTGCGTTCGCCCACGCCCACCGTGTCGACATGCGCGTTGAACACGACGCTCGGACCGTTGTTCTTCGCTTTCAGCCGCGCCACGACGTTGTCGACCTTCTTGGTCTTGGTGACGGTCTCGACCTGATAGCCGGCGGCCTTCAGGCGCTTGGCGGCATAGGCGCAGATATCGACGCTCTCGCCCGGCGGATAGGGGCTGGGAATCGCGATCAGGTCGGAGAGGATCGCGACGAGGCTCTTGTCGAAACTGGACATGGTTTATCCTTAGCGGTTGGCGAGGCGCACCAGCGTCTCGACCAGCACGCGGGTGCCGGCGGCGAGGTCCTGGGGCGTCGCGTTCTCGATCTCGTTGTGGCTGATGCCGCGCTCGCAGGGCACGAAGACCATGCCGGTAGGGCAGAGCCGGGCGATGTGCATGGCGTCATGGCCGGCGCCGGACGGCATGTCCATGTTGGAGAGGTCCAGGCGTCGCGCGGCGTCGCGCACCATGTCGACGACCTCCTTGTGGAACACCGTCGGCGCCACATCGGTGACGCGCTCGATGGTGGCGGCGCAGGGCGCGGCATGCAGCGCGACGGCGTCGCGCAGCATCGCCTCGTAGCGCTCCAGCGCTGCGGTCTCCGGATGGCGCATGTCGATGGTGAAGGTGACACGGCCCGGCACGGTGTTGGGCGAGCCGGGATAGACCTCGACGCGACCGATGGTGAAGCGCAGTGTGTCCTCGGCATCGCGCGTCGCGGCCTGCATCGCCGCCGCCATGGCCACCGCCGAGACGAAAGCGTCCTTACGCGCCGCGCGCGGCGTGGTGCCGGCATGCGCTTCCTCGCCCAGCACCGTGACGATGAAGCGGCGGCTACCCTGGATGCCGGTGACGACGCCGATGGTCTTGCGCGCGTCCTCCAGCCTCGGACCCTGCTCGATATGGACCTCGACATAGCCGTCGAGCGCGTTGCCCGGCGCGCGCGCCGGCGCTGGCGCGGCCTTCAAGGTCTGGGCCAACGCGTCCTTCAGCACGACACCGTCCCAGTCCTTCGCCTCCAGCATCGTCTGAAGATCGTAGTGGCCGGCGAACACGGCGGAGCCCATGGCGCCGGGCTGGAAGCGGCTGCCTTCCTCGTTGGTCCAGGCCACCGCCTCGACGGGGCGTTTGGTCCGTACGCCGGCGTCCTCCAATGCCTCCAGCGCCTCGAAGGCGGCGAGCACGCCGTACATGCCGTCGAAGCGGCCGCCGGTGGGCTGGCTGTCCATGTGCGAGCCGCTGAGGATCGGTCGGGCGTCCGGATCGGTTCCGGCGCGGCGCACGAAGAGATTGCCGATCGCGTCGGTGGAGACGGCGAAGCCGCGGGCTTTCGCCCACGACATGAGCAGATTGCGCGCCGCCGCGTCTTCCGCCGACAGCGCCTGGCGATTGACGCCGCCTTTGGGCGTGCCGCCGAGCCTGGCCATGTCGGCATGGCGCTGCCACAGGCGATCCTCCCGCACGGCTTTCGTGGCGAGATCGACGCTATCCATGGCGTCTTCGCTCCATCCGCTGTGATTTGCCCCGCCCGTTGCTATACAGGTGGCGGGGCCGCGCGACAATCAGCGGCCATTGGAGGCGGCGATGGCGCTCAATTATCTCGCACGCGATCTCTATGGCTACGGTCCCAAGACGCCCGACCCCCAATGGCCCGGCGGCGCGCGCATCGCCGTCAGCTTCGTGCTGAACTACGAGGAGGGCGGCGAGAACACCGTCCTCAACGGCGATCCGGGTTCCGAGGTGTATCTGACGGAGGTGCCCGGCGGGCAGCCGTTCATCGGCCAGCGCGACCTGAGTACCGAGTCGGTCTACGAGTACGGCGCCCGCGCCGGCTTCTGGCGCATCCTGCGCCTCTTCGCCCAGCGCAGGATCCATTTCACCTCGTGGGCGGTGGGTCGCGCGCTGGAGCTCAATCCTGCCGCTGGCCGCGCCATGATCGAGGCCGGCCATGAGGTGGCGAGTCACGGCTATCGCTGGATCAACTACAGGGATTTCGGCGAGGCGGAGGAACGCGACCACATGCACATGGCGATCCGCGCCATCGAGGCGGCCTGCGGCAAGCGGCCGGTCGGCTGGTACACCGGCCGCTTCAGCGACCACACGCTCAGACTCGTGGTCGAGAACGGCGGCTTCCTCTACTCGAGCGACTCCTACGCCGACGACCTGCCATACTACGTGCGCGTCGAGGGCGCGCCGCACCTGATCGTGCCGTATACGCTCGACGTCAACGACATGAAGTTCGCCGTGCCGCCGGGCTTCAGCGCCGGCGAGGGCTGGTTCAACTACATGAAGGACGCCTTCGACACGCTCTACGCCGAGGGCGCTGCGGGCGCGCCGAAGATGATGTCGATCGGCCTGCACTGCCGCCTCGCCGGTCGCCCCGGCCGTGCCGCGGCGCTGGCGCGCTTCATGGACCATGTGCTGAGCCACGACCGCGTCTGGGTCGCAACCCGCGAGCAGATCGCGCGCCATTGGATGACGGCGCATCCACAGGGCTGACCTCGGGGAAACGTCGACATGACCAATCAGCTCTACGATGCGCCGACCGGCACGAGCCTGGTGTTCCGCGCGCTGCGTCGCTTTCCCGACCGTACCGCCTTCGCCTGGGATGGCGGCGCGATCAGCTACGCCGGCACCCTGGCCCTGATCGGCCGCATGCAGGCGGCGATAGCCGCGGCCGGGCTGAGGCACGGCACGCATATCGCGCTGCTCAGCGCCAATCGCGTCGAGGGCTGGTGCGCCGGCGTCGCCGCCGGTGCGCTCGGCCTGGTGACGACGTGGTTGCATCCGCTAGGCTCGATCGACGACCACCTCGACCAGATCGACGACGGCGACATGGACGCGCTGGTGGTCGACGTGCCGGCCTACGCCGAGCGGGGCGGGCAGCTGGCGGCGCGCGCCGCGCGGCTGAGAACGGTATTCACCTTGGGCAAGGCGCCGTTTGGCGTCGATCTGCTGGCGGCGGCGGAGAAGGCCGGCGAGGCGAGCCCGCGCGACCTCACCAACGCCGACGACTACGCCATGCTGAACTACACCGGCGGCACGACGGGCAAATCCAAGGGCGCGATCCGCCGTCACCGGTCGGCCGGGGCGATTACGCCTTCGGTGCTCGCCGATTTCGAGTTCCCCAAGGACCCGCGCTACCTCGCCGTGGCGCCGATCACCCATGTCGCCGGCACCAAGGTGACACCGGCGCTGATGCTGGGCGGCACGATTCACCTGATGAAGGGTTTCGATCCGGCCAAGGTGTTGGCCACCATCGAGCGCGAGCGCATCAACTTCACCCTGCTCGTGCCGACCATGATCTACGTGCTGCTCGATCATCCACAGCTCGACCGGACGGATCTGTCGTCGCTCGAGCTGCTGCTCTATGGCGCCTCCCCGATGTCGCCGACGCGGCTGGTCGAGGGGTTGGAGCGTATCGGTCCGGTGTTCTCGCAGCTCTACGGCCAGACCGAGTGCTATCCGATCAGCGTGCTGCGCAAAGCCGACCACGACACGAAGCGGCCCGAGCTCTTCGCGTCGTGCGGCGCGCCTGTGGCCGATGTGCAGGTCAAGCTGCTCGACGAGGATCTCAACGAGGTTGAGACCGGACAGGCGGGCGAGATCTGCGTGCGCTCGCCCTGCACCATCGAGTCCTACTGGAAACGGCCGGAGCAGACGGAAGAGGCGTTCAAGGGCGGCTGGCTGCACACCGGCGACATCGCGCGCGCCGACGAGCGTGGCTATCTCTACATCGTCGATCGCAAGAAGGACATGATCGTCACCGGCGGGTTCAATGTCTTCCCGCGCGAGGTCGAGGACGCGCTGACCACGCATCCCGACGTGGCGATGGCTGCGGTGATCGGCGTCCCCGATCCGAAATGGGGCGAGGCGGTCACCGCGCTGATCGTGCGCAAGCCCGGCGCCACGGTCGAGGCCGAGACGCTGACGCAATTGGTCAAGGACCGAAAAGGCTCGCAGCAGGCGCCCAAGCGTGTCGAATTCGTCGATCAGTTGCCGCTGACCGCGGTCGGCAAGGTCGACAAGAAAGCCCTGCGCGCCAAGTACTGGGCGGGCAAGGATCGGATGGTGGGGTAGCGAAGATGGCGCACAACCGCGAAGAAGGGAATTCCGCGCCTGCGGCCGAGCCGGCGAATGGCGATTTGGGCGGCTACACGATCGACGAGTTGCGTACCCTCTGGGATGCCGGCATCGCCAGTGGTCCCAGCGAAGACGGCCCATCGATCATGGAGCGTCTTCGCCGGAAGATACAGGCGGGCACTACGAATACCCGCCTGCCGCCTAAAGGCTAGGCTGCGCGCCTCGGGCGCGCTGAAGACGATTGCCCTAGCCGCGCCCCACGAACGGCATCTTGGTCGCCATCACCGTCATGAACAGCATGTTGGCGTCGGGCGGCAAGGTCGCGGCGTAGACGACCGCTCGCGCGACGGCCTGGACGTCCATCGTCGGCTCGATGCGCGTCGAGCCGTCGGGCTGCGGCACGCCGCGCGCCATGCGCTCGGTCATCGGCGTGGCGGCGTTGCCGATGTCGATCTGGCTGCAGGTGATGTCGAACTCGCGGCCGTCGAGCGAGATCGCCTTGGTGAGCCCGGTGATGGCGTGCTTGGTCGCGGTGTAGGGGGCGGAGCGCGGCCGCGGCGCGTGGGCCGAGATCGAGCCGTTGTTGATGATGCGACCGCCCTGCGGCTTCTGCGCCTTCATCATGCGGATCGCCTCCTGCGCGCAGAGGAACGAGCCGGTGAGGTTGATGTCGACCACCGCCTTCCACTGCTCGTAGGTCAGGTCCTCCATCGGGATCGGCGGCGCGCCGGTGCCGGCGTTGTTGAACAGCACGTCGATACGGCCGAGGCCCTCCTTGAGCTTGGCGAAGACCGCTTTGACCTGCTTTGGATCGCCGGCGTCGCCCTGCAGCACCAGCGCCCTCACACCCGACGCGCGCGCCTCGCCGGCGACGGCCTCCAGCATCTCGGCGCGGCGGCCGACCAGACCGACGTCGAAGCCTTCCTTGGCCAGCCCCAGCGCGGCGGCTTTGCCGACACCCGATCCGGCGCCTGTGATGAGGGCGACTTTAGCCATTGAGCGCTCCTTCCCCCTGCTTTCGGGCCGAACCATGGGCCTAATCCGCGCGGCGGCGCAAGCGCCCTAGCGGCGCTTCTGCTTGAGCTCGACGATCGGCGTCGACATCACCGCCTCCTGGTCCCAGGGGAACAGGATCCAGGTGTCCTGGCTGACCTCGGTGATGAAGGTGTCGACCATCGGCTTGCCGGCCGGCTTGGCGTAGACCGTGGCGAAATGCGCCTTGGGCAGCATCTGCCGTACGCGCTCGGCGGTGACGCCGGTGTCGACCAGATCGTCGACGATCAGCCAGTCCTCGCCCTTGTCGGCTTCGGCCTGGGTGCCCTTGAGCACCTCGACCTTGGCGCCGCGTTTCGTCTTCTCGTAGGTCGAGCAGCAGATCGTGTCGATCAGCCTCAGCTCCAGCTCGCGCGCCACGATCGCCGCCGGCACCAGGCCGCCGCGGGTGATCGCGACCAGGCCCTTGTAGGGGCCGGTATCGGCAAGGCGCCAGGCCAGCGCCTTGGCGTCGCGGTGCAGCTCGGACCAGGACACCGGAAACATCTTGCTGTAGGTCGTCGCCGCGGCCATTCGGCCCTCCCCGCCGTTTCGCGCCCGGGATAGCATCGCCCCCAGCGGGCGCGAAAGCGTCGAATTCCGGTGCGGTGGGTATTTACACGCCGGGACGAGACGCTATGGTGCGCCGCCTTGCCGTCCGGCCGCGATACATCGAGGGGCGAATGGAATTCGTGATGCCTGATCTGTCGAGCGCGGCCTTCTGGGCGGCCCTCGGCAAGATCATCGTCGCCGACATCATCCTGGCGGGTGACAACGCCGTGGTCATCGCGCTGGCCGCGCGCAACCTAGAGGACCGCCACCGCAAGCCGGCGATCCTGATCGGCAGCTTCGGCGCGATCGCCCTGCGCGTGCTGTTCGTGTTCATCGTCGGCCTGCTGCTGAGCGTGCCCTACCTGAAGCTGATCGGCGGCGCCCTGCTGCTGTGGATCGGCGTCAAGCTCTTGACCCAGGGTGACGAGAGCGAGGCGCATGGCGACGGTGTCAAGGCCAGCCGCAATATGTGGGGCGCGATCTGGACCATCATCGTCGCCGACGCGGTGATGAGCCTCGACAACGCCATCGCCATCGCCGCCGCCGCCAACAACGACGGCGTGCTGGTGATCCTCGGCCTGCTGATCAGCATCCCGATCATCATCTACGGCAGTACCTATCTGACCGCGCTGCTGCAGCGATACCCGATCCTCGTGGTGTTCGGCGGCGCGCTGCTGGGCTGGATCGGCGGCGAGGTGATGTCGAGCGACGGCAAGCCGCCACAAGCAGCCGTCGCGCCTGCCGGCACGATCGCCGCGTGGCTCGAAGCGCGTATCCCCTACGCGCACTATGTCTGCGCCGTGGCGGGCGCCATCTTCGTCGTCGTGGTCGGTAAGTTCCTGAGCAGGCGCCAGCAAGCCAAGCTCGCGAGCCAGGCGCCGGAACTGGTCGACCTCGCGCGGAACGACAGCGCCAGCACCGACAAGCGGAAGTAGGAGGAGTCCATGAGCGACAAGGGCTCGATCCTCGTTCCGGTCGATGGTTCAGCCAATTCCGACCGCGCGGTGAAGCACGCGATCGACCTGGTGACCGGCGGGTTCGCCGACATGCTGCACCTGGTGAATGTCCAGCCGCCGGTGGGCGGCGTGGTGTCGACCTTCGTCGATCGGGAAACCATCAGCGACTATCATCGCGAACACGGTGAGGCGGCGCTGCGGTCGGCTCGGCGCCTCTGTGAAGCGGCCGGTGTGCGGGCACAGGTGCACATTTTCGTCGGACAGCCTGCCGAGATCATCGGCGAGTACGCGCGAAAGATCGCGGCCAAGCAGGTCGTGCTGGGCACCCGTGGTCATTCCGGCGTGTCCGGCGTGTTGCTGGGGTCGGTGGCGCAGGAAGCCGTCGCGCATGTCGACGTGCCCATCACCTTGGTGAAGTAGGCGGCGACCGGCCGCTGCGGAGCAGGGCCATGGCTGATCTCGCGATCTGGGCGACACAGGCGGGCAAGACTCGCGGACGGCTCCATCGCGAGCCCGAGACGGCGACGCGCTCGCCGTTCCAGCGTGATCGCGACCGCATCATCCATTCGACCGCGTTCCGCCGGCTCAAGCACAAGACGCAGGTCTTCGTGAACCACGAAGGCGATCACTACCGCACGCGCCTGACCCATTCGCTTGAAGTGGCGCAGATCGCGCGCTCGATCGCGCGCACCCTGGCGCTCGACGAGGACCTCGCCGAAGCGTTGGCGCTGGCCCACGATCTGGGTCACACGCCGTTCGGCCATTCGGGCGAGGAGGCGCTCGACGCGGCGATGAAGGACCACGGCGGCTTCGACCACAACGCCCAGACCCTGCGCATCCTGACCAAGCTCGAGCACCGCTACGCCGAGTTCGACGGGCTGAACCTGACCTGGGAGACGCTGGAAGGCGCGGTCAAGCACAACGGTCCGCTGCTTTCAGGCAACAAGACCCTGGCCGACCTGCCGGCGGCCATCGTCGAGTTCAGCGGTGACTGGGACCTCGATCTCGCCACCTATGCCGGGCCGGAGGCGCAGGTCGCGTCGCTGAGCGACGACATCGCCTACAACAATCACGACATCGACGACGGCCTGCGCGCCGGCCTGTTCGCGATCGAGGATCTGCTGCCGCTGCCGCTGGTCGGCGACATGTTCAAGGAGGTCCGCCGGCGCTATCCCGCGATCGAGGAGGCGCGGCTGACGCACGAGGCGATCCGCCGGCTGATCAACGTGATGGTCGAGGACGTGGTGGGCGAGACCCGCCGGCGCTTGGCTGAGGCGGCGCCGCGCGACGTCGCCGACATCCGTCATCTGGGCCGGCCGGTCGTCGCGTTCTCGCCGGCGATCGCCGCGGCGAATACCGCCGTTCGCGAGTTCCTCTACGCGCGCATGTATTTCCACTGGCGCGTGCATCGCATGAAATCGAAGGCCAGCCGTGTCGTCGGTGACCTTTTCGGCCTGCTGTTCACCGATCCGCGTTGCCTGCCCGACGAGTGGCGGGTGCGGGCGCTGGAGCACGACCAGCGCGGCCGCGCCCGGGTCGTCGCCGACTACATCGCCGGCATGACCGACAACTACGCCCTCGAGGAGCACCGACGGCTGTTCGACCCGTACACCTGAGCGTGTTATCAGGGCCGATCCGTCCGCTTCCGCAACCGCTTCTCCTGGGTCCATGAACCTGTTCCGCCATATCGCCGGCGAGATCGTCGGCGCGCTCCGTGCCATGGAGGCCGCCGGCGAGCTGCCGGCCGGTCTCGACCTCTCCGCCGTCACCGCCGAACCGCCGCGCGACGCCGCGCATGGCGATGTCGCCACCAACGCGGCGATGGTGCTGGCCAAAAGCGCGCGCAAGAAACCGCGCGAGATCGCCGACGCGCTGGCCGGGCGGTTGCGTGCCATCTCGGGCGTCACCGAAGTGGCGGTGGCCGGACCAGGCTTCATCAACATTCGATTGGCCGATGATGTCTGGCGCACCCATCTTGGGGCGCTGCTGAGGGCCGGCGCGACCTATGGCGATTCCGATCTCGGCAAGGGCGAGAAGGTCAACGTCGAGTACGTCTCGGCCAACCCGACTGGCCCGCTGCACGTCGCGCACGCGCGCGGCGCCGTAGTCGGCGACGCGCTGGCCAATCTGCTACGCAAGGCAGGCTACGCGGTCACCAAGGAGTACTACATCAACGACGCCGGCGCGCAGGTCGATACCTTGGGACGCTCGACCTTCCTGCGCTACCGCGAGGCGCTGGGGCAAGAGATCGGCGCGATTCCGGAGGGGCTCTATCCGGGAGAATACCTGAAAGAGGTCGGCACCAAGCTCGCCCAGCGTGACGGTGCGAAGTGGACGACCCTGCCCGAGAGCGAATGGCTGGCGCCGATGCGCCAATTCGCCATCGACGAGATGATGGCCGATATCCGCGGCGATCTCGATACCCTGGGCGTGCACATGGATGTCTTTACGTCCGAACGCTCCCTTGTCGACAGTGGCGCGGTGCAGGCGGCGTTCGACTCGCTCACCAAGCAGGGCCTGATCTACCAGGGCGCGCTCGAGCCGCCGAAGGGCCAGAAACCCGACGACTGGGAGGAGCGCGAGCAGACGCTGTTCCGCGCCACGCAGTTCGGCGACGACACCGATCGACCGCTGAAGAAATCCGACGGCTCGTGGACCTACTTCGCCAACGACATCGCC
This sequence comes from uncultured Rhizobiaceae bacterium, assembly GCA_964437145.1. GTDB lineage: Bacteria > Pseudomonadota > Alphaproteobacteria > Reyranellales > Reyranellaceae > JAFAZJ01. The sequence goes on from CAYTFW010000016.1 coordinate 39,229, forward strand.
TATCACCACGACAAGTACCTGCGTGGCTTCGCCGACATGATCGACGTCTGGGGCGCCGATCACGGCGGCTACGTCAAGCGCATGCAGGCGGCGGTCAAGGCGATCACCTCGGGCAAGGGCGCGCTCGACATCAAGCTCTGCCAGCTCGTGCGGGTGCTGAAGAACGGCGAGCTGGTGCGCATGTCCAAGCGCGCCGGCACCTTCGTCACCCTGCGCGACCTGCTCGACGAGGTCGGCCCCGACGTCGTGCGCTTCACCATGCTGACGCGGCGCAATGACGCCTCGTTCGACTTCGACCTGGTGAAGGCCACCGAGCAGTCGCGCGACAACCCGGTCTGGTACGTCCAGTACGCCCATGCCCGCACCCGCTCGGTATTCCGGCAGGCGGCGCAGGCCAGCTTGCCGGTACCAGACGCCGGGGCGCTGGCCGCCGCCCCCCTGGCCCGGCTGACCGACCCGGGCGAGCTGGCTCTGATCAAGACCCTGGTGCAATGGCCCCGGCAGGTCGAGGCGGCCGCCCAGACCCATGAACCGCACCGACTGGCCTTCTACCTCTACGACCTGGCCTCCCAGTTCCACGCCCATTGGACCCGGGGCCGCGACGAAACCGGCTTGCGGTTCATAATTGAGTCCGATTCTGAACTGACCTTGGCGCGTATGGCATTGGTACAAGCGGTTGGATTCGTGATACAATCTGCATTGAAAGTATTCGGCGTCACCCCCGCCGAGGAGATGCGTTGATGTTCCAAAAAGACCCGCTGCCGGCAAGCGGGCCCGTTGTCTATCACCCATCGCCGGCACAAGGCCCGACCGCTGATCGCCCTCCGCTGCGGTCGATTTCCATGGATGATCTCGCCGCCCGTTCCGCGGCGGCTGCCAGTTCGACCCCGTCGATGCTCATCGCCGCCGGCCGCCGAAAGGGCGTGCTGCTGACGGTGATGATCAGCATCGCCGCCATGGCGAGCTTCGGCGGTGTGGTCTACTGGGCCCACAAGCAGGATATCGAGCGCGGTGGCACGGGCTTGACGCCGGTGATCCCGACCCCACCCGGCCCTGCCAAGGTGCGACCGGACGACCCCAAGGGCATGCAGGTGCCCAACCAGGACAAGGACGTCTACACGCGCGTCGATCCCAAGGCCGTGCCGCCGCAGACCGAGCGGCTGCTGCCGCCGCCCAGCGTGCCCACCATGCCGCCCCGCGCACCTGCCGCGGCGCCCCCGCCGCCGGCCGTCGCGCCGGTTCCCGTGCAACCGCCAACGCCGACGACCGGCCAGCCGCCCGCCGCGCCGCCGACAGTGACGGCCGGGGCTCCACCCGCGCCGCCGGCCAAGCCCGATGCGGCAACGCAGCCGATCGTGAAAGACACCGGCGCCGGTTCGCTCACCAAGCTCATCGACACGCTGGAGCCCCCGGTCGCCACCGCGGGCGGCTATCGCGTGCAGCTGGCCGCCGACCGTTCCGAGGACGCAGCCCGTGCGATCTGGGCGCGGCTGCAGAAGTCTCACGCCGACGTGCTCGGGCAGCTGTCGATGCAGCCTGTGCGTATCGACCGTGGCGACAAAGCGGGTTGGGTCCGCGTTCAGGCCGGGCCGCTCGACGACAAGCAGGCGAAATCGGCCTGCGATCGGCTCAAGTCGCGCAACGTCGACTGCGTGATCGTCCCGCCGGCGCGGTAGCGCAGGTGGCTGTTCCCCGCGCGGTGGTCTTCGGCTGCGCCGTGACGGCGCTGAGCGCCGATGAACGTCGGTTCTTCCGTGACAGCGATCCGCTGGGCTTCATCCTCTTCGCGCGCAACGTCGAGACCCCCGACCAGGTCCGCCGTCTCGTCGACTCTCTCCGCGAGTCGGTGGGCCGCGACGATGCGCCGGTGCTGATTGACCAAGAGGGCGGGCGTGTGCAGCGCCTGAAGCCGCCGCACTGGCGCCTGGCGCCGCCCGCCTCGGTGTTCGGCGAGCTGTACGCCAGCGATCCGGCGGCGGCGATGATGGCCAGCCGGCTCAATGGCCGGCTGCTCGCCGCCGATCTCGCGCCACTGGGTATCGATGTCGACTGCGCCCCGGTGCTCGATCTGCCGGTCCCCGGCGCGCATGGCGTCATCGGCGATCGTGCCTTCGCCGACACCGTGCAGGCGGTCGTGGCGCTGGGTCGGGCGCAGGCCGACGGGCTGCTCGCCGGTGGCGTGATTCCCGTCATGAAGCACCTGCCCGGGCATGGCCGCGCGCGCGCCGATAGTCACCTTGAATTGCCGATGGTGGAGACCTCGCGCGCCGAGCTGGAACGGACCGATTTCGCGCCGTTCCGCGCGCTGGCCGACCTGCCCTGGGCGATGACGGCGCATGTGCTGTATCGCGCTTTGTCGAGCAACCAGCCCGCCACCACGTCGGCACGGGTCGTGGGCGATGTCATCCGTGGCCATATCGGTTTCGACGGGGTGCTGATCTCCGACGATCTGTCGATGAAGGCCTTGGGTGGAAGTTACGCCGAGCGCGCCCGCCAGTCGCTCGATGCCGGCTGCGACATGGTCCTCCACTGCAATGGGGATCTCGAGCAGATGCGCGAGATCGCCTCCGCCGTGGGCGCCCTCACGCCGCGCGGCGCGGCGCGCGTCGCCAGGGGCGCGGCCCTGGCCCAGGCGCGCCGCGACGGGGCGGGGCGGGATGATCTCGCGCTGTATCGCCGGCGGCTGGCCGAGCTGCTCGATCGGCCGGTCGCTTAGTGCATTGAAATAGCAAGATAATCTTGCCAGCGTGGGGATAAGTCGCGGGCGATTCGACTCGCGGGCGCAGCCCCTTTTAGACTATTTGTAGTAGCCGATGAGCAACGACGTCCCCACCTCTAGCGATTTCGACCAGGGCGCCCCCGATGTGCTGGCGCCGGGCGAAGGCGAGCTGATCCTCGATCTGGAGGGATACGAGGGACCGCTCGACGTCCTGCTGACCTTGGCGCGCGACCAGAAGGTCGATCTGCGGCGCATTTCCATGGTGGCGCTGGTCGACCAGTATCTGGTCTTCGTGCAGCAGGCGCGCCGGCTGCGGCTGGAACTGGCGGCCGACTATCTCGTGATGGCCGCGTGGCTCGCCTATCTGAAGTCGCGCCTGATGCTGCCCGAGCCGCCTCAGGACGAGGAGCCGAGCGGCGAGCAGATGGCCGACGCGCTGCAATGGCAGCTGCGACGGCTGGAGGCGATGCAGCAGGCAGGTGCGCGGCTGATGGCGCACCCCCGGCTGGGCGTCGATACCTTCGGCCGCGGCAAGCCTGAGGGTGCGCTGATCGTGCGCAAGTCAAAGTGGGACGTGCAGCTCTACGAGCTGCTCAAGGCCTATGGCGACCAGCAACGGCCCAAGGACGCTGACGCCTATCATATCCGTGCCATGCAGTTCTTCTCGGTCGAGGAGGCGTTGGAGCGGCTGGAGCGCATGCTGGGCATCGCCATCGACTGGGCCTCGCTGTCGGCCTTCCTGCCGCCGGGCCTCACCGATCCGCTGAAGCGTCGCTCGGCTGTCGCCGCGACCTTCGTCGCCACGCTGCAGCTGGCCAAGGACGGCATCGTGCAGTTGCGCCAGACCGAGTCTTTTGGCCCCTTGATGCTGCGCCGGAGCGCCAGTGAAGAGGCTCCCCCGACATGACCGACCAGTCCGAAACACCCGAGACCGTGGAGTCGGCGTCCGACATCGTCGCCGATCCGCACGCCCAGAACCTGCGCCTGATCGAAGCGTTGCTCTTCGCCTCGGCCCAGCCGCTCGACGCCTCGACCCTGGCCGAGCGCCTGCCCGACGACGCCGACATCGATTCGATCCTGGCCGAGCTGGCCGAGATGTACGCTGGCCGCGGCGTGAACCTCGTGCGCGTCGCCGGCGGCTTCGTCTTCCGCACCGCCCCCGATTTGGCGCAGAAGCTGCGCATAGAGACCCAGGTGACGCGCAAGCTCTCGCGTGCCGCCGTCGAGACCTTGGCGATCATCGCCTACCACCAGCCGGTGACGCGGGCCGAGATCGAGCAGATTCGTGGCGTGGGCTTGAGCAAGGGCACGCTCGATTTCCTTTTCGAGCAGAATTGGATCCGGCCGATGGGCCGCCGCCGTGCGCCGGGTAAGCCTGTGACGTGGGGCACCACCGAGTTCTTCCTCGAGCATTTCGGCCTTTCGGCGATCGAGGATCTGCCTGGGATGGACGAGCTGAAGGCCGCCGGTCTGCTCGATCCGCGCGCGCAGCCCAGCATCTACCGACCGGAAGAACCCGACCTGCCGCTCACCGACGAGGGCGACGACGGCCCGGCCGAGCCGCTCGAAGCCGGCGACGACGCGCCGGTCAAGGCCGCGGACTGATCAACGCCATGAGCCGCGCCGCCCTGTTGGCGATCGCGGCGGTGCTGAGCGCACCCGTGCTCGCGCAGGACGCCACGGAGCAGTGGCGGATCTGCAGCGACGAGGCGACACCCATCATATCGAGGATCAACGCCTGCACGGTGGCGATCGATGCGCAACGCGATACGCCGCGCGGTCAAGCCAAGGCGTACTACAATCGCGCGCGGGCCCATGAGGGTGCCAACGATCTCCCCGCGGCGCTTGTCGATCTCGACCATGCGATCCGCCTCGACCCGTCCGACGCGGACTTCTTCCTGGCGCGCGGGCGTGTCCATGGCACCGCGGAGCGATACGATCGGGCGATGGCCGACTTCGCCGAGATGATCCACCTGAACCCGAGAGACTATCGCGGACACCACAATCGCGGCGTGGTCCTGGCACGGTTGGGGCGGCATGCCGAGGCCATCCGCGATCTCGATGAGGCTGTTCGCCTCGCCTTCGCCGACGTCGCGCCGCGGCTGACACGCGCCACGCTCCGCCATCAGATGCGGGACTACAGTGCGGCGATCGCCGACTACGACGAGGTACTTCGGCTGGGCGGCGAAGACGCCGATACCCTGGCCCGGCGTGCCGCATGCTTCGAGGCGCTGGGCCAGCATGATCGGGCGATCGAGGATCTGACGCGCGCCATCCGCCTCGCGCCCGCGGACGCGAGTCCGTGGAATTCGCGATGCTGGGTACGCGCCATCATCGGGCAGCTCGGGCCGGCGCTGGCGGATTGCGAGGAGGCGCTCCGCCTGAAGCCCGGTGAGGCCGCGTTCCTCGACAGTCGCGGCCTGGTGCATCTGAAGGCCGGCCGCCACGACGCGGCGATCGCCGACTACGATGCCGCCCTGCGCGCCGACGGCAAGATCGCGACCTCGCTCTATGGCCGCGGCGTCGCCCGTCAGCGCGCGGGCGACGTGGCGCGCGGCGCGGCGGACATCGCGGCCGCCAAGGCCATCCAGTCGGATATCGCAGAGGAGATGGCGCGCTACGGCGTGCGCTGACGACAAGCGCCACTGGCACACGATCGCGCCAGCCGCTATGAACGGCGGGATGCGTCTGACCGGTTCCGCGCTGGATATCCAGGGTATCAGCCACGCCTATGACGGCCGTCTCGCGGTCGACGGCGTGTCGTTGCGCGTCGAACCGGGCGAGGTGGTCTGCCTGCTCGGGCCGTCGGGCTGCGGCAAGACCACCGTGTTGCGTCTGATCGCCGGGCTGGAGACGCTGCAGGCCGGTCGCATCATGGTCGGCGACCAGGTGGTGGCCGAGCCGGGCCGCGAGGCGCCGCCCGAGGCGCGGGGGGTCGGCTTGGTGTTCCAGGACCTCGCCCTGTTCCCGCATCTCGATATCGGCGCCAATGTCGGCTTCGGCCTGCGTCGCCTGCCGGCCGCTGAGCGCGCCGAGCGGGTGGCGGCGCTGCTACGCCGTCTGCATCTGGAGGGCTACGCCAAGGCGTGGCCGCACCAGCTCTCCGGCGGTCAGCAGCAGCGCGCAGCGCTGGCGCGGGCCATCGCCCCGGCACCGGGCATCGTGCTGATGGACGAGCCGTTCTCCGGCCTGGATGCGCGCCTGCGCGGCGTGGTGCGCGACGAGGCGCTGCACCTCTTGAAGGCGGATCGGACGACGGCGCTGGTCGTCACCCACGACCCAGAGGAAGCCATGTTCATGGCCGATCGCATCGCCGTGATGCGGGCCGGCCGGATCGTGCAGGTCGGCCGGCCACGCGACGTCTATACCCGGCCGGCCACCGAGTTCGTCGCGGAGTTTCTGGGCGATGTGAACCGCATCGATGGTGTGTCACGTGGCGGCCGGGTCGAGACGCCGTTCGGCCCGTTGCTGGCCGATGGCATCGCCGAGGGCCAGGGGGTGCACGTGCTGATCCGGCCCGAGGCGCTCAGGTTGGCCGGGGTGGCCGCCGGCCCGGGCGCTGGGCCGACCCAGGGCGCGGTCAAGGCGCGGGTGCTGGCGGCGCGGCTGCTGGGGCGCACCAGCTGGGTGCATCTGTGCCTCAATACCGACCCGACCCATCGGCACGATGCCGCCGCTGCGGGAAGCGAGGAGCACAGTCACTGGCACGCCCGTGTGCCGGGCCAGTTCCTGCCCGAGGAGGGGACCGAGCTGGCGGTGTCGCTCGACGCGCAACAGGCCTTCGTCTTCGCCGTGGGCGACACTACATAGGGAACGGACGGTCAACCGGCCGCAGGGGCGATCCGAGCCGGCCGGTTGCGGCGTAAAGCCCTAAGGTGCAATAACCCGGTCAAGCTTGCGGGCGCGAAGGCCCGCGATCGCCCGGAGGAGGCGTGCAATGGGAAGCTTCAGCATTTGGCATTGGCTGATCGTTCTGGCGATCATCCTGTTGTTGTTCGGCGGCCGCGGCAAGATTTCGCAGCTCATGGGCGATTTCGGTAAGGGGCTCAGCGCCTTCAAGAAGGGCGTCTCGGGCGACAACGCCGCCGCCGCCGACCCGAACAAGCCGGCGACCGCCCCGGCGACGCCGGGCGACGACGCCAAGACGATTGGTCAGGGTGCCACGACGGCGGCGGCCAGTTCGGCCGCGCCCGCGTCGAGCCAGCAGGCCAAGACCTGATCGCCGGCTGATCGCGCCGGGGCCAACGCGCCATGCTCGGAATCGACAGTCCCGAACTGCTGGTGATCGCCGTCGTCGCGCTGATCTTGATCGGCCCGAAGGAGTTGCCATCGATGCTGCGCACGGTCGGCCGTTGGGTCGCCACGGCGCGCGGCCTCGCCAGCGAGTTCCGCGGTCATGTCGACGATATGGTTAAGCAGGCCGATCTCGACGAGGTCAAGAAGACCATCGACAGCAACACCGTGCTCGACCTGCCCGGCATCGACCCGATGAAGGAGATCAAGGGACAGGTCGATGCCGGTATCGCCGAAGCGGAGGCCGAGATGGCCAAGGCCAAGGCGGCGATCGACGCCTCGACATCCGGCACCGAGTCGGCGCCACCGGTCGAGACGGCCGAGTTGTTGTCGCCGCCGGCGCCTGAGCCGGTCGTCGATCCGACGCCGGCGCTCGAGCCTTCTGCCGTCGCCGACCCGATCACGGTCGAACAGTCCACGTCGCCGCCCGAGCCGCAGGTGGCGACCGCTACGCCGAAGCCCGCCAACGAGCCCGGCCCGCCACCGGCGAAGGTCGCGGTCGGCTAAACTTCTGACCGGCGGCGCCACCGCCACGGACCATTCTGCGTGACCACGATCGACGGACCCGAAGACGACAAGCCGATGCCGCTGCTCGATCATCTGATCGAGCTGCGCAAGCGGCTGATCTACGCGATCGCCGGCTTCATGCTGGTCTTCGTCGTCTGCTTCTATTTCGCCAAGCCGATCTTCACCTTCCTGATCCAGCCGGCGACGGCGGACGGGTACAAGGTGGTCGTGCTCGATATCTTCGAGTTCTTCTTCGTCACCGTGAAGATGTCGGCCTTCCTGTCGCTGATCATCGGCTTCCCGCTGATCGCCACGCAGCTCTGGGCCTTCGTCGCGCCGGGCCTCTATCGCCACGAGAAGGCGGCGTTCCGCCCGTTCCTGATCGCCACGCCGTTCATGTTCTATGCCGGCTGCGCGGTCATGTACTACCTGGTGATGCCCTACGTGATCAATTTCATGCTGGCGCTGTACAAGCCAGAGGGCATCGAGGCGACGCTGCGCGCGTCCGACTATCTCGAACGCGTGCTGCAACTTGTCTTCGCCTTCGGCTTCGCCTTCGAGGTGCCGGTGCTGCTCACCCTGCTGGTGCGTGTCGGCATCGTCACCACCGCGGGCCTCAAGGCCAAGCGGCGCTACGCCATCGTCATCGCCTTTATCGTCGCCGCGGTGCTGACGCCGCCCGACGTGGTCAGCCAGATCGCGCTCGCCGTGCCGCTGATCTTGTTCTACGAGCTTTCCATCCTGATCGGCATGTCGATCGAGAGGAAGCGCAGCACGACAGAGGCGGCAGAGGAGAAGGCCGAGGACAAGGCCGAGGCCGAACGATCGAGTCCGGGCACATCGCCCCCGACTTGACCGGGCGCGGCGCCACCCGCACAACAGGCGCCTGATCCCTTCGTTCTCCTCTGCCTCTCCTGGCCCTCGCCATGCATGACATCCGAGTGATTCGCGACAACCCGGCCGCCTTCGACGCCGGGCTCGCCCGCCGCCATCTGCCACCCCACAGCGCCGTTGTCCTGGAGATCGACACGCGCCGCCGCGCCGCGATCACCGAGGGCGAGCAGGCGCAGGCCCGGCGCAAGACGCTGTCGAAGCAGATCGGCATCGCGCGCGGCAAGGGCGAGTCGGCCGACGCCCTAATGGCTGAGGTCGCCGCGCTCGATACCATCCAGAAGGCCGCCGAGGCTACCGCATCGGCGGCGGAAAAAGAGCTCAACGACCTGCTGTCGGGCCTGCCCAACCTGCCGTCGGACCAGACGCCCGACGGCAAGGACGAGCACGACAACGTGCCGGTGCCAGCCCGCCAGTCCGGTGCGCCGCGTAACTTCGCCTTCGAGCCCAAGGATCACGTGTCGATTGGAGAGCCGCTGGGCATGGACTTCGCCGCCGCGGCGAAGCTCAGCGGCTCGCGCTTTGTCGTGCTCAAGGGGCAGCTGGCGCGGCTCGAGCGGGCGATCGGCCAGTTCATGATCGACCTGCAGACGAGCGAGAGCGGCTACACCGAGGTTGCGCCGCCGGTGCTGGTGCGCGATGCGGCGATGTACGGCACCGGCAACCTGCCGAAATTCGCCGAGGATCTGTTCCACACCGAGAACGGTTACTGGCTGATCCCCACCGCCGAGGTGCCGCTGACCAATCTGGTGGCCGACAGCATCCTCGACGAGAAGGAACTGCCGCTGCGCTACACGGCGCTGACGCCGTGCTTTCGCTCGGAGGCGGGCTCGGCCGGCAAGGACACGCGCGGCATGATCCGCCAGCATCAGTTCATCAAGGTCGAGCTGGTGTCGATCACGACGCCGGAGCAATCCGCGGACGAGCACGAGCGCATGACCGATTGTGCGCAGACGGTGCTCAAGCGGCTCGATCTGCCACACCAGGTCGTCACCTTGTGCAGCGGTGACATGGGCTTCGGTGCCCGCAAGACCTACGACATTGAGGTCTGGTTGCCGGGGCAGGGGCGCTATCGCGAGATCTCGAGCTGCTCCAACATGGGAGACTTCCAAGCCCGCCGTATGGGCGCGCGCTATCGGCCCAAGGAGGGCAAGGGCAACCGCTTCGTGCACACGCTCAACGGCTCGGGTCTGCCGCTGGGCCGCGCCTTGGTGGCGATCCTCGAGAACTACCAGAATCAGGACGGCAGCGTCACGATCCCCGACGCGCTGCGTCCCTACATGGGCGGCGTCACGACGCTTTCGCCACGATGAGCTACCCACCGCTCGACCCCGCCGGCGCGCGAATCCTCGTCACCAACGATGACGGCATCAACGCGGCTGGCCTGGAGGCGTTGACGGAGATCGCCCGCGCGCTCTCCGACGACGTCTGGATCGTCGCCCCTGAGCTGAACCAGAGCGGTGTCGGCCATTCGCTGTCGCTCAGCCGGCCGCTGCGCCTGCGTGCGCTCAGCGAGCGCAAGTTCGCCATCGAGGGCACGCCGACCGATTGCGTGCTGTTCGCGACCAAGCACTTGCTGGCCGACAAGCCGCCGGCGCTGGTGCTCTCGGGCGTCAACCACGGCTCCAATATCGCCGACGACGTGACCTATTCCGGCACCATCGCCGGGGCGATGGAGGGCTGCCTGCTGGGCATCCGCTCGATCGCGCTCAGCCAGGCCTACACGCGCGGCCATCCCGTGAAGTGGGCGACCGGCGTGCATCATGCGCCGGGCATCATCCGCGACGTGCTCTCGGTCGAGTGGTCCAAGGAAGCCTTCGTCAACATCAACTTCCCCGACGTCGTCGCCGCCTCGGTCACCGGCGTCGAGACGACCCGGCAGGGCCATCTCGGCTTCGGCGGCTTCATCGACGAGCGCAACGACCTCAGGGGCGGCAAGTACTACTGGGTCGGCTACGCGCCGGAGGACATGGAGCCGCCGGCGGGCACCGACGCCGCCGCCCTGCGCGAGGGCCGCATATCGGTCACGCCGCTGCACCTCGACCTGACCCACGAGACGATGCGCCGCCGCCTGCGCGACGCTCTGGCGCGCGGCTGAGAAGCCCGCCACGATAGCGACATGACCACCGTCGCCAAGCAACGCCTGATCGCCGAATTGCGGCGCGGCGGCATCGACGACGAGCGCGTGCTGGCGGTGATGACCGCGATCCCGCGCGAGGTCTTCGTCTCCTCGACCTTCGTCGAGCGCGCCTATGACAACATGGCCCTGCCGATCGGCTTCGGCCAGACCATCAGCCAGCCGCTGGTGGTCGCGGCGATGACCCAGGCGCTCGATGTCGGCCCGCGCATGAAGGTGCTGGAGATCGGCACCGGCTCGGGCTACCAGGCCGCGATCCTCGCCAAGCTCTGCCGCCGGCTCTACACCATCGAGCGCTACAAGGTGCTGGCCAAGGACGCCGAGAAGCGTCTGCTCGACCTGCGCATCCACAATGTCGTCTACCACGTCGGCGATGGCACCAAGGGCTGGCCGCCGCAGGCGCCGTTCGACCGCATCATCGTCACCGCCGCCGCCGGCGACATGCCGACGGCGCTGATCGGGCAGCTCGCCGTCGGCGGCATCATGTTGGTGCCGGTGGGCGACGATCCGGTCAACCAGACCGTCGAGCGCGTCGTGCGCACCGAGGACGGCTTCACCCGCGAACCGATCATGCCGGTGCGCTTCGTGCCGCTGGTGGGCGGGGCGCTGCCGACGTTCGAAGGCTGAGGTCGTTTACCTGACGTTGCAGGTCTCGCCCTTGAGCGGCGAATAGCAGCGCCTGCCGCAGACCTTTTGGCCGACCTGGCAGACGATGTTGCCTTCGTTGCAGCTCTCACCCTTGAGCGGCGAGTAGCAGCGGCTGCCGCACACCTTCTGGCCGACCGAGCAGACGACGGTGGACTGCGCGCTGGCATCGGCGATCAGGACCATGGCGCCGAGCAAAGCGGCGGCCAGCGCCGTGGTTGTCCTGCGGATCATGGTTCCTCCTGTGTGCGCGATGCGATCGGACGGCGACAGGGTATCGCGAATCGCGATTGGATGACATGCCGGTCGGGCCATCAGCGCGGCTTGTGAAGCGCATCAAAGACCAGAACGACGGACGTCACGCTTGCGGGTGCTCATCGAGCACCCTCAGACTGATGCTCGAACAATGGATCGGGAGGACACCATGAAGCTCGGCCTCTACATGGCCACGCAGTGGCGCGAGGGCGCCGATCTCGGGCCGGAGCTCGCGAACCTGATCGAGCAGGTGAAGGTGGCGCGCGCCTCCGGCCTGAAATCGCTGATGGTCGGTCAGCATTTCGTGTCGAAGCCGCTGCAGATGTTCCAGGCCATGCCGCTGCTGTCGCGGCTCGCCGCCGATGCGGAGGGCATGGAGATCGGGCCCGGTCTCCTGCTGTTGCCGCTGCTCAATCCCGTGGTGGTGGCGGAGGAGACGGCAACGCTGGACTGGCTGACCGGTGGCAAGGCGATCATCGGGCTGGGGCTGGGCTATCGGCAGGAAGAGTTCGACTCCATCGGGGTGCCGTTCAAGGAGCGCGTGCCGCGCTTCATCGAGGGTGTCGAGGTGATCCGCAAGATGTGGCGCGACCCCGTCGTCGAGCACAAGGGACGCTTCCATACCGTCAGCGGCGTGCAGGCCAGCGTGCGGCCCAAGCGGCCGGGCGGGCCGCCGATTTGGATGGCGGGTGACGTCGAGGTGCCGGTGAAGCGCGCCGCCAAGCTCGCCGATGCCTGGATGCCCTCGCCGTTGGTCAGTCAGTCGTCGGTGGGCCGGCTGGGCAAGCTCTTTCGCGAGACCCGCGCCGCCGAAGGCCTGCCGCCGGCGACGGAGTTCCCTGTCATCCGCGAATGCCATGTCGGCGGCTTCGAGGAGGTGCGCGAGCCGCTGTTCTTCAAGTACCAGGCCTATGCCAGCTGGGGCGGCGCCAGCGGTTTCGTGCCGGCCGATCGCATCCGTCAGGACTTCGACAAGTTCGCCGCCGACCGCTTCATCATCGGCTCGCCCGACGAGGTGGTCGACAGGATCGGCCGGTACGGTGAGACCACCGGCACCAACCACCTGTTGCTGCGCGTGCAATGGCCGGGGCTCGGGCAGGCTATGGTGTTGCGCACCCTCGAGCGGTTGGGCCGCGTGGTTGAGAAGCTCAAGTGACTCTTCTCCCCGCCTGCGCAGGAGAAGGGATTACTCCGCGGCCGCGCGCTCCTCGGTCAGCGACGGCATGATCTCGGCCGCGAAGGCGCGTAGCGAGGCGACGCTGGCGCCGGGGTCGACCAGCAGCACGTTGCCAACGCCGCCGTCGCGCAGAATGCGCAGCCGCGCGGCGATTTCGGCGGGCGTGCCCAGCAGCGGCGCGTCGTCCTGCTCGGGCGGGACGAGCTTGCCGCCACCGCGCGCGAGGTCGCCGATGGTGCGCACGACGCGGGCGCGGGTTTCGTAGGCGGTGGCGCGCTCGGCGTCGTTGCGCACGATCTGCAGCGCGCGGGTGGCGCCGACCATCGTCGGGTCGTAGGGGCGACCGATACGGATGCATTCATCGCGGAACAGCGCCACGCGCTCGATGGTCAGCGCCACCGAGCCCAGCTGGTCGAGCAGCAGATTGTAGCCCTCGCGCGCGGCGCGGCGGATCGAGTCGGGGCTGCCGGCGGCGAGCCATAGCGGTGGGTGCGGGCGCTGCAATGGCGCGGGCTCAACGATGATGTCGTCGAACGACCAGCGCCTGCCCTGATGCGAGAAGCGGCCGGGGCTGGTCCAGGCCTTGCGGATCACTTCGATCGCCTCGTCGAAGCGCTCGGTGGCCTCGTCCATGGCGATGCGGAAGCCCGCGAACTCCGAGGCGCGGTAGCCCTTGCCGACGCCGAAATCGAGCCGGCCGCCCGACAGCAGGTCGAGCGTCGCCGCCTGCTCGGCCAGCAGCACGGGGTTGTGCCAAGGCAGCACGACCACGGCGGTGCCCAGGCGGATGCTGCGGGTGCGCGCGGCGAGATAGGCCAGCAGGGTCAGCGACGCCGAGAGCTGGCCTACGCCGGTGAAGTGGTGCTCGACGAGGAAGACGCTGCGGAAGCCCAGCCGCTCGGCCTCGACGACATAGCTGATGAAGTCGTCATAGGCCTGGCTGTCGCCCGAGCCGTCATCGCGCCGCTGGGTGCGCGCCCCGCCGAACAGACCGAATTGCATGCCCGACCTCCTGATGGTCGAGCATACCGGCTCAGGTTCCGAAACGCACCCGGCCCTGGGCATCGATCGGCCAGGCCGGATTCCAGGCGATCTCCCAGGCGTGCTCGTCGGGATCGGCGATCAGGCCACGCATACCGCCGTGCGGCGGCTCGGACGCCGGCCTGAGGATGCGTCCGCCATACTTGGCGAGATGGTCAAGGATGGGCTGCACCTGGCCGCGGCTCTCGACATTGTGGGCCAGCGCGAAGCCCGCTGATTTCACAGCCGTGGTGCGCTGCGCTTCTTCGTCGAGCGCCGTTCTGAGCCATGTCGAGAACACCAGCCCGTTCATCTGGTAGAAGATGATCTCGGGCATCTCGAAGACCGGCTTCCAGCCGAAGCCGTCGACATAGAAGCGACGCGAGCGCGCGAGGTCGTCGACGCCGAGCGTGACGAGGGAGATAAGCTGTCGCATGGTCGATGTCCTGCCGTTGGCTGGCGCGGGGAGGGGACGCTGCGCGGGAAGACGCCCGGCTGAACCACACGGGCATGCGTGCCTTTTCCGACAGTGCTAAGGTAGGTTCGTGCCGATTGAGGTGCAAGCTCGGGTGCCCGCGTATGAGTCTCGCCTTTCCTCTCTACACGCGCGGTGAGCGCATCGCCGACGCCATCGTCCATATCGCCGGCGTGGGCTGCGCGGTGATCGCCGGTGTCGTGCTTCTGGCGGTGGCGGTACCGGGTGGCGCGGCCCAGATCGCGGCGCTGGGCCTCTATGTCTTCGGCGTCGTCGCCGGCTTCGGCTTCTCCGCGGCATACAATCTGGTTTCGTCGCCGCGCGCCAAGGCGATCCTGCGGCGCTTCGACCACGCCGCGATCTTCCTGATGATCGCCGGCAGCTACACGCCCTTCGCCGCGATCGCCATCGGCGGCCTGTGGGGCGCCGTGCTGCTGAGCGCGGTGTGGGCGGTTGCGGTCGGCGGTGTGGTGCTGAAGCTCGCGCTGCCGGGTCGCTTCGAGCGCCTGTCGATCGCGCTTTACTTGGCGCTGGGCTGGGCGATCCTGCCGGCGATGGGGCCGGTGGTCGAGGCGCTGTCGGGCGCCAGCCTGGTGTTGCTGCTCGTCGGCGGCGGACTCTACAGCCTGGGCGTGGTGTTCCATCTCTGGCACCGCTTGCCTTATCACAACGCCATCTGGCACGGCTTCGTGCTCGCCGCCGCGGTCTGCCACTATATCGCGGTGATGCGTGACGGCGCGCTGCGGTACTAGCCCAACATGCCCGCGCGCATCCGCTTCTACATCGACTTCAAGAGTCCCTACGCCTACCTCGCCAAGGATCCGGCGCGCGATCTCGCGCGCGAGACCGGCGCGATGATCGAGTGGTTGCCCTACACGCTCGACATCCCGGCTTATCTCGGCAGCGCCAAGGTCGACGGCTCGGGCGGCGTGCTGGAGGAAAGCCGCAACGCCCATCAATGGCGGCGCGTGAAGTACAGCTACATGGATTGCCGGCGCGAGGCCAACCGGCGCGGCCTGGTGATCCGCGGCACGCGGAAGATCTTCGACTCCTCGCTGGCGCATATCGGCCTGCTATGGGCCAAGCGGCAGGGCGCGTCGATCGAGGCGCGCTACATCGACGTCACCTACGAGCGCTTCTGGAAGCGCGAACTCGACATCGAGAACCCGGGCGTGGTGGCCGCGACCCTACGCGAGTGCGGTGCCGATGTCGCTGGCTTCGCGGCCTGGCTCGGCGGCGAGGGAAGGGTCGAGCTGTTGCGATTGCAGCGTGAGGCCGAAGCCGCCGGCGTGTTCGGCGTACCGAGCTTCCTGTTCGACGACGGCGATCTCTACTGGGGCCGCGAGCACATCCCCTATGTTCGGGAGCGGCTCGCCGCGGCGTAGCTCACGCCGGCTCGGCGTCGCGCTTGGCCCACATCGCGCGGAACGCCGGCCGTGACTGGCAGGCGGCGAGCCATCCCTTCACGGCGGGCGCCGCGTCGAACAGCTCGGGCGCGACGCTGGCGTAGCGCACGCACTCCGCGAGGTTGATGTCGGCGACGGTGAAGCGATGGCCCACGGCGTAGCCGCCATGCGCGGCAAGATGGCGATCGAGCACGGCGAAGGGCCCCCGCAACGCGGCGATCGCGGCCTGCGCCACGGCTTCGTCCTTGGGACCGTTGGGGTTGCTGACGCGGTGGTACAGCACCTGGATGGAATGGGGCTCGATCTCGGTCACCGCCCACAGGGTCCACATGCCGATCTGACCTTCTTCCACGACGCTCGCCCCGGCGAGCGGGCCGCCATGCTTGCGCGCGAGGTAGAGGTTGATCGCCAGCGACTCGTGCAGCACCAGGCCATCGTCGTCCATCGTCGGGACGTGGCCGTTCGGGTTGATCTTCAGGAAGTCCGGCGAACGGGTATGCAGCAGCGTCGGGCCGCTCGACTGGCGATAATGCTGGATCACCGGCACCAGGCGGTAGGGCACGCCCAGCTCGTCGAGCAGCCAGATGTTGCGTGAGGCGCGTGAGCGATAGACGCCGTAGATCGTGAGCATTGGGACCCTCGTTGCGAGCCGGCGCAAGGAAGCCTTTTCGTGCCCGCAACGCAAGAGCATCTCGCTCCGCTCATTCGATGTGGAGTCTCACGAACTCGCGACTTGGCGCCGGGCATCGGCGGGCGGACACTTCCTCCTTTGATCAGCGGAGGCCGACATGACATCGATGTACCTTCCTCCCAAGATCGTCGACGTCACCGCCAAGACGCCCGTTGTGTTGCGCAAGGGCAAGGCGCGCGAGAAGCGCATGATCGACTCGGTCATCCTGCATCAGATGGCCGTCTTTCGTGGCAGCGTGGTCGCCAACTACATGAACATCAACGCGCACTTTGCCGTGTTGCCCGACGGCACGATCATGCAGCTGCATCCGGCCGACGCGATGTTGTGGGCATCCAACGGCTTCAATGATGTCGGCATCGCCATCGAGTTCGCTGGCAATTTTCCGACCGACAAGGGCGTCTATCACAAGCCCGCTGACTATGGCCGACACATCCCATCCAAGGCGCAGATCGACGCCGGCCGCGAGCTCGTGGGTTACCTCAAGGGTCAGTGGGACCTCGATTTTGTCTTTGCGCATCGCCAGGGCTATGTCTCCGATACACGCTTGTCCGGCCGCAATCCCTTCAGGTCGGAGCTGCGGCAGGGCTCGGTGCCGTCGAAGCAGATCAACCAGCGCTCCAACTGTCCCGGCCCGCACATCTGGTACGGGGTTGGCGAATGGGCGATCCACAACCTCGGCATGAGCGACGGCGGCGCCGGATACAAACTGGCCGATGGCGATCCGATCCCGGACAGCTGGCGCAAGGCGCCGACGACCTGAGGCGTCAGGCGTCGAGCGCGCCTTCGTGCTTGAGCAGCCAGCGCTTGCGGTCGAGGCCGCCGCCATAGCCGGTGAGCGACCCGTCGGTGCCGATAACGCGATGGCAGGGCACGACGATGGAGATGGGATTGGCGCCGTTGGCCGCGCCGACCGCGCGCATCGCCGCCGGCCTGCCGATGCGCCGCGCCAGCGCGCCGTAGCTCGTCGTCTGGCCGCCGGGGATCTTGCGCAACGCCTTCCACACCGAACGCTGGAACGGCGTGCCCGCCATTTCGCAGGCGATGTCGTCGAGCGCGCCGATGTCGCCGTCGAAATATGCCGTCAACGCGCGCGCTAGCTTCTTCGGTGCCGGCCCGTCGTCGAGCGCGATGTCCTTGCCGTATTGCAGGCGCAGCAAACGACGCATGCGCGGCTCGTAGTCGCGGAAGTCCAGGGTGCGCAGATTGCCCTCTTGGTCGGTGATCAGCAGCGCCTCGCCGATCGGTGTCGGGAAGGAGCTGACGGTTAGACGGTCAGGCCGCGCGGCGGACATGATGAGCCTCACTATCGGCGGAGAGGAGATGGGCCGCGGCATAGGCGCGCCACGGTCGCCAGCGTTCGGCGCGCACCGCGAGATCGCGCGGATCGCAACCCCGCGCGGCGACCGCGCGCGCCAGCTCGGCGTCGTCGGCTTGGAACGCGTCGGGCTCGCGTCGATGCCAGGCGGCGACGTCGCGTGCGAGCGCCGGCGGCACACCATGCGCCTCGATCGGGCCGGCTTCTTCCAACCGGCCGTCGGCAAAGGCGCGCACGAGCGCGCGAATGGCCGGTGGCAGATTCCGCCTGGTCGCGAGCTGGCCCGGGTCGGGGAACGTATCGTGGTCCGCCAACAACGTGGCCAGAGCGCGGGGATCGGGCAGCGCCTTGCGCACGGCGAGCTCGAAGCCGTCCCATGCGTCCGGCACGCGCAGGCCGGGCCGTCGCTTGACCAGCGGCGCCAGCAGTGGGTCCTCGCCAAGCTGGGCGCCTATCACGACGGGGTCTGCCGCGAAGTCGAAGACGCGCCGGATACGCGCGATGATCGAGGGTAAGCTGCCCAGTCGCGGGAAGCGCACGGTCACCTGCGCGAAGGCACCGCTTCCCGGCGCGACATGGATCGTGCCCCGCGCGCCGTCGAGCGCGATGGTCCGCCAGTAGCTGTGGTCGTCGACCGTCTCGATGCCTGGGATCGCGCGCGCCGCGAGCGCCGCCAGCATCGCCTGCCAGTCATACGGCTCGCGATAGGGCAGGCGCAGCGAAATCTCGCCGGCCGCGCCCGCCGACGCTTCGGGCGCGCTGCCGCGACGCAGCTGGCCGGGCGGGCGGTTGTAAAGCCGCTGGAAGGTTTCGTTGAAGCGCCGCACGCTGCCGAAGCCCGCGGCCATCGCCACCTCGATCATCGGCAGCCGCGTCTCGTGGATCAGCTTCTTGGCCAGCAGCACGCGGCGCGTCTGCGCCACCGAGATCGGCGAGGCGCCGAGATGCTGCCTGAAGAGGCGGCGCAACTGACGTTCGCCCATGCCGAGGCGTTCGGCGAGGCTGTCGACGTCGCCGGTATCAAGCGCACCGCCTTCGATCAGGTCCAGCGCGCGCGAAACCGTGTTCGACGTCCCGCGCCAGAACGCGAGGTCGGGACAGGATTCGGGCCGGCAGCGCAGGCAGGGCCGATAGCCCGCTTCCTGCGCCGCGGCCGCGGTGGCGTAGAACCGGGAATTCTCGCGCTTGGGTGTACGCGCCGGGCAGATCGGCCGGCAGTAGATCCCGGTGGTGCGCACCGCGATGAACAGCCGCCCGTCGAAGCGACGGTCGCGCACCTGTATCGCGCGGTAGCAAGCGTCGTCGTCGAGGTCCATGGCGTGATCATCCGCCTGGCGGCCGTGGGAGTCTCGCGGTTTTCGGACGCCATAAACAGGAACGGCACCCGTGGGGCGCCGCTCTATGGTTTGCTATGGGGCGGGCGATTAGCCCTGGTCGAGGAAGCTGCGCAGCAGGCGGCTGCGGCTGGGGTGCTTCAGCTTGCGCAGCGCCTTGGCCTCGATCTGGCGGATGCGCTCGCGGGTGACCGAGAATTGCTGGCCGACCTCCTCCAGCGTGTGATCGGTGTTCATGCCGATGCCGAAGCGCATGCGCAGCACGCGCTCCTCGCGGGCGGTCAGTGTCGCCAGCACCTTGGTCGTGGTCTCGCGCAGGTTGGACTGGATCGCCGCGTCGAGCGGGATGACGGCGTTCTTGTCCTCGATGAAATCGCCGAGATGCGAATCCTCCTCGTCGCCGATCGGCGTCTCGAGGCTGATCGGCTCTTTGGCGATCTTCAGCACCTTGCGCACCTTCTCCAGCGGCATGCCGAGCTTCTCGGCCAGCTCCTCCGGGGTGGGCTCGCGGCCGATCTCGTGCAGCATCTGGCGCGAGGTGCGTACCAGCTTGTTGATCGTCTCGATCATATGCACGGGGATGCGGATGGTGCGCGCCTGGTCGGCGATCGAGCGCGTGATCGCCTGCCGGATCCACCACGTGGCGTAGGTCGAGAACTTGTAACCGCGGCGGTACTCGAACTTGTCGACCGCCTTCATCAGGCCGATGTTGCCTTCCT